>DAINOM010000223.1:0-4898 GCA_036735445.1 Propionicimonas sp.
TCGACCACGCCAACATCTTCGTGTTCATCGCCGCGACCTACACCCCGCTGGCGCTCACCCTGCTCGACCGCCCGAACGCCACCGCGCTGCTCGTCCTGATCTGGTCGGTGGCCGTGGTCGGCGTCGTCGTCCGCGTGTTCTGGCACACCGCGCCGCGCTGGCTGGACGTGGTCTGCTACCTCGGCATGGGGTGGGCCGGCCTCGGCTGGCTGCCGTCCTTCTGGGCGGTCGGCGGACCCTGGGTGGTCGGCCTGATCGGTCTGGGCGGCGTCTTCTACACCGTCGGCGCCGTGATCTATGGACGCAAGCGTCCCGACCCCTCCCCCGCCTGGTTCGGCTTCCACGAGGTGTTCCACGCCTGCACGATCGCCGCGGCCGCCTGCCACTACGCCGCGATCGTCCTCGCCGTCTTCTCCTGACCCCCCTTGCCGAGTTGTCAGAACCTCAGCCGGTCCTGGCCGGCCGACGTTCTGACAAGTCGGTGGGTGGACGGGACGGCGGGTGGACGGGACGGCTGACCGCGCGGCGGCGTCCGGCGTACCCTCGGCGCATGCTGCTGTCTGATCGCGACATCCGCGCCGAACTGGCCGCGGGACGGGTGCACCTCGAACCGTACGACGAGCAGATGGTGCAGCCATCGAGCGTGGACGTCCGGATCGACCGCTGGTTCCGGCTCTTCGACAACCACAAGTACGCGGTGATCGACGTGCTGGCCAGCACCTACGAGGTGGTCACGCTGCCCGACGACATCGCCGCCCGCCTCGAGGGCAAGTCGTCGCTGGGACGGCTCGGGCTGCTCACCCATTCCACCGCCGGCTTCGTCGACCCCGGCTTCTCCGGCCACGTCACGCTGGAGCTGTCCAACGTCGCCACCCTGCCGATCAAGCTGTGGCCCGGCATGAAGATCGGGCAGCTGTGCTTCTTCCGGCTGTCGTCGGCCGCCGAGCTGCCCTACGGCGCGGGCGCCACCGGCTCCCGGTACCACGGACAGCGTGGACCCACCGCAAGTCGCTCGTACCTCAACTTCTCCCGGACGACGTTGCCGCGCGACTGAATCTCGACGGATCCCGGGTCAGGCCCGGGATGACCGGTGGGGAGTCACGTCATCCCGGCGAACGCCGGGATCCCCGACACCGGCTCGACAACGCGACCACGATCGGCGCGGCGCGTCTCGACAGGCTCGACGAACGGCTCCTGGACCGTGACCGTTCAGGAGACGCGGCTCCACAAGGCCGTCCGCAACTCCGTGAGGTCGGAGGTGGGCGCGAAGCAGGTGGTGCCGCGGCACACGTAGACGCCGGGATCCGGGCGCTCGTCGAAGTGGTGGGCGAAGCCCTGCGTCCCGGGCGCGCCGGTGACCACGGCGGTGCCGATCGGCGCCATCCGCCACGTGGCGCGGGCCAGGTCGCCGAGCGGCTCGGCGCCCACGACCACCGCCACCGCCGGACGCAGCCCCGTCCGCGCCTCATCGGCGACGAGGGCATCGACGAGCGCCGACCCGGCGAACCGGGGCGCCTGCTCCAGCAGCCCACGCAGGGTGAGAGCCGCGGCGTCCGCACGGGCGTCCAGCTCCGGCCGGTCGGCCAGCAGGGCCACCAACCGCAGGGCCGCCACCAGCGCGCTCGCGCCCGACGGCGTGGGGTTGTCGCTGACATCCCTCGCCCGGGCGAACAACTGCTCGGCATCGGCCGCGACGTCGAAGAAGCCGCCGTCCTCGGCGCCGAACAGCTCCAGCGCCTGGTCGAGCAGCACCTCAGCCCGACGCAGCCACTCCGCGTCCCCGGTGGCCCCGGCCAGCCGGGCGAAGCCCAGCGCGACCGCGCCGTAGTCCTCCGCGAAACCGGTCACCTCGGCGGCGACACCGGCCAGCGACGAACGGTGCAGCCGGCCGTCCCAGTGGTCGCGCCACAGGCACTCGGCCGCACTCCTGGACAGGTCCAGCCACGCGGGCTCGTCGAACACCGTCGCCGCCCAGACCAGTGCGTCGATCGTCCAGCCGTTCCAGGCGGCCACGACCTTGTCGTCCCGCGCGGGCGCGAACCGCTGCTGCCGCTCCACCAGCAGCCGCGATGCGACCGACGCGAGTCGCTCCGGGTCCGGGTTGCCGCGCAGCTGCAGCGTGGACAGGCCGTGCTCGAAGGTCCCGGACGTGGTCACGTGGAACACCTCTGCCGCCCACTCACCGTCATCCGCGCCCAGCGCATCGACGAGCAGTTCCGGTGTCCAGCAGTAGTAGATGCCCTCGTGCTGGCGGCCGTGGATGTCGAGGCTGTCGGCGTCCAGCGAGGAGGCGAAGCCGCCCCGTTCGAGCAGCAGTTCGCGCTCCAGCCAGCCGACGATCCCCCGCACCACGCGCTCGAACTGCCAGCGCAGCACGGGGTCGTGGTCGGGCACGCGCCGCCAGCCACGGGTGTATGCGCCGAGCAGCAGGGCGTTGTCGTAGAGCATCTTCTCGAAGTGCGGCACCACCCAGCCCGCGTCCACGCTGTACCGGGCGAAGCCACCGCCGACCTGGTCGTGGATGCCCCCGCGGGCCATCGCGTCCAGGGTGCGCTGCGCGACGTCGAGGGAACCCGGCTCACCCTTGACCAGCAGGGCGTCCACCAGCAGCGGGGCGGGGAACTTCGGCGCGGTGCCGAAGCCGCCGTGCAGGGGGTCGAACTCGCGGCTGACGGCGTCCAGTGCCTGCCACACGTCGACGGTGGGAGCCGCCGCGGGCAGCGGTGCGAACGCGTCGGCGAGGTGGGTGGCGATGGCGGTGGCGCTCGCGTCCGCCTCTTCGCGGCGCTGCCGCCATGCGGTGTCGATCGCGCCCAGCACCTCGGCGAAGGACGGCATCCCGCCCGTGCGCTGCGGCGGGTAGTAGGTGCCGGCGAAGAACGGCCGTCCGTCGGGAGTGAGGAAGACCGTCATTGGCCAGCCACCCGCGCCGGTGAGCGCCTGGGTGGCCTTCATGTACACCGCGTCGAGGTCGGGGCGTTCCTCACGGTCGACCTTGATGGCCACGAAGTTCGGGTTCACGATCGCCGCGATCTCCGGGTCGGAGAACGACTCGTGCGCCATCACGTGGCACCAGTGACAGGCCGCGTAGCCGACCGACAGCAGGATCGGTCGGTCGGACGCCTTCGCCTCCGCGAGCGCGTCCGGGCCCCACTCCCACCAGTCGATGGGATTGTCGGCGTGCATCCGCAGGTACGGAGAGGTGGCCTCAGCCAGTCGATTCACAGCGAGCAAGCATAGGTGAGCATCGGCGGCGGGCCGGCTCAGAGTCCGACGGCGGCTTCCCGCAGGGCGTCCGGCATCGGGGTGGTGGGCCGGCCGAGCAGCCGGCCGAGCTCACCGGTCGCCTCGGCCAGCGCGCCCTGGGCGATGCCGGCGTCCACCGCCGCGGCGAACTGCGCGCCGCCTTCCGGAACCCCGGAGGCGACCAGTTCGGACACAAGGGTCGCCGCGTCCACCGGCCAGTACTCCACGGGGCGATCCAGCGCCTCCGCGTACCAGGTGGCGAGCTGGCGGAAGCTCCAGGCCACGTCGCCGCCGAACTCGTACACGGAGCCGTCCCGCCACGGACCGGTGAGCAGCGCGATGTCGCCCGCGGCGAAGTCGGCCCGGCTCGCGGACGCGACCAGCCCGTCACCGGCGGCCGACAGCAGCACTCCGGTCCTTGCCACCACGGCGAGGTTCGGGACGTAGTTCTCGTGGTACCAGTTGTGCCGCGCGACCGTCCACGACAGCCCGGACTCCGCCAGGTACTCCTCGGTCGCCTTGTGGTCGGCCACGAGCATCAACGGGGACGTGGTCGCGCGCGGCGCCGAGGTGTACACCAGCTTCGCCACGCCGGCGTCGCGCGCGGCGTCGATCACGCTGCGGTGGTGCTCGATTCGGTTCCCAACCTCGTTGGACGAGATCATCAGCACCCCTTCGACCCCGGCCAGGGCCGCGGCCATCGCCGCCCGATCGCCGTAGTCAGCCGTCCGGACCTCGACGCCGTCGGGGACGGACTCCAGCCGGGCCGGGTCCCGGACGACGGCAACCACCTCACCGGGACGTACCCGGGCGGCTTCAGCGAGGGCGAGACGGCCGAGATGGCCACTGGCAGCGGTGACGGCGATCACGATTGAACCTTCCAACGAGCAGATGATTGAACTCTAAACTAGCTCGCGGAGTTGCGTTCCCCAAAGACGCCGTTCAGTCGGTGGGCGAGACCGGGGAGTCCGGCGCCGGCTCCTCGTCGAAGTCGATCCGGCGGATGTTGCGGCGCATGCTCCAGTAGAGGAGGCCGAGCACGACGAGCAGCCCTCCGACCATCGCGAGCGGCAGCCAGGGAGGCGTCACCAGATCCATGACCCTAGGGTAGAGGGAGTCAGCCGGAACGACGCGGAGGATTCTCCACCGAACAACGCGGGAAATCCTCCGCGCTAGATCGCGTAGTCCTCCTCACCCTCCCGCAATCCGGCGAAGAGGTCCGATTCCGGCAGCTCCACCGGCACCGTCGAACGGACCAGCTGGAAGTCCTCGGTCGGCCAGCCGGCCTTCTGCACCTCCAGCGGCACGGCGAACCAGCGGCCCTCCGGGTCGATCTGGGTGGCGTGGGCCAGCAGGGCGGCGTTGCGCACGTCGAAGTAGTCGGAGCAGGGCACGAAGGTGGTCAGCCGGGAGAGCCGCTCCGGATCCTCGCCCCACTGCGCCAGCCACTCCGCATAGGGGCGGCCGAGGCCCGCCCTGTGCATGGCCGCGTCCAGGGCGGCGTAGCGTCCACGGTGCAGGGTCATGTCGTAGTAGACCTTCGGCACCTGCCACGACTCCCCGTGCTCGGGCCACGCCTCGGGGTCGGCCGCTGCGGCCACGGCGGCCATCGACACCCGGTGGCACTGGATGTGGTCCGGGTGCGGGTAGCC
>DAINOM010000224.1:0-4818 GCA_036735445.1 Propionicimonas sp.
TAACGGCGCAGCGGGGAAGGATTCGCTTTTCTCGGCGTGACGGCGGTATTCACGCCCCGGAGTCTAGTCAGGCGTATGGGGACTTCCCGGAATGGTGGACGGCGTGGCGTCCTCCTTTCGGGGACGTGGAATCCGGCACGAGCGTTCGAGAAACGCCCCGGCGACCGCCAGCGCGGCGCTCGCGATGACCGCCACCACGGGACTGACCAGACGCTCGCGCGGCAGGTTCACCTCCAGCCGGCGCCACAGGAAGGCGGCCACCGCGGCGTAGCCACCGACCAGGGCCGTGCCGCCGAGCAGGCACGCCTTGCCGAGCACGAGCAGGGCCACCGCCCGCCGCGGGGGAACCGGCAGCCGGCGCACCTGGATCGTGCGGTGGGTCCGGATGGCTTCCACGCCGACCACGACGGCGAACACCGCGACCACCACGGTGACCGCCAGCGGCAGCTGGGGCACCTCGCCGGTGAACCGGTCCAGCGCGGTGAACAGCGACCAGCCCAGGCCGATGCCGACGACGAGCGCCACCCCGACCGACTGCCAGCTGGTCGGGGTGACCGTTGCCGGGGGCGGCAAGGGCTCGGGCATCAGTCGATCCGCAGGTCGTCGCGGCGCTGCACCCCGGACGCGTCCAGGCCGGCGAGCAGGTCGGCGATGCGGCCGTGGCCGACCAGCACCGCGTCCGGCTCCACCTCGTGCCACGGCACCAGGACGAACGCGCGCTCGTGCGCCCGCGGGTGCGGCAGGGTGAGGTGCTCGCCGTTCAGGACGCGGTCGCCGACGGCGATCAGGTCGACGTCCACCGTCCGCGGGCCCTGCGGCACCAGCCGGACGCGCGCGAAGGCGTCCTCGATCGCCAGCGCCCGCTCCAGCATCACCATGGACGCCAGCGTCGACTCGGTGACGACGACGAGGTTGAGGAAGTCGGGCTGGTCGACGTTGCCGACCGGGGTGGTCTCGTACACGCTGGAGATGCCGGTGATCTTCAGTCCGGGGGTGGCCCGGAGGGCGTTGACCGCTCCCTGCAGGTAGTCCAGCCGGTCGCCGAGGTTGGAGCCGAGGGAGAACACGCCGACCCGCAGCGGCGCCATGCCGGAGAGGGTGTCGACGTCGAGGTAGGCACCGGTCACGTGGGGTTCCTCCTGGTGATGGTCACGGCCACGTCGGCCACGGGGACCGGCAGCGGGGCCTGCGGCTTGTGCACGGTCACCTCGACCTCGGCGACCAGCGGATTGGCGAGGCAGGTGGCGGCGACCCGCTCGGCGAGCGTCTCGATCAGGTCGACCGAGTCGGCGCCGGCGACGTCCGCCACCTGCCGGGAGAGTTCGGCGTAGTCGACGGTGGTGGCGAGGTCGTCGCTGTCCGGACGGGGCCGCAGGCTGCAGGCCACATCGATCACGAACAGCTGCGGCGTGACCTTCTCGGCCGCGTACACCCCGTGCCGGGCGGTCACCTGGATGCCGGCCAGCCGGATCTGGTCGGGACGCTCCATCACTCCACCTCCATACCGGCGACCCTACCGGGCGTCAGCCGGGTGGCGACGGCGATGGCGTCCCGGTGCGGGCGGACGGTGTGCGTCCGCACGCCCCAGATGCCGCCGGCAGCGAGCAGCGTGGTGATGGCGACGCCGGCGTCGTCCCGTTCCTTGGGCGGCCTGGGGCCGTCCGGGCCGGCGAGGAGTTCGCCGAGGAAGCGCTTGCGGGAGGCGCCGACCAGGAGCGGACGGCCCAACGCGGCCAACTCGTCGAGGTGTTGCAGGAGCGCCCAGTTGTGGGCGGCGGTCTTGGCGAAGCCGAGCCCCGGGTCGAGGACCACCCGATCGGCGTCGATCCCTGCCGCGACGGCGGCCTCGAGCCGGTCGGCCAGCTCGGCGTGGACGTCCGCGACGACATCGGTGTAGTGCGCGAGGTCGGCCATCCGGTCGGAGTGGCCGCGCCAGTGCATGGCGACGTAGCCGACGTCGAGTCCGGCGACGGCCGGCAGCATGTCGGGATCGGCGAGGCCTCCGGAGACGTCGTTGACCAGCACGGCCCCCGCGGCGACCGCCGCGACCGCGACCTCCGCGCGCATGGTGTCGATCGAGACCGCGACCCCGGCCTCGCTCAGCTGCCCGATCACCGGCAGCACCCGGTCGAGTTCCGCCTGCGGATCGACCCGGGCGGCCCCGGGACGGGTGGACTCGCCACCGACGTCCACGATGTCGGCGCCCTCGGCGTGCAGGTCAAGCCCGTGCCGGACGGCGGCGTCCACCGCGATGAACTCGCCGCCGTCCGAGAAGGAGTCGGTGGTGACGTTCAGGATGCCCATCACCAGCGTCCGGCCGGGCTGCGGCAGAGGCGTCACGGACGGCAGCCTAGCCATCGTCCGTGATCCTGACGCAACCGGACCCGGCGCCGGCCGGGCCCGGTCGCGCCGACGGCGGTCAGTTCCTTCGGCCGCGCAGCCGAATCAGGCCGAGTCCGACGATGAGCAGCACGCCGCCCAGCAGCCCCGCCGCCAGCGGCACCGAGCCGGCGCCGGTGTAGGCCAGCTCCTGGTCATCCGACCCGGACGATGACGACGGCTGCTGCACCTCGACCTCGGTCTCGGTCGGGGTCGGGGTGGGGGTGGGCGTCTGCTGCTCCGGCGTGGTCCCGTGCCATGAGTCCTCGTCCTCCACCGGCTGCCTCGTCTGTACGCCGATCGCGTCGACGGAAGCCAGGTCCGCGTGCGACGCGGCGGCGCCAAGGGGCGGCAGCGTGCCGGTGCAGGTGAAGGTCGCGCCGACCACGAAGGGTCCCGCCCACTCAACACCGGTGGCCGGGCCTCCCAGAGGACTGAAGTCGCAGCTGAGCCCCTCGATGACGCCGATCCCACCGCTGGTGCGGTCGGCCACGACGACATCGACGAGGTCTTCCCGACCGTCGTTGGTGATCGTGAAGCTGATCTGCTCCGCGGCGGCGGGGTCGAGAGCCTTGCCGGGCGCGTCGTCGTGGTCACCGTCGACCGGCCCCTGATCGGTCGACCACTTCTCGATGTCGATGTGCGGGACTCGGCCGGAGCCGTCCCCGATCACTCCGCCGGACCGGAAACCCGCCTCAGCCGACACCTCGTGGGTCACGCCTGACTGAACCACTCTCGCGTTGTCCGTGTAGCTGTCGCGCACCTCGGTGACGATCGCGTGACCTTCGAGGGTGTAGTACTCCCCCGCGGCCGTGGCCGCGATCGACACGGTCGCGACCGCACTGGCCGGATCACAGGTGATCGTCGCCCGGCCAGTGACCCACTGGCTCCAGATCACGGCGCCCCAGGCATCCCGACTGTTGCCCATCCGGACCACGAGGCTCGAGCAGTCGAACTCCTGTCCCGGCCCGAGCGTGTCGGTGATCACGATCTGCTCACCATCGCCCTGGGTGACCTCGGTGACGATTCCGAAGGCGACGTAGTTGGGGTCGCCCAGCTGCATGCTCGCCCACTTGCCCGCCCTGGTGGGTTCGTCGGCGCAGCCCGGGCACTCGCCGGTCGTCACCGGGACCCGGATCACCTCACTCCCAACGGGGAACTCGAGGACGTAGTCGCGGCCGGGCTCGAGCCGGTTCGTGACATGAAGTCCCAGGAATCCCTCGAAGGTGATCTGGTCGTGGGTCTCCACGTAGTCGTTGAAGGTGATCACCGCCTTGCCGCCGCTGACGACCATCGTCCCCATCTGCGTGCCGTCGGCGGCCAGGACCGGGAACACCCCGCTCACCGTACCCAGCGAGTTCGGGATCGAGATGGTGACCGTGTCCCCCGCGCAACCACCGTCCGGGAGCGATCCCGCGAACTCCAGCCGAACACTCTCCCACGCCTCCAGGGTCGGGGAGCCGTCCACGGTCACCAGTTCCAGCGAATCGATGGAGTCACTGCGGTCGGCGGGTGTGCACGCCGCCGCGGCCGACACCCGCTGCGGCGCAGCCCGGCCGGCACCGGTCGGCGTGACCGGGCCGGTCGCGGCGACCGGGGTACCGTCCGCACCTGGCGTCGTCTCCGCGGTTCGGGCCGGCGCCGGTTCGGGGCCTTCCGTGGTCGCGACCGGTTCGGCCGTCGGCGTTGCGGACGCCCGGACGGACGGCGGCTCGGACCGGCCGGTGGCCACGGCGGTCGGACCTGCCGCCACGACGACGCCGGCCGGGCCGCCGGATCCGGCCTGACCGTCGCCCTGCGCGAATGCGGGTACCGCACTGAATGCCGTGGCGGCGAGCATCCCGACGAGAGCGAGCCTGAGTCGGTTCTGGTTCTGCATGCACTTCCTCTTCCCTGAATGGCATGGGACAAGGCGAGCGGTGCGAAAGCGGGCTCGCGCACCACGTCTCGCCGAAATCCCTCAACTCAGAGACTCCCGAGCGCACGCTCGATCACGGCCCGAGCGCTACGAATTTCGCGATGCGGCCTGAAAGCCGACCGGACGCCGGTCGGAATCGGCGTCGCTCAGCCGATGATCAGGCTCATCGCCTCGGCGCGGGTGGCGGGGTGAGCCATCACGCCGCGGACGGCGCTGGTCACGGTCTTGGCGCCCGGCTTGCGGACGCCGCGCATGGTCATGCACAGGTGCTCGCACTCCACCACGACGATCACGCCCTGGGGCTCGAGGTGCTCGACGAGGGCGTCCGCCACCTCCGAGGTCAGCCGCTCCTGCACCTGGGGACGCTTCGCGAACGCGTCCACCAGCCGGGCGAGCTTGCTCAGCCCGGTGATCCGGCCCTTCGCCGGGATGTACCCGACGTGGGCGACGCCGGTGAACGGCAGCAGGTGGTGCTCGCACGTGCTCCACACCTCGATGTCGCGCACCAGCACCATCTCGTC
>DAINOM010000225.1:0-4676 GCA_036735445.1 Propionicimonas sp.
TCCTGCGGGAACGGCGCTTACGGCCACCCTTACCCATCGTGGTCTCCTCATCGTCTTGGTCACGCCGGACGGCGCGGGGACCCATTCTGCCAGCCGCCGCTGAGAGGGTCCAACCGGAGTCACAGTAGGGTGGCGGGCATGCAGACGATGGAGCAGGTGATCCGGCGCCACTGCAGCCTCGAGGATGAGGACCTGGAGTGGCTCACCCAGCTCGTCGACGAATGGTCGCTGCTCGCCGATCTCGCGTTCGCTGACCTGATCCTCTGGGTCCCGGACGTCGACGACAACGTGTTCTGGGCGGCCGCGCAGGTCCGTCCCACCACAGGCCCGACGTCCCTGGAGGACGACGTGGTCGGCGAGGAGATCGCCTACGACCCCGAGCACCTCGTCACCGAGGCCTACCTCTCCCGGGAGATCTGCCACACCAGCGGCAACAAGCTCCATGCCGGCATTCCGGTCGACGTGCAGGCCATTCCGGTGCAGCGGGACGACCGCGTCCTCGCCGTCGTGGAGATGCACACCAACCAGATGGGTGTCCGCGCGCCGGGAGCGCTCGAGGACGCCTACCTCGAGGCGGCCCAGGTAATCGCGGGGATGGTGTACCGCCACCAGTTCCCGCTGGGCGGGGAGCGGCGGGTGCCGTGGGTCTCGCCGCGGGTGGGGGACGGCATGATCCGGGTGAACCGGGCCGGGCTGATCGTGTTCGCGAGCCCGAACGCGCTGAGCGCGTACCGCCGCCTGGGCCTGACCTCCGACCTCTACGGCGAGGACTTCGTCGCGATCACCCGCTCACTGCTGAAGGAGCGGGCACCGGTGGAGCGTCCGGTCGCCGCCAGCCTGAGCGGACGCGGCTCCGCCGAACTCGACCTGGAGACCAGTACGGCGAACGTCCGGCTGCGCGTGCTGCCGCTGACCGGCGAGGACGGGCCGGACGGGCTGCTGGTGATGTGTCGCGACACCACCGAACTGCGCTCCCGCGAGCGGCAGCTGGTGACCAAGGACGCCACCATCCGCGAGATCCACCACCGGGTGAAGAACAACCTGCAGACGGTGGCGGCGCTGCTGCGGCTGCAGGCCCGGCGGATCTCGTCCCCGGAGGCGAAGGGCGCGCTCAGCGACGCGATGAAGCGGGTGGCGGCCATCGCGGTCGTGCACGAGATCCTGAGCCAGGGCTTCGACTCGTCGGTGAAGTTCGACGACGTCGCGGACCGGCTGCTGCGCATGGTCGGCGACGTCGCCACCACCGGCGGCAAGGTGCGGATGGTCCGCGAGGGTTCGTTCGGCTATGTGCCGGCGGACGTGGCCACCAGCCTGTCCCTCGTGCTCACCGAGCTGTGCCAGAACGCCGTGGAGCACGGCCTGCGCCAGCAGTCCGGGGAGGTGCTCGTCCGGCCGCTGCAGCAGGACGGAGAGCTCGTCGTCGAGGTGGTGAACTTCGGCGAACCCCTGCCGGAGGGCTTCACGATCACCAGTTCCACCAGCCTGGGCCTGTCGATCGTCAGCACTCTGGTGGCCGACCTCGGTGGCCAGTTCCGCCTCGCCACGGAGGGCGACGCCACGACGGCGACCGTCCGCGTCCCCCTGATCTGAACGGGAGTTGGACCTGTCCCCTTTCCGTTCACGAGCCTGAACGAAAGGGGACAGGTCCAACTCCGGTTCACGTCCGGCGGACGGAACTCAGCTGTTGCGCACCCGCATCCGGGCGGCGCGGCGCTTCATGGCCCGGCGTTCGTCCTCGCTGAGCCCGCCCCAGACGCCGTGATCCTGACCTGCGTCCAGCGCCCACTGCAGGCACGCTTCGCGCACCTCGCAACGACGGCAGACCTTCTTCGCTTCCGCGATCTGCATCAGGGCGGGACCCGTGTTGCCGATCGGGAAGAACAGCTCGGGGTCCTCGGTCAGGCAGGCAGCCCTGTGGCGCCAGTCCATTAAGTAACACTCCTTGAGTAGGTGGGCATCGATGGCGGTCGGCCCTCGCACGCGTAACCGGGCGCAGCGTCCAAACACCCGCCCGGTCCAGACTGACAACTCTAGCTGGCCTGCACAAGGTCCTGCGGGCAATTTGCACTTGTGTGTGGACGTGGCGTCGCCCGCTGCACGTGCTGGACGGCGCTTTGGCTACGCTGTCCGACGTGCCGGCACCTGGAACGACCCGTCCCGCCTCCGTCGTGGTGGCGGTCGCGGGAGCCGCGCTGGTCGGGCTGGCGTTGATTGTGCTCGCGATCGCGTCCCTGGCTTCGGGGCACGGCCAGTTCAGCGGCGGCGTCGGCCTCTTCCTGGCCGCCTACGGGCTCGGCCTCTGCGCGGCGGCGTGGGGGCTGTGGCAGCTGAACCTGTTCGGCCGCGGCCCGGTGGTCGCCCTGTCGCTGCTCAATGTCGTGGCCGGCTTCACCTTCACCGCGGCCGCGCCCTGGGTGTGGGTGTTCGTGGTCGTCTCCGCGGCCACCGTGGTGGCCGGAGCCCTGCCGTCCACCAGTCGCGCCCTGCACCTGCGCTCGAAGCCCTGAGAGTGGTGGAAAAGGGGTCTGTCCCCATTTCCCGCCACTTCCTCGGGTTCGGCGGAAAACGGGGACAGACCCCTTTTCCACCACTCAGAGGACCCGGCGGGCTCCCGCGGACGGGCGGCCGACGAACGCCACCGGCTCGGTGAGGCCGGCGTCGGCGAACGCGGTGCGGACGGCGTCGCCGACCTTCTGGTCGTCCTCGGCACGGATCAGCGCCAGTACACAGCCACCGAAGCCGCCACCGGTCATCCGGGCGCCCAGCGCCCCCGCGGCGAGCGCGGTCTCGACGGCGAGATCGACACTGGTCTCGGTGATCTCGTAGTCGTCGCGCATCGACACGTGCGACGCGGTCATCAACCGGCCCAGCCTGGCGTAGTCGGCCGCGGCGAGTGCCGTCATCGAGTCCAGCACCCGCTGGTTCTCGGTGACGATGTGCCGCACCCGCCGTCCGATCAGCTCGGGCAGCTGCGCCAGGGCGGCGTCCAGATCGGTGACGTCGCGCAGGGCAGCCACGCCGAGGATCCGGCTGGCCTCCTCACAATTCGCCCGGCGCGCGGCGTACTCGCCGTCCACGTGGCTGTGCCGCGTGCGGGTGTCGATGACCAGGATCTCCAGCCCCGCGCCGCTGACCGCGAGCGGCACCTGGCTGGTCTCCAGCGTCCGGCAGTCGAGGAACAGGGCGTGGTCGGCGACGCACAGCGTGGACGCGGCCTGGTCGAGCAGCCCGGTCGGCGCGCCGACGTAGGCGTTCTCCGCGACCCGCGTGAGCTTCGCCCGGTCCATCGGCGCGATCTCCAGACCGTTCAGGTCGGCCAGCGCGGCGAGGGCCGCGCACTCGATCGCCGCGGACGACGACAGGCCGGCCCCGAGCGGCACGTCGGAGGTCAGCACGAGGTCGGCACCGCCCACCTGGTGGCCCGCCTCCCGCAGCGCCCACACCACGCCGGCCAGGTAGGAGTGCCAGCCCGGCGTGCCGGGGACGAGGCCGTCCTCGCCGATCTCGACGGTGTCGTTGAGATCGACCGAGCGGAACCGCCAGCGGCCGTCCGTCCGCGGGGACGCCGCCACGTACGCCGCCTGGGGGATCGCGAACGGCAGCACGTAGCCGTCGTTGTAGTCGGTGTGCTCGCCGATCAGGTTGATCCGTCCCGGTGAGGTCCACACGCCGGTGGGCGCCGTCCCGGTGAGCACGGCGAACGCGTCCGCGGCCTGCTGGGTGAGCACTGTCAGTCCTCCTCGTCGTCGAGTCGGGCGAGCCAGGTGGCCAGCCGCTCGACAGCATTCTCGTGCTCGGGATACAGGTCGACGAACAGGCTCAGCTTCTCGGACAGCCAGGCGAGGCTGACCTCCTCGTCACCGCGGCGGTCGGCGAGTTCCTCGATGCCGCGGTCGGTGAAGTACATCAGCCCTCCAGCGCGCGGGCGAGCAGGTCCGCCGCCTGGGCCTGGTGCACCTTCACCGAACCCACCGACGGCGCGGACGCCGCAGGCCGGGTGATCCCGGTCAGGTTCAGTTCGTAGCCGGGCAGGAAGGCCGCCACCGCACCGGGCAGGTGCAGCTGCAGGAACCACCAGGCGCCCTGGTTCTCCGGCTCGTCCTGCACCCAGCGGACGTCGGTGACCTGCGGGTACTTCGCCAGCTCCGCCGCCAGTTCCCGGGCGGGCAGGGGGTAGAGCCGCTCCAGCGGCAGGATCGCGACTTGGCCGTCCAGCCCGGCCTCGGTGCGCGCCTGGACGAGCTCCCAGCGGATCTTGCCCGAGCACAGCACGACCCGCCGCACCGCAGCCGGATCGGTGACGGTCGGGTCGCCCATGGCGGGCTGCCAGCGTCCCTGGGTGAACTCCGAGACCGGGGACATCGCCGCCTTCGAGCGCAGCATCGACTTGGGCGTGGCGATCACGACCGGCCGGTGCCAGTTCACGTAGGCGTGGGTGCGCAGCAGGTGGAAGTAGCTGGCCGGCGTGGACGGCTGGCAGACCGCCAGCGCGCCCTCCGAGCACAGCGTCAGCCAGCGCTCGATCCGGGCGGACGAGTGGTCCGGCCCCTGCCCCTCGAAGCCGTGGGGGAGCAGCAGCACCACGCCGGACTTCTGCGTCCACTTGGCGTTGCCGGCCGCGATGAACTCGTCCGCGATGGTCTGGGCGCCGTTGGCGAAGTCGCCGAACTGGCCCT
>DAINOM010000226.1:0-4614 GCA_036735445.1 Propionicimonas sp.
CCAGGACCGACGGTGAAAGTCCGGATGGGAGGCAGCACGAGGCGCTCGCGCGCACTGTCGCGCGATGCGCCCGCACCTGCATCCCGCCCTGCCCCGGCCACGAGGACCGGTCGAAGGGACGGAGGGCAGGATGAGGCGCCAGATGCTCGCCCCGGCGCTGCTCGGCGTCCTGTTGCTGGTGGGCTGGGCCGTCACCGCCGGACCGGGTTCGCCCTACCTGCCCACGCCGGGGGCGGTGGCGGCGCGGCTGGTGTCGGACCTCGTCGACCCCGCCTACCTCAGCTATCTCGTCGTCACCCTCGCCGAGGCCCTCGGGGGAGCGCTGCTCGGCATCGTCGTCGCCCTGCCGCTCGCCGTGGTCATCCACCGCTCGCCGTGGGCCGCCGCAGCGGTCAACCCGTTCCTCGGCGCGACCCAGGCCGTTCCCGCGATCGCGCTGGCTCCGCTGCTGGTGCTGTGGCTCGGCTACGGGCTGGTCCCGGTGATCGTGCTCTGCGCGCTGATCGTGTTCTTCCCGATCCTGATCTCGGCCGTCGTCGGCCTCCGCCACGTGGACGCGGACGTCGTCGACGCCGGCCGCATCGACGGCGCATCGTCCTTCGGGCTGCTGGTCCACGTCGAGTTGCCGATGGCGCTGCCGTCCATCCTCGGCGGCGTGCGCAACGGGGTCACGCTGGCCGTCACCGGCGCCATCGTCGGCGAGATGGTGATGGGCGGCGCCGGGCTCGGCACGGTGCTGACCGTCCAGCGCGAATCGGTCGACACCGCCGGCATGCTCGCGACCATCGTCGTGCTCTGCGTGATCGCCTCCGCCGCCTACGCGGCCATCCACTTCTGGGAGCGCCGCTCCCGGATCATCGACTCCCTGCATCGCTCCTGAGAGGTCAAACGTGAGAACCCGCATCATCGCCACCGTCGCCGCCGTCCTGCTGCTCGCCGGCTGCAGCCAGGCGGCAGCCCCCTCCGGCCCGCCGTCCACCGCGGCGCTGCCGTCCCCGACGATCGGCCTGACCTACATCCCCAACGTCCAGTTCAGCCCGTTCTACGTCGCGGAGGCGGACGGTGCGTTCACCGGGGCGGGGGTGAAGCCCACCCTGCGTCACCACGGCACGTCCGAGGGACTGTTCACCGCGATCGCGGCCGGCCAGGAGCAGTTCGTCGTCGCCGGCGGGGACGAGCTGATGCAGGCCCGCGGCCAGGGCGTCGACCTGGTGGCCGTGGCCGCCTACTACCGCAGCTACCCGGTCGAGGTGATCGTGCCCGCCGACTCGCCGATCCGGACGCTGGCCGACCTGAAGGGCCACTCCATCGGCCTGCCCGGCAAGTACGGCGAGAACTGGTTCGGCCTGCAGGTGGCGCTGCGGACGGCCGGCCTCGGCGAGGCCGACGTCCAGTTGAAGGAGATCGGGTACACCCAGCAGGCCGCGCTCTCCACCGACAAGGTGGACGCGATCGTCGGGTTCAGCAACAACGAGGCCGTGCAGTTCTCGCTGGCGGGCTTCGCGACCCGCAGCATCCCGATCGCCGAGGGCGAGGTGCCGCTGGTCGGGATCTGCCTGGTCACCACCGCCGCCTACGCCAAGGACCACCCCGACGTGGTCAGGGCGGTGGCGAAGGGCATGCTGGGCGGGGTCTCCGCCGTCGTGGCCGACCCGGACCATGCGCTGGAGGTGTCGACCAGCTACGTCCCCACGCTGTCGGCCGCCCAGGCGAAGGACGCGGCCCGGGCGACCCTGGTCGCCACGACCAGGCTGTGGGCGCCGGAGGGCACGGTCGACGGCCGGCTGGACGCCGATCAGTGGGCTGCGATGGCCGACTTCATGGCCGCGCAGGGTCTCACCGGGCAGCGGGTCGATCCGACACCGGCCTTCTCCAACGACTACCTCGGCTGAAACGGGCGGGACAGCCGATAACCTCTGAGCGTTCGACGGACAATGTCATCGAGCGAGGAGGCGAATGAGCCAGCACGTGGTGCCGGGGTGGGACGAGTACTTTCTCACCATCGCGACCGCCGTGTCCGCCCGTGCGAAGTGCACGCGGCGGCGGGTGGGCGCGGTCCTCGTGCTGGACCGGCGGATCATCGCCACCGGGTACAACGGCGCGGCGCCCGGGCGTCCGGACTGCCTGGACGGCGCCTGTCCGCGAGGCCAGCTCGACTACGACCAGGTGCCGGGTCTGGGTGACTACGACCGTCCCGGGACGCCCGGCTTCTGCATCGCGATCCACGCCGAGGTGAACGCCCTGCTGTTCTCCACCCGCGACACCAAGGGCGCCACGGCCTACATCACCGACCCGCCCTGCCCCGGCTGCCGCAAGGCGCTCGCCGCGGCCGGCATCGTCCGGGCCGTCTGGCCGGAGGGTGAACACGGCGCGGACGCCCTGGTCGACTGGAGTCGTCCGTGGTGAGCATGAAGCCGAAGACCTCGCAGCTGTCCGCCTGGGTGGACCGCGGCGTCGCACTGTTCTGCCTCGGCACCCTGATCCCGGCGTCACTGGCGGCCGTCGACCAGATCCCGTACCTGGCCGGCTGGTGGATGCTCGTCGTCGGTGGCGGCATCATCATCGCCAGCGTCGGCATGATGCTCGCCAGCTTCCAGGGCTGGAAGCTGCGGCCGTTCGCGCTCACCTACGTGACCGTCGTCACCTTCGGCCTGATCACCTGGCCGGCGGCCTGGCAGTCGGGCCAGGTCGCGGGCAGCAGCCCGTGGCTGTGGATGTGCCTCGGCGTAGCGGCGATCTGCCTCGCCGTCACGACCGGCACCGGCTGGGGGTTCGCGTACGCGATCGCGTCCGGGCTGCTCTTCGCGGCGGTGCGGATGACCCCGTCCGGCCAGAGCGCATCCATGCTGGGCGCGTTCCAGGACATGATCAACCTGGTGATGAACGCCTCCGTGGTCATCGTCGCCCTCGGGGTGGTCGGCAACGCCTTCAAGGAACTGGACGAGGCGGAGGCCGCCACCCGCAAGGAGGCGACCGACGCGGCCATCGAGGAGGCCCTGCTCGAGGAGCGGCACCGTCTGGACGGCATCGTCCACGACGAGGTGATGACCACCCTGGTCGCCGCGGCGCACGCCCCGGGCGACGCGCTCGTCGCCCAGCAGGCGCAGCGGGCCGTGGACCGGCTCGCGCAGGCGGAGGCGCCGACGGAGGCGCGGCTGCCGGTGACCGGCGACCAGCTGACCTGGCTGGTCACCGACGTGGTCACGGCGCTCGTGCCGCAGGCGCGGTTCGTCTCCCAGGTGGAGCAGCTCGCCGTCCCGCAGCAGGTGGCCAGCACGCTGGGCATGGTGGTGCGCGAGGTCGCCCTGAACGTCGCCAAGCACTCCGGCGCCGACGACGTGGAGGTCACGCTCGCCAGCCCGGAGAAGGGCGGCGTGACCATCTCGATCGCCGACAACGGCGTCGGCTTCGACCCCAACCTCGTGCCCAAGCGGCGGCTCGGCCTGCAGGTGTCGGTGGTGTACCGGATGTGGGCGATCGGCGGGAAGGCCGACATCCACTCCTCGCCCGGCCAGGGCACGGTGGTGGTGCTGAGCTGGAAGCCGGACGAGTCCACGGTCGGTGAGGCGGAGCAGCCGCGCCGACCGCGCGCCGGACGCGTCCTGGCCGACATCCCCGACCTGTCCCGGCCGCTGCTGATCCGGCTGGTGTGGGTGCTCGTCGGGCTGCAGTTCCTCTTGGGCTGGACCAGCCTCGACCAGGTCACCTCGATCTGGCCGGTGTTCGCGGCGCAGGCCCTCGCCGCCCTGGCGACCTGGCTCACCCTCTCCCGCGGCGACGAGAACCCGATGAAGCTGAGGGACGCGATCCTGGTCGTGCTCATCCTGATCGCGGTCACCCTGACGGTGCAGGCGGTGCTGCCGAACGGCCACTGGCCCGGCTACGCGACCTGGCACAGCAGCGTGGTGATGGTGCTGCTGGTCACCGTGCTCGTCCGGGGCAGGGAGCGCGTCGCCTGGACCGGCGTCGGGGTGTACGCGATCGTCTCGGCCACCTGGGCCATCACCCACGACATGGGGGTCGCCGACACCCTGCGGGTGGGATTCACGCCGTTCGCGTGGATGCTGGTCGCCCAGGTGCTGCAGAGCTGGCTGATCGACATGGCCGACCGGATGAACGCGTCGCGCCGCTCGTCCGCCGCGGCGAACAAGGCGATCGCCCAGAGCTTCTCGAAGCTGGTGCTGCGGGACGTGTGGCTGACCCAGCTGCGAGCCCAGGTCGGCCCCCTGCTCAACCGGATCGCGGACGCGGAGAGCGAGCTCACCGATGAGGAGCGCGCGGCCTGCCTGGCCCAGGAGAGCCGGCTGCGGGACGCGATGCGCGCGGGCAACCTGGTCTCGGAGCTCACCTCGGACGCGATCGAGGTGGCGCGTGGCCGCGGCGTCGACGTCCGCCTCGTCGACAGCCGGGGGACCCGGCTTCCGGAGGACGTCCGGGTGGCGCTGACCCAGCACCTGGGCCGGCTGCTGACCGACTCCACCACCAAGCGGGTCGTGGCCCGCGCAGCCCCGGAGGGCTATGAGGACGTCGTCACCGTGCTGGCGGTGCGTGAGGACGGCAGCAGCGAATTGATCGGACTCGACGCCAGCGGTCGGGTCAGTACACGTTAGGCTG
>DAINOM010000227.1:0-4052 GCA_036735445.1 Propionicimonas sp.
GACATGCCGATGGAGGTGCTGCTCGGCAAGCCGCCGCGGATGACCCGCGACGTGAGCCGGGTCACCTGGACGGCAGAACCGCTCGACCTGGCCGGCATCGACCTGCGCGAGGCCGCGTACGCGGTGCTGCGGCATCCGTCCGTGGCCTCCAAGCGGTTCCTGATCACGATCGGCGACCGGACGGTCGGCGGGCTCAACCACCGCGACCAGATGGTCGGACCCTGGCAGGTCCCGGTCGCCGACGTCGCGGTCACACTGTCCGACTTCGACGGCCTCGCCGGGCAGGCGATGGCAACCGGAGAGCGGATGCCGCTGGCCGCCGTGGACGCGCCCGCGTCCGGCCGGATGGCGGTGGGCGAGGCGCTGACGAACCTGTTCGCCGCGCCGGTGGAGCTGTCGCGGGTGAAGCTGTCCTGCAACTGGATGGCGGCCTGTGGCGAGGAGGGCGAGGACGCCGCGCTGTACGACACCGTCCACGCGGTGGCGATGGAGCTGTGCCCGGCGCTGGGCATCTCGATCCCGGTCGGCAAGGACTCCCTGAGCATGCGCACCCGCTGGACGGAGGCGGGCGAGGCCAGGCAGGTGACCTCGCCGGTGTCGCTGGTCGTCTCCGCGTTCGCGTCGCTGGACTCGGTGGCCGGCACCTGGACGCCGGCGCTGCCGTCCGGCTCGGCTCTCGTCCTGGTCGACCTCGGTGCGGGGAGGAACCGCCTGGGCGGGTCGATGCTCGCCCAGGTCACCGGCCAGTTCGGCGACGTGGTGCCCGACCTCGACGACCCGTCCCGGTTGGTGGCGCTGGCGGCAGCGCTCGCCGACCTGCGGTCGCAGGGTCTCGTAACGGCATATCACGATAGATCGGACGGCGGGCTGTGGGCCGCGGTGTGCGAGATGGCCTTCGCCGGGTCGACCGGGGTGCGGCTCGACGTGGGCAGCGTGCCGGAGCTGTTCAGCGAGGAGCTGGGCGTGGTGCTCGGCATCGAACCGGAGGACGAGTCGCGGGTGCTCGAGGTGTTCGCGCGCCACGGGCTGGGCGAGGTGAGCCGGGTGGTCGGACGCACCGCGGACGAGCGTCGCGTCACCGTAGTGGTGGACGCCCTTCGTGACGCCCCCTCGTTCCTCGGGGGCTCCTCAGGGATCGTGCAAGACGCCCCCTCGTTCCTCGGGGGCTCCTCAGGGACCGCTTCGGTCGACCCACAACCGCTGGTCGAGCCTGTCGAGACCCCCCTCATCGACGAGCCCCTGCGCGACCTCGCCCAGACGTGGGACGAGGTGTCCTGGCGGATCGCCGCGCTGCGCGACAACCCCGACTGCGCGGACTCCGAGCACGAGGCGTTCGGCGCCGACGTCCCCGGGCTGGTGGTCGCGCCCACGTTCGACCCGGCGGACGACATCGCAGCCCCGTACATCGCCACCGGCGCACGGCCGCGGGTGGCGATCCTGCGCGAACAGGGCGTGAACAGCCACGTCGAGACCGCGCACGCGTTCGACCGGGCCGGCTTCGACGCGTGGGACGTGCACATGACCGACCTGCAGTCCGGGCGGTTCGACCTCGCCGACGCGGTCGGGCTGGTGGCCTGCGGCGGGTTCTCCTACGGCGACACGCTCGGCGCGGGCGAGGGCTGGGCGCGGTCGGTGCTGTTCAACCCACGGCTCACCGAGGCGTTCGCAGCGTTCTTCGCCAGGGACGACACCTTCGGCCTCGGGATCTGCAACGGCTGCCAGATGTTCGCAGCACTCGCCGACCTGATCCCCGGTGCGGAGGCGTGGCCGCTGTTCACCCGCAACCGGTCCGAGCAGTACGAGGCCCGGCTGGCGCAGGTGGAGGTGCTCGACTCCCCGTCGATCTTCTTCGCCGGCATGGCCGGCAGCCGGATGCCGATCGCGGTCGCCCACGGCGAGGGCAGGGCCGACTTCGAAGCCCGCGGCGACCTGGCGTCCGTGCACCGGGCGGTGCGCTTCGTGGACAGCCACGGCAACCCGGCGACCACCTACCCGGCCAACCCGAACGGCTCCCCCGACGGGCTGACCGCCGTCACCACGACCGACGGCCGGTTCACCGCGATGATGCCGCACCCGGAACGGGTGGCCCGCAACGCCCAGCTGTCCTGGACCACCGGGCCGCTGGGCGAACCCAGCCCCTGGTTGCGGATGTTCCGCAACGCGCGGGTGCAGGTGGGCTAGCTTTGCCACATGCGCATCGTGGCGCTGGGTGCGTCCGGGAACGCCGGACGCGAGATCGCGGTCCTGCTCGGTCCCGGCCTGACCGCGTCCGATGAGTTGGTGCTCGCCGGTCGCGACCCCGCGAAGCTGGCCAGGACGGCCGAGGTGGTGGCGAGCCCGGCGACGGTGACCACCGCGCGGGTGGACGTGACCGACCTGGACGCCGTCCGGGACCTGGTCGCCGGCGCGGGCCTGGTCGTGGTGACGGTCAGCCGTCCCGACCTCGTCGCCGACCTGGCGCGGATCGTGCTGGACGCCGGCGCGGACTGGTTCGACACCATGCTGTCCACCCCGGCGAAGCTCGCGGCGCTGCAGGCGCTGGCCGGCGAGATCGCGGGCAGGCGACGCTGCTTCGTCACCGACGGCGGCTTCCACCCCGGCCTGCCGGCCGTGCTGGTGCGCTGGGCCGCGGGCCGGCTGGACGAACTCGTCGAGGCCGACGTGGTGGCCGCCATGCGCATGGACTGGCGCGCCGACACGCTCGCCGACTCGACCGTGGCGGAGATGTTCGACGAGTTCGCCGACTTCGACCTGGTCGCCTGGGTGGACGGACGGCCCCGCCGGCTGCGCTGGCGCGAGTGCCCGACGGTCGACTTCGGCCCGCCGATCGGCCGCAAGGCGTGTGTGCCGATGCCGCTGGCCGAGATGGACGCGCTGCCCCGGCTCTACCCCGGCCTGCGCCGGTGCGGCTTCTACATCGGCGGCTTCAGCCCCGCGATGGACTACCTCGTCCTGCCGGTCCTGATGGCGATGGCGAAGGCGCGGTCCCTGCGGCCGGCGGCGATCCGCCTCGCCCGATGGTCGTTCCGCCGCCTGGCCAGCTACCCGCCGCCGCACCGGCTCGTGGTGCAGCTCGAGGCCGCCGGCACCCGGGACGGTCGCCCCGCGACGGCGTCGATCAGCGTGCAGGGCGAGGACGGCTACCTGCTCACCGCCGCCCCGGCCGTCGCCTGCCTGCGTGGAGTGCTGGACGGGTCGATCCGCCGTCCGGGCCTGCACCTGCAGGCCCACCTGGTCGACCCCGAGCCGTTCCTGCGCGAACTGGCCGCGTCCGGGCTGGAGGTGGTCGGCGACATCACCTCCGGCGTGTGACGGGGGTTTCAGCTGCGCAGGCGTTGGTTGGGCTTGTCGCTCATGGTCGGAGTCCGCGTGCGAGATTGGCTGCCATCTCGTCCATGGTCAGCAGCCGAGAGTCGGCGCCTGGAGGGCTGGCTCGACGATCGCGCGGCGCGCGTCGTCCTGCCCCTGCGTGTAGACGCTACCCTCCACCTTCACCACCTAGATTCGTCTAGAAAAACCCTGTTCTCTAGCCAGCTCAGAGCACGGAGCCCGGCGTGTACGCGGCCCCCACCGGGTACCGCGTGGCCAGTTCCGCCACCCGGACGGCGATCACGTCCACCTGGTCACGGGCCGAGCCGGTGAGCTCCAGCGGGTCGACGACCACGGCGGCGAGCTGCTCGCGGGACAGGCCGAGCCGGGAGTCGGCCGCCAGCCGGTCGTAGAGGTCGTTGGTCGGGGCGCCAGAGCGCATCGCCAGGGCGACCGCGACCGCGTGCTCCTTGATGGCCTCGTGCGCGGCCTCCCGTCCGACTCCTGCCCGGACGGCGGCCATCAGCACCTTCGTCGTGGTCAGGAACGGCAAGTAGCGCTGCAGCTCGGCCTCGATCACCGCGGGGAAGGCGCCGAACTCGTCCAGCACGGTCAGGAAGGTCTCGAACATCCCGTCGAGCGCGTAGCAGGCGTCCGGCAGCGCCACCCGGCGGACCACCGAGCAGGAGACGTCCCCCTCGTTCCACTGGTTGCCGGCCAGCTCGCCGGCCATGGACGCGTAC
>DAINOM010000227.1:4062-4609 GCA_036735445.1 Propionicimonas sp.
GCCGTTCACCCGCTCGCAGGAGCGCGTGTTCATCTTGTGCGGCATCGCCGACGACCCGACCTGGCCCTCCTTGAAGCCCTCCGTGACCAGCTCCTGCCCGGCCATCAGCCGGATCGTCGTCGCCAGGCTGGACGGCCCCGCCGCCACCTGCACCAGCGCGGTGAGCACATCGTAGTCGAGCGATCGCGGGTACACCTGGCCGGTCGCGGTGAACACGCCGCCGAAGCCGAGGTGGCCGGCGACCTTCTGCTCGAGCTCGGCGAGCTTCGCCGCGTCCCCGCCGAGCAGGTCGAGCATGTCCTGGGCGGTGCCCATCGGGCCCTTCACGCCGCGCGCCGGGTAGCGCCGGACCAGCTCGTCCACCCGGTCGAAGGCGACCAGCAGTTCGTCCGCGGCCGAGGCGAACCGCTTGCCCAGGGTGGTGGTCTGCGCGGCGACGTTGTGCGACCGTCCGGCCATCGGCAGGTCGCGGTACTGCACGGCCAGCCGGGCGAGGTTCACCAGCACGGTGACGATCCGCTCCCGGACGAGTTCCAGGGACGACAGC
>DAINOM010000228.1:0-4503 GCA_036735445.1 Propionicimonas sp.
GAAGCCCTCCTGGCGGCGCGAGCTCACGGTGCCGTTGTCGCCGATCAGCGTGACCAGGGTGTCGCCCGGCTTCATGCCGTTCTTCTGCAGCCAGTAGCCGATGCCGGCGCCGACGGCCCAGTTGTCGCCGGAGAAGTTCAGTACGGCGGACTTGTCCGGGCCTTCGATGATCCGGTCGAAGGAGATGAAGGGGATGTTGGCGCCGATCAGCGCCTCCTGTCCGGACTTGGCCGAGTCGTCGAGGGCGAAGAAGACCACGCCGGCCGCATCGCCGTTCGCGATGATGGTCTGGACGAGGTCGTTCTGCGCCTCACCGTCCGACGAGGCCTGGTACTCGGCCTTGTACTTGCCGGCCGCGTTGATCTCCTTGACCTTGGCCTCGGCGTAGGTGCCGGCCTGGGCCGTCCAGCCGTGGTCGGGCGTCGGGCCCAGCACGTAGATCGTCTTGCCCGCGGCGGATGCGCCGGACTCCGTGCCCGTGGTGCCCGGGGTCGTGCTGGTGCAGGCGCCAAGAGTGATGACCATCGCAGCCCCCACGAGGGCTGCCAGCGTCTTCCTCATCAGTATTCCTTTCTGCTGTGCCTCCGGTGCTACCCCGCACCGTTGAGCGCTGTTTCCTTACTCGTTTCTCGCGGCATCCCGGCTCTCGTCGGCCGTGGACACCCACTGTCGGGTCGCTGCGGATTCCAGGACGGCGTCGACGAGCCGCAGCGAGCGGACGCCGTCGGTGAAGGTCGGCAGGCCTTCGGGCCGATCACCGGAGATCGCGGCATAGACATCCCTGACGAAGTTCTCGAAGCAAGCCTCCCATCCCTGCACGTGGCCCGCCGGTGTCAGGCTGATTCGACGGGCATCCGCCGACCCGAGGCCCGGGTCGCGGCTGAGGATCCGGGCCTCGGCCTCGCCGCCCAGCCACAGTGTCTCGGGGTTCTCCTGGTCGAAGACGGCCGAGCCCAGTGCACCGTCCAGTTCGAACCAGAGCCGGTTCTTGCGTCCCGCCGACACCTGCGAGACGGTCAGCGTGCCGGGCACACCGGACTCGGTGCGGAACATCACGTTGGCGATGTCCTCGGTCCGCACCCGGACCCTGGGCACACCCTGGTCGGCGGCGCGGGAGAAGGTGGTTCCCGCCACGCCGGGACGTTCGGGGACGGCGACCGCCGTGTCCGCAACCAGCGCCGCGATCCGCTCACCCGACACCCATTCGACGAGGTCGCACCAGTGGGAGCCGATGTCCGCGAACGCCCGGGAGGTACCGCCGAGCGCGGGGTCGACCCGCCAGCTGGACGCGTCCGGCGAGAGCAGCCAGTCCTGCAGGTAGGAGCCGTGGATGAGGTGCGGCGCCCCGAACTCGCCCCGGAGCCGCCGCTGCCTGACCTCGCGCACCATCGGGTGGTACCGGTACGTGTAGGGGATCGCCGCCACCAGGCCGCGGTCGCGGGCCTCGGCGGCCAGCTCGGCGCCCTCGGCGGCGTCAAGGCAGAGGGGCTTCTCGCAGATGACGTTGACGCCCGCTGCCAGCGTCGAGCGGACGAACGCCGCGTGCGTGGCGTTCGGCGTGCAGACGTGGACGACGTCCGGCTCGACGGCGAGCGCTTCCTCGATCGAGTCGTAGTAGTCCGCGACGCCCCACCGCTCGGCGGCGGTCCGGGCGCGGCGGAGGTCCTGCTCCACCACCCCGACGATCTCGGCCCCGTTCAGCAGCGCCGCTCGCCGGTGGACATTGCCGATCAGGCCGCTGCCGACAACGACCGCGCGTACCGGCGTACCGGACGCACCGCTGCCCCGAGACATGTGGTCGCCCTCCCCATTGAGCATGCGTCGTGACCGAAAAGATTGTGCTACTGCCGAACCTAACATCGGTGCTACGGTGCTCACGAGAGCCGGAATAATGTAGTTCACGACATAAATAGAGCGGATGCAACTCATGGTCGTGCCAGACAATCTGCCGGAGCTTCCCGCAGCCCGACTCAGTACGCCGACGCTCCTGCGACTCACCGATCCTCCGGTGGCGATGAGCGTGGTCGCCCAGCTGATCGCGTCCGGAACCGCGAACACGCGGCCCGCGCTGGCACGGGCAACCGGCCTCGCCCGATCCACGATCGCTGCCTGCCTGGCCGCGCTGGAGGAGCGGGGGCTGATCGTGTCCAGCGGTGTGGTGCCGCGTGAGCGGGGGGCCGGCCGGCCGCCGGAGACCCTGGCGATCAACCCCGACGCGGGCGTGATCCTGGTCGTCGAGCTGACCGCGCACCACATCCGCGTCGTCGTGGCCCGGATGGACCAGAAGCTCCTGGCGCAGCGGCGCATCGAGTTCCTGGCGGAGGCGGGCCCCACCGAGACCCTCGGGGCCACGGTCGCGCTCGCCAGGGAGATCCTCGACGGACTGGGGCTGGACGACAAGGCTCTGAGGATCATCGTGGTGTCGTTCACCGGGCCCGTCGACACCAGACGGGGCGTGCCGGTGCGACCGCCGATCATGCCCGGCTGGGACGGGTTCCCGGTCGCCGGCTACCTCAGGAACGAGTTCGGATGCCCGTGCCGGGTCGACAACGACGTCAACCTGATCGCGCTCGGAGAGGCCCGCGTGCTCCCCGAGGACCAGTGCCCGCTGCTCGTGGTGAAGGTCGGCACCGGCATCGGCGGCGGCCTCGTGACCGCCAAGGGCCACGTGCACCGGGGAGCGGACGGGGCGGCGTGCGACATCGGCCACCTCTCGGTCGTCGGGGCGGAGGAGATCATCTGCTCCTGCGGCAACACCGGTTGCATCGAGGCCGTGGCCTCCGCGGAGGCGATCACCAGGAAGCTGCGCGCGGCGACCGGCAACCCCGACCTCACCCAGAGCGACCTCAGACAGGCGGCGCGGAACGGCGACCCGGTCGCGATCAGGCTGATCCGGGACGCTGCCGCGCTGATCGGCAGCACCGTGGCCTCCCTGGTGCACGTCTACAACCCGGCGCGGATCGTCGTCACCGGACCCCTGACCGAAGCCACGGACGACCTGCTCGCCGGGATCCGCTCGGTGGCCTACCAGCGGGCGCTGCCCCTGGCCACCCGCAACCTGACCCTGGCCCATTCGGTGATCGGCGAGATGGCCGGAGTCGTCGGAGCCATCTCCCTGGGGACGGAGACCGTGCTGGCGCCGGAGTCGTTCGCATAGGCCCGCCGTCGGATCGTTCGGGAGCCGGTCGAACACCGGTGCGGCCTGTCGTTCAGGCGGTCTGGGCGCCCTCGGCCGGCGGCGCGACCTCGGGCGCGAGCAGCTCGTCCAGTTCCGGCTCGGGCCGGGCGAGCAGCTCGTCCGCGCTGCGCGAGCGGCCGATCATCGGCGCGACCCCGGCGGCGTCCTCGACCAGCTCCACACTGGTGAGCGGACGCACGGATGCGTCCGAGGCGTGCACGGCGTCCAGCTCCTTCTCGGTCACCTTCAGGTCACGCAGCTTGCGGGCGGTCGGGAACACCCGGCCCTCGATCGAGCCGACGGCCTCGTTGTAGGCCTTCACCGCGCCCGACAGCGAGCGTCCGACCTTGTCGAAGTGGCCACCCAGGGTGCCGAGCCGGTCGTACAGCTCGCGGCCGAGGCTGTACACCTGCTGCGCCGAGTCGGCCAGCGCGGCCTGCCGCCACGAGTAGGCGATGGTCTTCAGCATCGCGATCAGCGAGCTCGGCGTGGCCAGCATCACGGCCTTCTCCGCCGCGTACTCCAGCAGCGAGGGCAGCTGGGTGAACGCCTCGGCAGCGAGGGCGTCGCTGGCGAGGAACAGCACGACGAACTCGGGGGTGCCGCCGCCGTCGGCCTTGTAGTAGTCCTTGCGGGACAACTGGTCGACGTGCGCCAGCACGTTCTTCGCGAACTGGCCCAGCAGGCGATCGCGCTCCTTGTCGTCGCTGGCCTCATGCGCCTCGAGGAAGGCGTTCAACGGAACCTTGGAGTCGACGTAGATGAACCGGTTCTCGGTCAGCGTCACCTTCAGGTCGGGCCGGATCGTCGCGCCCGCCGTGGTCTGCGCGGTCTGCTGCTGCACGAAGTCGCAGTGCTCGACCATGCCGGCCAGTTCGACCACCCGCTTGAGCTGCAGCTCGCCCCACGCGCCCCGTACCTGCGGCTTGCGCAGCGCGGTCACCAGCGCCGCGGTCTCGCGCCGCAGGCTCTCGCCGGTGAGCCGCACCTCGCTGACCTGGTTGCGCAGCTCGGTGGACATCGCCACCCGCTCCTTCTCGACCTCGGTCAGCCGGTCGTTGAACCGCTGCAGGCTCTCCCGCACCGGCGCGAGCAGCTGGTCGGTGGCCTGCTGCCGGGCCTGGGCGGACGCGTCCAGCTGGCGGGACTGCCGCTCGACGGCCTCCGCGGACAGCGCCTTGAACTGGGTGACCAGCTGCTCGCGATCCGCGGTGATCTCCTGCGCGCGCCCGACGGCCGCGTCGCGTTCGGCGGCCGCCGCGGCCGCGTCCGCCCTGGCCCCGGACAGGTCGGCGATCGCCTCGGCACGGCCCGTGCGGGCCTCG
>DAINOM010000229.1:0-4503 GCA_036735445.1 Propionicimonas sp.
CATGGAGACGCTCTGCCGACTGAGCTATAGGGGCCGGACGGGGGTTGACACTACCGTAGCGGCGGCACACCACCAAAATCGGCGGCCGGCCGCGCGTCCGCAGCGCTCCCGGCGAGGTCTCGGGCCGTGCTGAAGACGTCGTCCAGCATGGTCTGGGTGAGCCGTCCGGTGAACGTGTTCTGCTGGCTGGGGTGGTAGCAGCCCACCAGTGCGAACCCGCCGATCCGGGCGACGGCGCCGTGCCCGAACCGCGGCCGGGGGCGCGGGACGACGTGCCCCGCAGCGGCGAGCTGGCGCAGGGCGGCGTCCCAGGCGAAGCCGCCGAGGCACACGATCACCCGGACGCCGGTCAGCAACGCGAACTCGGCGTCGAGCCAGGGCGCGCAGGCGTCCCGCTCCTGCGGGGTGGGCCGGTTGTCCGGCGGCGCGCAGCGGACGGCGGCGACGATCCGGACGCCGAGGAGCCGCTGGCCGTCGCCGGCGTGGACGGAGGTGCCGGTCGCCGCCAGGCCGGCCCGGTGCAGGGCGGCGAACAGCCAGTCCCCGCTGCGGTCGCCGGTGAACACCCGGCCGGTGCGGTTGCCGCCGTGCGCGGCGGGGGCCAGGCCGAGGACCAGCAGCCACGCGCCGGGGTCGCCCCAGCCGGTCACGGGGCGTCCCCAGTAGGGCTGGTCGGCGAACGCCGCCCGCTTGTCGACGGCCACCTGTTCGCGCCAGGCGACCAGGCGCGGACAGGCCCGGCAGACGCTGATCCGGGCGTCGAGTTCGGCCAGGTCGCAGCCCGGGGCTAGCGCGGCGACCCGGGCCGGCGTGCCCGCGACCGGGGTGCCCGGGTCGGCCGGGTCCCCGGGCCAGCCGGTGCCCGGCCGCACCGGTGAGTCGAACCGTTCGCCGGTGAGCGGGTGGGGCAGGCGGTCAGCGGAGGTCGTCGGCATTGGGCAGTTCGGGGTGCTCGGCGACCCAGGGCCGCGGCTGCGGTGCCCGGTTCAGCTGCCGCTGCTGGCGCCGGCGCTGCCTCGCGCTGGTGGCCGGACGGATCCGCAGCGAGCCCATCCCGGCGGAGCCGTGCAGGACGAGCAGCGGCTGGCCGGGATCGGGGACGGCGTTCGCGCGGTTGCGCACGGTGCCCCACCCCTTCGTGACCTGCTGGGTGTCGACACCCCAGCCGTCCGGCACGATGATCCGCACGCTGCCCGCACCGCCGAGCACGTCGATGTCGACCACCGGAGCGAGGCAGACGGCCTCGCGGCAGTCCATCAGGACCGAGCCGAAGTCGCCGCTCACGCGCAGGTACGGCGGGATCTCCCACCGTCCCCTGCGCCGCTCCCGGGACATGCCCGCGGACAGGACGAGACGGTTGCCCGGGTCCCAGCCGGGAGCCCGCGGGACGGTCGGGACGGCCTGCCGGCCGTAGTGGCCGGACGGTGGCGGCACCGGCAGGTCGGTGAACAGCAGGTCGAGGTCGGCATAGGTGAGCGCGGACTGGACCCGGGCGGAACGCTCGGCGACCTCGTCGCCGCTCAGCCTGCCCTCCGCGCCGGCGCGGTGCAGCATCTCGATCGCTTCGCGGCGTTCCGCGTTCCCGATCCGCAGGTATCCGGGCTCCGCCATGCCGGTCATCGTAGTTGGGTCGCCCGCAGGCGGCATCAGTCGAGGACGGCCCGGAAGCGGGTCAGGTCCACCCGTCCGGCCCGGGTCGGGACGCCGTCGGCGGCGAGCCGGCGCGAGCCCTCGGCCACCAGGTGGGGCGCGATGGTCCCGTCCGCGCGGACGACCCGCCACCAGCAGGCCTCGCCGCCGCTGCCCGCCAGCACGCGGGCCACCAGCCGCGGCCCGCAGCCGACCACCTTCGCGATGTCGCCGTAGGTGCTCACCTGCCCGACCGGGATCGCGTCCGTGGCCAGCAGGATGCTGTCGGCCAGCTCCGCCATCGACGCCATGGCCGAACTCTACGGGCGAAAGAGGTTTGGCGGACGCCCGCGCGGGGTAAGCGTCCTGCTCGTAGTGAGCCGGCCCCAGCTCCAGGAGATCAGCAATGTCCGCTGCCTTCATCCGTCCCCTCGCCGTCATCGCCAGCGCGATCGCGCTGCTCGGCAGCACCCTCTCCCCCGCGCAGGCGGCGCCCGAGCGCGGCCGGGTCACCGAGCGCCAGCCGGTCGCCGTCGGCTGGGGCGGGGCGGTCTCGTCCGTCGATCCGGAGGCCACCGCCGCCGGACTCGCGGTGCTGCGCGCCGGCGGCAATGCCGTGGACGCCGCCGTCGCCACCGCCGCGGCCCTCGGCGTCACCGAGCCCTACTCCGCCGGCGTCGGCGGGGGCGGCTACTTCGTCTACTACGACGCCCGGACCCGGAGGGTGTCCACCATCGACGGCAGGGAGACCGCGCCGCGGGCGATGCCGCGCGACGCCTTCATCGACCCGGCCACCGGCCAGCCGTACCCGTTCACGCCCCAGCTGGTGACCAGCGGGGTCTCCGTCGGCGTGCCCGGCACGCCGGCGACGTGGCAGCGGGCGCTGCAACGGTGGGGGAAGCGGTCGCTGGCGCAGAACCTGCGTCCGGCCATCGACATCGCCACCCGCGGGTTCGTCGTGGACTCGACGTTCCGGCAGCAGACGCTCGACAACAAGGTGCGGTTCGAGGCGTTCCCCGCGACCGCGGCGCTCTACCTGCCGGGCGGGGACGCCCCGGCGGTGGGTTCGGTGTTCCGGAACCCCGACCTCGCGGCGACCTACCGGCTGATGGCCCGCAAGGGCGCCGACGCGATCTACCGCGGCGCGGTCGCGAAGGAGATCGTGGCCGCCGTGCAGGATCCGCCGACGTCGCCGTCCACGACGCTGCCGGTGCCGAAGGGGTACCTGGAGCTGGCCGACCTCGCGTCGTACCGGGCGCTGGACCGGGCGCCGACGGCCGTGCGCTACCGCGGGCTGGACGTGTACTCGATGGCGCCGTCTTCCAGCGGCGGCACCACGGTGGGCGAGGCGCTGAACATCCTGGAGAACGTCCGGCTGGGCCGGCTGGGCACGGGGAAGGCGCTGCACTACTACCTGGACGCGTCCGCGCTGGCGTTCGCCGACCGCAACGCCTATGTCGGCGACCCGGCGTTCGTGGACGTGCCGACGAGGACCCTGCTGTCGCAGGCGTTCGCCGACTCCCGGGCCTGCCGGCTCTCGCCGGACACTCGACTGGTGACCCCCGTCGACCCGGGCGACCTCAGCGCGAAGGGCTGCGCCACCGGCCGGGAGGAGGGCCGCAACGAGCAGGGCAACTCGACCACCCACCTGGTCACGTCCGACCGCTGGGGGAACGTGGTGTCCTACACGCTGACGATCGAGCAGACTGGAGGGTCCGGCATGCTCGTGCCGGGCCGGGGCTTCCTGCTGAACAACGAGCTCACCGACTTCTCGGCGGTGTGGTCGGCCACCGATCCGAACCGGATCGAGCCGGGCAAGCGGCCGCGCTCGTCCATGTCGCCGACGATCGTGCTACGCGACGGCAGGCCGTTCCTCGCCGTCGGCTCCCCCGGCGGTTCGACGATCATCACCACCGTGCTGCAGACGTTGGTGAACCGGATCGACCTGGGGATGAGCCTGCCGGCGGCCGTCGCCGCGCCGCGGGCGTCCTTGCGGAACACGGCGACCGTGACGGCCGAGCCGGCCTTCATCGACACCTACTCCGCCGCGCTGCAGCCGTACGGCTACCCGCTCACGCCGGCGGGTCCGGCCGGCACGCTGGCCGCGGAGATCGGCGCGGTCGCCGCGCTGGAGTTCACCCGGGACGGCCGGGTGCAGGCCGTCGCGGAGCCGGTCCGCAGGGGCGGCGGTGCGGCCGGGGTCGTGCACTCCGTCCGGCGCTGATCCTCATCCCCGTGGCGGGTCGGCGCGTCGTAGGGTGGACGTGCCGAAGGGAGCCGACGATGACCGAATTCCGGATCGAGCACGACACGATGGGCGAGGTGCGCGTCCCGGCGGATGCGCTCTACGCCGCCCAGACCCAGCGCGCGGTGGAGAATTTCCCGATCTCCGGACGCGGGCTGTCCAGCCACCACATCGCGGCGCTGGCCGAGATCAAGCGGGCCGCGGCCCTCGCGAACGCCGAGCTGGGCGTGCTGCCGCAGCCGGTGGCGGACGCGATCGTTGCGGCCGCGGACGAGGTGATCGCCGGCCGGCACGACGACCAGTTCCCCATCGACGTCTTCCAGACCGGCTCGGGAACCTCGTCCAACATGAACACCAACGAGGTCGTCGCCACGCTGGCATCCCGGCGGCTGGGCGACCGGGTGCACCCGAACGACCACGTGAACGCCTCGCAGTCGTCGAACGACGTGTTCCCCTCCTCCATCCACATCGCCGCGGTGCAGGCGGTGACCGACGAACTGCTCCCGGGGCTGGAGGTGCTCGCCGGCTCGCTGGAGGCGAAGGCCGCCGAGTTCGCGGACGTGGTGAAGTCCGGTCGCACCCACCTGATGGACGCCACCCCGATCACGCTCGGCCAGGAGTTCTCCGGC
>DAINOM010000230.1:0-4495 GCA_036735445.1 Propionicimonas sp.
CGACGTGCTCGACATCATGCCGACCGCCACCACCGACGACTGGGCGAACATCGCGTCCCGGGTGAGCCGGGTGCCGGAGGCGGTGCACGGCTACATCGAGTCGCTGCGGGAAGCCGCTCGGCTCGGGCTCGTGGCCGCCGAGCGGCAGGTGGAGGAGTGCATCAAGCAGGCCGCGGAGCTCGCCAACCCGTCCTCGTCGTTCTTCGTCACCTTCCTGGGCGGGGCGCAGCCGGACGGGGCGCCGGCGGCCGGGCCGCTGGCCCACGACCTGACCACGGCCGCTCGCTTGGCCGCCGAGGCCTACGGCGCGCTGGTGGACTTCCTCACCGACGAACTCGCCGGCCAGGCGCCCGCTGACGACGCCGTCGGCCGGGACCGCTACGCGCTGTGGTCGCGGGAGTTCGTGGGCGCCGCGGTCGACCTGGACGAGACCTATGAGTGGGGACTGGCCGAGCTGGCCCGGATGGCGGCCGAGCAGGACCGGATCGTCGCCGAGATCGCGGGGCCGGGCGCGTCCATCGAGGACGCCATCGCGAAGCTCGAGACCGATCCCGCGCGGCTGCTGCACGGCAAGGACGCACTGCAGGCCTGGATGCAGGAGACAGCGGACGCCGCGGTGGCCGCGCTCGACGGCGTCCACTTCGACATCCCGGAGCAGATGCGCACGATCGAGTGCCGGATCGCGCCCACCGAGACCGGCGGGATCTACTACACCGGGCCGTCCGACGACTTCTCGCGTCCCGGCCGGATGTGGTGGTCGGTGCCGGCGGGAGTGACCGAGTTCAGCACCTGGCGCGAGAAGACGACGGTCTACCACGAGGGCGTTCCGGGGCATCACCTGCAGATCGCGCAGGCCGTGCTGAACCGGGACGAGCTGAACCGCTGGCGCCGGCTGGCCAGCTGGAGCTCCGGCCACGGCGAGGGCTGGGCGCTGTACGCGGAGCGGCTGATGGAGGAGTTCGGGTTCATGGACGACCCGGGCGACCGGCTGGGCCTGGTGGACGGCCAGCGGATGCGGGCGACCCGGGTCGTGCTCGACATCGGCGTGCACTGCCGGAAGCCCGCGCCGGAGCAGTGGGGCGGCGGCACCTGGGACGCGGCCAAGGCCTGGGAGTGCTTCAAGGCCAACGTGAACATGGACGAGGCCTTCCTCCGGTTCGAGCTGAACCGCTACCTCGGCTGGCCCGGACAGGCACCGTCCTACAAGATCGGCCAGCGCCTGTGGGAGACCTACCGCGCCCAGGCCGCTGCTCGTGCCGGGTCCGCGTTCAGCCTCAAGGACTTCCACACCCGCGCGCTGAACCTGGGTTCGGTGCCGCTGTCCGTCCTGCCGATGGCCCTGGGGCTCGAGCCGGCGGCCGCTGGTTGAGCACCCGGACGTGGTTCAGGTCGCTGGCAGCGTCAGCACCTCCGCCCCGTCCCTGGTGATCGCGATCGTGTGCTCGCTGTGGGCGGTTCGGCAGCCGGTGGCGCTGCGCAGCGTCCAGCCGTCGGCGTCAGTGACCAGGTCGGCGGTGTCGGCCATGACCCAGGGCTCCAGGGCGAGCAGCAGGCCCGGACGCAGGACGTAGCCGCGACCCGGCCGGCCGTCGTTGGCGACATGGGGGTCCTGGTGCATGGTCGAGCCGACGCCGTGGCCCCCGAACTCCAGGTTGACCCGGTAGCCCGCCCGCTTGAGGACGGCGCCGATGGCGGCGGAGACGTCGCCGATGCGGGCCCCCGGCCGGACGGCGGCGATCCCCGCGGCCAGCGCCCGCTCGGTCGCGCCGATCATCGCGACGCTCTCGGCGGGTCTCGCCTCACCGACGAGGAAGCTGATGGCCGAGTCCGCGACGACTCCGCCGAGCGAGACGGCGAGGTCGAGTGAGACCAGGTCGCCGTCGGCGAGCGCGTAGTCGTGGGGCAGCCCGTGCAGCACGGCATCGTTGACCGAGGTGCAGACGTAGTGCCCGAACGGCCCGCGGCCGAAGGGCGGCGCGTAGTCGACGTAGCAGGAGACCGCGCCGGCCTCGACGATCATGTCTCGCGTCCAGGCGTCCAGTTCCCGCAGGTTCGTACCGACCGTGCTCCGGCCCTTGAGCGTCTGCAGGATCCGGGCCACCAGCGCGCCCGTGGCCCTGGCCCGCGTCAGTTCCGTCGCGTTCAGGATCTGGATCATCCGGCAGCCCCTTCCCGATAACTATCCCGGTTATATTATCCCGGTATTACAATCGGAACATGGTCCGGTTGCCGCTCACTCCTGCCGAGATCGAACGAGGACGCCGCCTCGGCGCCCTCCTGCGCCATGCCCGGGGCGACCGTCCCATGCTGGACACGGCGCTGGACGCCGGCCTCTCGCCGGAGACCCTGCGAAAGATCGAGTCAGGCCGCGTCGCCACACCCGCGTTCACAACGATCGCAGCGATCGCGCAGGTGCTCGGGGTCTCCCTGGACGCGTTGTGGGCCGAGATCGACCGGGACGGGTTCGCGACCGACCGGGGTCGTGGTCCGCGGGGGCGGGAGCGCGTGGCCTCCTGAGGCCGTCCCGCCGGCCGTCATCCCGGCGAACGCCGGGATATCGCCGGGCACCTGCGCGCACCGCGATGGTGTGCCATGATCGCGATACCGAGCCATCCCGGCTCCGCCACCCCGGTTCCATGACGCACCGGTGTGTCCTTCTGGCGCAAAGGAGCATCATGCGCAAAGCCACCATCGCCGCCATCGCGCTGACCCTGCTTGCGACGTTGTTCGGCGCACCCGCAACGCCGGCAGCCGCCGCCTATGTCGTTGACGACGGCCCGAGGTTCAGCCGCCCGTTGGCGGCGGCCGGCAGAACAGATGTGACGACTGACGGCTACTCCAACTCGCCGACCGAACTCACCGATCATGTCGTCGAGTTGATCCGCAACACCACAGACCCGAGCGCCATCATCCGGATCTCGCTCTACGGCTGGGATGACGGCACCGCGCTCACCTCCGAGCTGATCAAGGCCACCGAGCGCGGGGTGAGCGTACGGATCCTGCTCGATGCGGCCGCCAAGCTCAGCGAGGGCACCAACGGCGAGTTCACCAGGCTTCGTCAGGCCATCGCCAAGCAGCCGGCAAGCGAGGGATCGTTCATCAAACGCTGCGGAGTGGGCTATCAGGTGCCGAGCACCGTCGAAACGGGCCGCGCGTGCCTCGGTACGAACGTGAACCACAACAAGTACTTCCTGTTCAGCAAGGTTGGCAGTTCGCCGTACGTGGTCGTGCAGGCAACGGCGCACTTCACCCCGACGTGGGGCAACACCAGCTGGGACGCGATGATGACCGTCGTCGACAAGAAGGCCCTCTACGACGGGTACGTCGACTACTTCGTCGCACAGACGGCGAACGTCAGGAAGCCCGACTACTACAAGACCGTCACGGACGGCAACTACAAGGCCTACTTCTTCCCCCGCGCCGGCAACGTGCCGTACACGACCTCCGAGGACACGATCTACGGCGTGCTCGACAACGTCACCTGCACCGGCAACAAGACGACGGGCACGTCCACAGCCCACCGAACGATCATCCGGATCCTCAACTGGAAGTTCACGCGCGTCGAGGTCGCCAAGAAGTTGGTCCAGCTGGCGGGCAAGAACTGCTGGATCGACATCGCCACAAACCTCAACGAGATGAGTTCGGGCGTGCGGGCAGTCCTTGAAGGCGTGGACCGGATCAACGTCGACAACGGCAATATCCCGGGGTTCTACATCCACGGCAAGTACCTCCTGATCGAGGGCAACTACGACGGCGCCATCGACACGAAGAACATCTGGGTGGGATCCGCGAACCTGACCTACCCTGCCGTGCGGCAGAACGACGAGGCGATCCTCAAGATCAAGTCGGCGTCCGGCGCGTGGCACGACGCCTTCCGGCAGAACTTCCGGAACATCATGGCCGTGAGCCCCGACGCCTGGTGACTCCGGTCACCGCTCGCCCTGGGCGGCGGCCATGAAGCGGCGCTGGTAGCTGACCACCTGGCTGGCGGACGCGAAGCGGGCCAGGTAGCCGGGCTCGGCGGTGACGACCACGCGTCCGGCCATGTCGGCGAACTCCGGCTCGGTCAGGAGGCGGTCGATGTCGGGATACATCGCGTCCCCGTCGAGGGAGCAGACGATCAGCCTGGTTTCGGGCAGGTTCGCCTGGCGGAGCACCCGGAGGTTGTGCCGGACGCAGTCCAGCCCGTCCATGCCGTCCGGTGAGTTCAGCCGCCGGTAGTCGACCAGCCGCTGCGCGATGGCACGGGCAACCTCCACCGGGGCGTCGGTCTCGCTGCCGGAGAGAGCGTCGATGCTCACCAGGTGGTCCCGCAGCTCGACCAGCGCCGACTCGTCCTGCTCGGCGCGGCCCAGCAACTCCGCCAGCTTCCTGGTCTGGGCGAACCGGTTGCGGATGAAGCTGTTGATGAACGCCGGACGCGCCTGCAGCGCCAGCCGTGCCTGGTACGGCTCGAACATCAGCGTGAAGTTCACCCGGAAGCCGTGCTCGCGCA
>DAINOM010000231.1:0-4457 GCA_036735445.1 Propionicimonas sp.
ACCCACGACCGCGCGGGCGACCTCCGTCCGTCCTGCGCCCATCAGGCCGGCGAAGCCGAGCACCTCGCCCTTGCGCAGTTCGAAGCTGACGTCCTTGAGCAGGGTCTTGGTGGAGAGGTGGTCGACGCCCAGCACGACCGGACGGTCGTCCCTGACGTTCTCGGGCCGGGCCTCGGTGTTGATCGCCCGGCCGACCATCTTGCCGATCACCTCGTCGAGCGAGGTCTGGGCCATCGGCATGGTGTCGATGTAGTGGCCGTCGCGGATCACCGTGATCCGGTCGGCGATGCGCTTGAGCTCAGCCATGCGGTGGGAGATGTAGACGACGCCGGTCTCCGGGGTGATGAACCGGCGGATCAGCTCGTGCAGCTGGGCGACCTCTGCGTCGTTCAGGGCGGCCGTGGGCTCGTCCATGATCAGGACCTTCGTGGCCTCGAACGACAGCGCCTTGGCGATCTCCACCATCTGCTGCTGGGCGACGCTGAGCGTGGACACCACCGCCCTGGCGTCGAGGGCCAGGCCCAGGCGGTCGAGCAGTTCGCGGGTCCGGCGGACCTGGTCGCCGGGCCGGGTGAAGAAGGCGGCCGAGACGGGCTCCCGGCCCAGCCAGATGTTCTCGGCGACGGTCAGGTGCGGCACCAGGTTGAGCTCCTGGTGGATGATCGACAGCCCGGCCTCCTGCGCCTCCTTGGGCGTGTGCACGTCGAGCGGACGCCCGTCCAGCCAGAACTCCCCGGTCTCCCGGGTGTAGATGCCGGTGAGCAGCTTCATCAGCGTGGACTTGCCGGCGCCGTTCTCCCCGACCAGGCCGAGCACCTCGCCCTTGCGGAGGTCGAAGCGCATGCCTTCGAGCGCCTTCACGCCGGGGAAGCTCTTGTCGACCCCTTCGACCTGCAGCAGCAGGTCCGGGTCGTGGGCCCCGGGGGCCGGTGCGGTGTCGGTGGCCGTCATGCCTGCCCCACCGGGGTGACGCCCTTGCGGAACAGGGCGTTGCCGTAGATGCGGGTCTCGCCGGTCCGGATGATCAGCTCGGCCTCGGCGGCGAGGTCGTAGAAGGCGAACCGCTCCACCAGGCGTGACTCGCACCCGTCCAGCCGGGCCGCATCGATCAGCTCCTGCTGCACGGGCAGCAGGCCGTCGGGGCACTCCATCAGGTCGAGGGCGGGGCCGTAGCTGTCCGGGACCAGGACCGAGCGGATCGCGGTCAGCACGCGCGGCGAGGTGAGCCCCGGAAGGTCGACCAGGTGCTTCTTCGCCAGCTTGGCCGCCGTGAAATGGGCGTCGGCGATGACGACAGCGTCACCGTGGCCCATCTCGTCGAGGGCCAGGAGCAGACGACCCGTGAGCACCGGATCCAGATTGAGCAGCATCGTCGCCTCCGTCTAGAAATCGATTTCTGTATCGTAGGGAGGGTAGCGGATCGTTGTCACGTCGAGAGCGGAATCGTGATCAATCCGAGATCGATTTCTGTTCGGGGCGGAGGGAGGCGGACGAGTGGCGGGACGGGTCGGGCGCCGGGTGAACGGGAATGGGAACCTGTCCCCGGTTGGTCGGGACACTGTCCTCGGGAGCGGATGGGGTGATATGGTCTTGAATCGTTACAATCCGGCGGGCGAAGCGGCCCGCGGCAGACACAGACAGGTACTGCACATGACCGACAGTGACGTCCGGGACGCAGCAGGGAAGCTTCCGGTGGTCAACACCCACGTCCACTTCCCGCCCAACTTCTCGGCTTTCACCACGGTCGCGGACGCGGTGGGGGTCGCGGCGGCCGAGGGCGCCCGGGCCGTCGGGATCTCGAACTTCTTCGACCAGCAGGTCTACGCGCTCTTCGCCGAGCAGGCGGAGGCCGCGGGCATCGTGCCGCTGTACGGGCTGGAGTTCATCACCCTCGACGAGGAGCTCGCCGCCGCCGGCATCCGGGTGAACGACCCGGCCAACCCCGGCCGGATGTACCTGTGCGGCAAGGGCATCTCCCCGTTTACGCGCAAGTCGGACGCCGCGTCGCGGATCGCCGCCGCGATCCGCAGCGGCAACGACGAACGCGCGAGCGCGATGGTCGGCCGGCTCGCTGACTGGTTCGCGGGGTGCGGGCTGGACACCGGCCTGACCGCGGCGGCGATCGCCCAGGACGTGGCCGACGCCGCCCAGGTGCCGGTGGCGTGGGTGTCGCTGCAGGAGCGACATGTCGCCATGGCCTTCCAGCGCGCACTGGCCGCGCTGCCGCGGGAGGAGCGGGCCGCCGTCCTCGACCGCGCCTACGGTGGCCCGAGCGGCGTGGACATCGACGACCCGGCGGCGTTGCAGGGCGAACTCCGCTCGCGGCTGATCAAGGTGGGCACGCCCGGCTTCGTCCCCGAGGTCCCGCTAGGCTTCGCCGATGCCTACCGCTACGTGCTGGAGATGGACGGAATCCCCACCTACCCGACGCTCGCGGACGGCGTGCGGCCGGTCTGCCCGTTCGAGGACCCCGCCACCCGACTCGCCGCACAGCTCCTCGAGCGCGGCATCCACGCCGCCGAACTGATCCCGATCCGGAACACCAGCGCCTGCGTGGACGCCTACGTGAAGGCCTTCACCGAGGCCGGGCTGATCGTGATGGGCGGGACCGAGCACAACACCCCCGACCGGATCCCGATCGAGGTCGCCTGCGCGGACGGCCCGCTGTCGGACGCCGCGCGCCAGGCGTTCTGGGAGGCCGCCTGCGTGGTGGCCGCCCACCAGCACGAGGTGGCACAGGGCCGTCCGGGCTACGTTGATCCGAGCGGGGCGCGGACGCCCGTCCCCACCCCGGTGCTGGTCGAAATCGGCAGCGAGCTGATCCGCCTCGTCCCGTCATCCCGGCGAACGCCGGGATCCCCCGCGGCACCGGTCGGCATGAACCACAAGGGAGAGAACCGATGAACCTCGTCGAGGACCTGATCGCGGTCGCCAACCACTTCGGCGCCGACCCCGAGTACTCCCGCGCCGGCGGCGGCAACGCCTCGGTGAAGGTGGACGGGGTGCTGCGGATCAAGCCGTCCGGCGTGCCGCTGGCCACCCTGAGCGCCGCCGACCTGGTCGGGCTGCGGACCGACGTGCTGCTGGACGCCCTGCACTCCGACGAGCCCGGCGAGGGCGACCCGGTGATGGCGGCGGCGGCCAGGGCGCTGGTCGACGCTCCCGGCGGCCGGCGGCCCAGCGTCGAGATCCTGTTCCACGCGCTGATCCCGGACGCGCTGGTGCTGCACACCCACCCGCTCGTGGCCAACGCCCTGACCTGCAACACCGACGCCGAGGCGCTCGCCACCCGCCTGCTCGGCGACGAGGCCGTGTTCGTGCCCTACACCGACCCCGGCGTGCCGCTGGCCCGCGAGGTCGAGCGCGCCCGGGACGCCTACACCGCCCGCACCGGCCGGCCCGCTCCCGGGATCACCCTGCTCGGCAACCACGGGATCATCGTCTCCGGCAACTCCGCCGCCGAGCTCACCGAACGCGCCGAGTGGCTGACCGCGACGATCGCCGCCGCCATCGAAGGCCCCCCTGGCGTCGTCGAGCCCTCCCCCAACGTCGTTGGGCCTTCCCCCAACGTCATCGAGCCTTCTCCCAACGTCATCCCGGCGAACGCCGGGATCCCCGCAACTGCCGTTGCCAGCATCACCACCATCGCCCCCACCCTCCGCGGCCTGCTGGGCACACCCGAGCGGCTGGCGGTGGTCACGTCCGACTCCTCCGACCTGGTCCGCACGGTGACCACCACGCCCGCGGGCGAGGCGATCCTCACCGACGGGCCGCTGATCCCCGACCAGATCGTCTACGCGGGGTCGCTGCCGCTGGTGTTCACCCCGTCCGGTGAGGACGTGGCTGCGGAACTCACCGCAGCCGTCACGAGCTACCGCGAGCGCCACGGCAAGGACCCGGTGATCACCGTCGTCCCCGGCGTGGTCGCGTTCGGCGCGGGCGCCGACCTGGTCGCCGCGCAGACGGCACTGGCGACGTTCACCGACGCCCTGCGGGTGGCGCGCGACGCCAACCGGATCGGCACCGTCCGCTGCCTGAACGCCGCCGAGCGCGGCTTCATCGAGAACTGGGAGGCGGAGAGCTACCGCAAGTCCGTGGCCGCCTCCGCCCGCGCCGGACGGATGGACGGCAAGGTCGTGCTGGTCACCGGCGCGGCCCAGGGGTTCGGCCTCGGCATCGCCACCGAGCTGCTGGCCGAGGGCGCCCAGGTGGTGCTCGCCGACCTCAACATCGACCTGGCCCGGCAGAAGGCTGCCGAGTTGAGCGTCCGGTACGGTCCCGGACGGGCGGTCGCGGTGGCGGTGAACGTCGCCGATCCCGACTCCCAGCTGGCCGCCGTCGCCGAGGTGGTCGCGATCTTCGGCGGCCTGGACGTGTTCGTCTCCAACGCCGGCGTGCTCCGTGCCGAGGGCGTGATGACCCAGCCGGTGGCCGACTTCGACCTGGTCACGAACGTG
>DAINOM010000232.1:0-4382 GCA_036735445.1 Propionicimonas sp.
GATGGCGATGCTGGTGGCGACCCGGCTGAGGTCGTCGAGCATGATCACGACATCCGCCGACTCGCTGGCCGCGGTGGCGCCCTTGGCGCCCATGGCGATGCCGACGTCGGCGGCGGCGAGAACGGGGGCGTCATTGACACCGTCTCCGACCATCGCGACCGGGCGGCCCGGCAGTGAGGCGACGTGGGCGACCTTGTCAGCGGGCAGCAGGCCGGCGCGGACGTCGTCGATCCCGATCTGCGCTGCGATGTGGCGGGCGGTGACCGCGGCGTCGCCGGTGAGCATCGCCACGCTCCGCACGCCGAGGTGGTGAAAGGCGTGCAGGGTCGCCGGCGCGTTGTTACGTACCTGGTCGGTGAGCAGGATGCGTCCGAGGTAGCCCTCGATGGTGCCGAGGTGGATGGCGATGTGTCCCGGCGGGACGGGCGCGTCGGGCGGGGTGTGTCCGGTGGTGCGGGCGACGTGGGTGGCGTTACCGACCGCGGTGAGCCGACTGTGGATAGTCGCGGTCATGCCCGCGGCTGTGGTCTCTTCGACGCCGGTTGCCAACGGGATGTGGAGGTGGCGGTGGCGGGCCGCGTTCACGATCGTCTTCGCCAACACATGCGCTGAGAAGGTCTCGGCCGCGGCAGCGGTGGCGAGCAGCTCGTCGGCGCTCGTGCCTGAGGCAGGCTCGACCAGGTCGACGACCGGCTGGCCGTGGGTGATGGTGCCTGTCTTGTCCAGCGCGACGGTGCGGACGCGGGACAGGGTCTCCATCACCCCGCCGGACTTGACGATCACGCCATTGCTCGCGGCCCGGCTCATCCCGGCCAGGAACGCGACCGGCGCGGCGATCAGCAGCGGGCACGGCGTGGCCACAACAAGGACTTCGGCGAACCGCACCGGGTCGCCGGACAGCCACCACGCCACCCCGGCGATCACCAGCGACACCACGGTGAACGGCACCGCGTACCGGTCCGCCAGCCGGACGATGGGTGACTTGCTCTCCGCCGCCGCCTGCACGAGGTCGATGATCTGCTGGTACTGGCTGTCCTTCGCCGAGAGGGTGGCCCGGACAAGGGCGACCTTCTGCTGGCTGACCGTGCCCGACAGCACTGGGTCGCCATGGGCGTGCTCCACCGGCAAGGGCTCGCCAGTGATCGAGGACTCGTCGAAGGAGACCGCCTCGCCCTCCAGCACCCCGTCGACCGGGACGACCTCGCCCGGGCGCACCATGACCAGGTCGCCGGCCACGACCTCGCTGATCGGAACCTCGACGAACGTCCCGGTGGGCGTGGCGCGATGGGCGAACCTCGGCGCGCGCTCCAGCAGGGCCGACACCTCGCGATGTGCGCGGGCATTGGCGTAGTCCTCAAGCGCTTCCCCGCCGGTGAGCATCAGGACGACGATCAGAGCGGCCCAGTGGTCACCCACGAGCACGGTCGCGGTGATGGCAGTCACGGCGAGCACATCGAGTCCGAAGTTGCCGCGCAGCAGGTCGCGGATCATCGACCAGGCCTGCCAGGCGGCGATCGCCAGTGCATAGCCACCGACCAGCCACGCGGACGCAACCAGCTGCCCCGCCGGCAACAGGAGGAGCCCGGTCATGCCGACCGCAAGAGTCGTCGCGACCACCGGATAGCGCCGCACCAAATTCCACATCGTCACCCAACAATCCTCTCCGAGAATGCGGCATTTCTCAACGAAGGAATGCCTTACCTCAACTGCCTAGATTAGGTTTGCCTTACCTATCGGTCCTTGTCAACGCGATCGATGCCCGTTCGGGACTCGATGGGCAGCACATGCAATCTCTTGGGTTGCGTGCGGGGTAGAGTTCGTCCGGTTCCTCTCGCTTTTCGTGTAGAAAGGGGGGTCGCGATGCGGGCTTCTGGCGGTTTGCCGTTGCGTTCTCGTCTGGGGCTTCCGGGTTCGGCGACGCAGGCCTTGGCGGGTGTTCTGGTCTCGGTTGCGGGGCTGGTGGGAAGACCGGTCCGGGCCAAGGATGGTGCCTTGGTGGGGCGCCTCACCGATGTCGTGGTCAGGGCGGAGGGCGTGCATCCCCGAGTTGCCGGTTTCGTGGTCCTCATCGGCCATCGCTCCTGCTGGCTTCACTCCGAGGACGTTGCCGGCCTGGAACAGGGCCGGATGGAGTTGGCTCGGAGCCGCTTCGACCTTGTGGACATCCAGCGCCGCTCGGGAGAGATCCTCCTGGTCGCCGATGTGATCGATCACCAACTGGTCGACGTCGCCGGCGTCCGGGTGGTTCGGGCCTCGGATCTGTACCTCACGCGCATGGGGGGCGAATGGCACCTGGTCGGGGTTGATGTTTCCTGGCGCTCCTTCCTGCGACGCGCGTTGCCCGGACGGCCGAGCCGGAGCCCGACGCCCGGTCAGGTATTGGACTGGGCGGGCGTCCACTCGCTGGCGATCTCCGAGGGCAGCTTCCGGCTGAACCGCACCCAGGAGGGACTCCGACTGCTCGACCCGTCTGAACTGGCGGCTTTGCTGGATGACCTGGGACGCTCCGAGCGTCGCGAGTTGCTGCACCACCTCGACCTGGACAGTGCCGCCGACACCCTTGAGGTCCTCGACGACGACGACGCGGTCGCGCTTCTGCGCGACGGGACCCCGGAGCGAGCGGCGGCGATCCTGTCGCACATGGAGCTAGACGAAGCGGTGGACGCCCTGAGGGATCTCGACACCGGCGAGCGCGAGGAGATCCTGGCGGCGATGGAACCGGCGCCGCTGGGTGCGCTGCGCAGCCTGCTGTCCTATGACGAGGACACCGCGGCCGGGATCATGACCTCCGACCTCATCCGAGTCCGTCTTGATGCCACCGTCGCCGAGGCGATCGCGGAACTGACCGCCGCCAGGGACCGGCCCGACGAGGTGGCGCTCGTCGTGGTCACCGATGAGGGCGGCCTTGCCGTCGGCGAGTTGTCCGCTGCTCAGCTCCTCGGCGTCGCGCCGGACCAGCCGATCGCCGGCCTGGTCAGTTCGCCCCCGCCCACCATCCTCACCGATGCGCCCCTGGCCGAGGTCGTCGAGGCCATAACCGACCATCGGGGTACCGGGCTGCTCGTGGTCGACGCGCACGGCGTGCCGCTCGGCAGGATCCTCGCCGACGACATCATCGACGTCCTTACCCGTGAGCACGACAGGCGCTGGCCGTGGCAGCGCGAGATCGGCGGCTGACGTGACCGCACCCACCCGCGCGCCGATGCCCGCCACCAAGGGCCGGATCGCCTCTCTCGCCGCGCTCGCCGCGGTGATCGGGCCCGGGCTGATCGCTGGACTGTCCGATGACGATCCCGCCGGCATCACCACCTACTCCGTGCTCGGTGCGTCCTACGGCTACCAGCTGCTGTGGGTCCTACTGGTCTCCACCGTCGCGCTGATCCTGTTCCAGGATCTCGGCTCCAGGATCGGCGTCGTCACCGGGCAGGGACTGGCCGGCCTGATCCGGCAGCGCTACGGCGCGCGGGCCGGAATGCTGTCGATCTCAGCCCTGGTCCTCGCCAACATCGGCACCACCACCGCCGAGTTCGCAGGCATCGCGGCCGGTGCCGAGATCTTCGGCATCCCGCGCTGGCTGTCGGTGCCCACCGGGGCGATCCTTGTCTCCGTCCTCGTTCTCCGCGGCGGATTCCGGGGGGTCGAGCGGGTCCTGCTCGCGCTGTCGGCCATCTTCCTCGCCTACATCGGCGCAGGCCTGCTGTCCGGCCCCGACTGGGGAGCGGCCCTCCAGGGGCTCGTCATCCCGACGCTGCCGCCCACGAAGGACGCGCTACTGCTGAGCACCGCCACCCTCGGCACCACCCTCGCCCCGTGGGGGCTGGCGTTCATCCAGTCCTACGCCGTCGACAAGAAGATCAACCCCGGCCAGCTCCGGCTGCTGCGCATCGACGTCGTCTCCGGCGCGGTACTCACCGGTGTCATCGGCTTCTTCGTCGTCGTGGCGTGCGCCACCACGCTCCACCGCAACGGGATCAGGATCGACGACGCCTCCGCCGCGGCCAGGGCCCTGGAACCACTCGCCGGGCAACTGGCCGCCGAACTGTTCGCCGTCGGGCTTGTCGGCGCCGCACTTCTGGCCGCATCGATCCTGCCGCTGTCGACCGCCTACTCAGTGTGCGACGTCGCCGGACGGCCGGCGGCGCTGGACGACACCATCCGCGAGGCGCCGCTGTTCTACGGCACCTTCGGAGTTGTCACCGTGGTCGGAGCCGGGCTGGTGCTCCTCCCGGGCGTCCCACTCGTCCCGATCCTGATCGGCACCCAGGTGATCAACGCAGTGCTGCTCCTACCGCTGCTGTTCTACATGTCGGGGATCGCCCAGAGCCGGCGCCTGATGGGCGACTACGCCGTCGGCAAGCTCACCGCGTCCGCCTACTGGGTCA
>DAINOM010000233.1:0-4332 GCA_036735445.1 Propionicimonas sp.
CGCACACCTACACGGTCAAGAAGGGCGACACCCTCTCCCAGATCGCCCTCGACCAGACCGGGCGCGCCGCGAACTACCCCAAGCTGTACCGGGCCTCCACCCACACCGTCCAGCCCGGCGGGCGGCACCTCACCGACCCCGACGAGATCGACATCGGCTGGAAGATCACCATCCCCGCCGAACACCCCAAGCCGGCCAAACAGACGCCCGCGAAGGAGCAGTCCGCCAAGCAGACCGCCACGACCCCGACCCCGCCGTCAGCGCAGGCCCCGGCACCGGCACAGCCGCCGAGCGTCCCGGCCAGTTGGCAGCCGACCAGCCCTCCCACCCGCCAGCAGCCGCCGCCTACCGCGGCCGCCGCACCCGCAGACGACGCCGGACCGACCAACGAGAGCCCGGGCTGGGTGCTCGGCGGGCTGGCCGGAGCCGGCGCCCTGCTGGCCGGAAGCCTGTACCTGGCACTCGGGCGGCGCCGCGCCGCCCAGTTCCGCCATCGGCGACCCGGACGGATGATCGCCCTGCCGCAGCCGGACACGATCCCGGTGGAGCAGACCCTCATCCGCGAAGGCCGACCCACCGGCGCCCTCGTCCTGCTCATCGACGAAGTCCTGCGCCGCACCACAGCCAGCCTGACCGAGGCGAAGCAGCCGGTGCCGGTCCTGGTCGGCGTCGACGCCCACCCCGAACACCTCACCCTCCGCTTCGCCGGCCCGGTCGCCCTGCCCTCGGTGTGGACCTGCCTCGACCCTGACACCTGCCAGATCTGGCGGATCGCCACCGACGCCGACCTCGACCAGGCCGGACCCCTCGTGGAGGACGGCGCCCCGCCGTGGCCACAGCTGGTCACCCTCGGCCGCGACAGCGCCGGCTGGCGGCTGGTCAACCTCGAAACCCTCGGCGTCGCCACCCTCACCGGCGACCCGCTCAACTGCCGCGACCTGGCCCGCTACCTCGCGAGCGAACTCGCCGTCTCACCCTGGGCCCGCGACGTCACCATCGACTGCCTCGACATCTGCGCCGAACTCCCCGGCCTCGCCCCCGACCGCCTCCGCTTCCACGCCGAACCCGGCATCATCCCCGACCGGGTCCGCGACGCCGTCGCCACCGCCGACCGACTCACCACCCTCGAAGCCGCCAGCCTCGAAACCGCCCGGATCACCTACGCCGGCGAAGACCTATGGGACAGCCGCCTCCTGATCAGCGCCACCACCGACGCCGAACACCTCGACGTCCTCACCCGCCTGCTCACCGACCAGAAGGGACGCACCGCCACCGCAGTGCTCCTCGTCGCCCCCGACGGACCTCCCGTCGGGACGGAGATCCGGCTCACCAACAAGGGCCGCGTCCAGGTGCCGGCGCTCGAGCTGGACCTGGTCGCCAACGGCCTCACCGAGGACGAAGCCCACGGCTGCATCGCCCTCATCACCGCCGGACGCAACCTCGACGACACTGAGATGCCCGTGGTCGACGATCCCGCCCGCGGCAAGTGGAGCCAGTTCTGCGACGAAGCCGGTGCCGTCCGCACCGACAAGACCATCCCCCGCGACAGCGACGACCCCGCGGCCAACACCCTGCTGCCTGAACCCGATCAGGTCTACGTCGACCAGACGACGAACACGGCCGAGGACATCTCGCGCCTGGCCCCGAAGATCCCGGCCACGGTCGCGGAAGACATCGATGAGGGCGACCCGACTCTGGACGGCGACCTGGCCGAGTGGTGGGCCGGCTCGTGCACCCGGCCACGGCTGCGGGTGCTCGGCCCGGTCAGAGTGCGGATCCCCACCGGCGGTGACGCGTCGAAGGCGATCGACCGGATGCCGGCCTGCGTCGAAGCCGTCGCCTACCTGTCCACCCGGCCCGGTGGCGCCACCACCGGCGAAGTCGCCGACGCGCTCGGCATCAGCGACGGCCGCGTCCGCCAGGACATGTCCATCGTCCGGGCCTGGCTCGGCGAAAACCCCCGCACCGGCAGAACTTTCCTGCCCCCAGCCACCGAACACCCCCTCGCCATCGAACGCGGCATCGGGCTGTACCTGATCGAGGACCTGCTCTGCGACGCCGACCTGTTCAAACGCCTCCGCCTCCGTGGCCAGGCCCGCGGAGCCGACGGAGTCGATGACCTGCGGACCGCCCTCCGGCTCGTCAGCGGCGCCCCGTTCGAAGGGTTGCGGGCCCGTGGCGGCGCCTGGCTCGCCAGGAATCCGCTCGACCAGCACCTGCTGTGCAGCATCGTCGACGTCGCCCACATCGTCTCCACCATCGCCATCGAAGCCGGCGACACGCAACAGGCCAGAGGCGCATCCGAACTGGCCGTCCTCGCCGCGCCCACCGATGCAACCACGCAATTCGACCTTGCAGCCATTGCCGCGAAGAACGGCGACGACGCCAAGGCCGCCGCGATCGCCAGGAACGTCATCCGATGGCGGGACGCCGCAGGCGAGTCGATCGACTTGTCAGATCGAAACGCCGCGATCGTGCGGGCCCACCGCTGGCTGGAACGAGCCAGCCAGGCAAGCTAGACGCCCTCGAAGCACATGGCCGCAGCGCCGTCCATCCTGCACTGACGGCGCCAGATGTCGTCCGCAGGCGGGGACCTCGCACGAGCGCGGTCAGATGGCGCGACGTGGCGGCTCGGGCGACGGAGCTTTGACTTCGCAGCGAAGTGTCAACGCCGGTCGAACTTTGACCCCTTATCGCGGGAGACACAGGGCTAGCTCTCAATTGGCGTCGACACGAAGCCATTCTGCGGGCGACCACGCTCGTGTGAGAGGGCCACCGAGGCAAGCTGGCCACCTCAGTCCGCGTCCCGGTGCTGCTTCGGCCTGGGTGCCCGCGGCGTCATCTCTTGACAAGGAAGCGCGCTCTCCTTCGTACTCCTCGATCTGGATGTCCAGGTCGGCCGCAGGTGAGCGCGGTCGGCCTTCGCGACGAGTTGGCCTCAGGGGAGGGGAATCAGCGCACCTGGGGCCGAGCTGTACTCGCAGCGAATGGTGTCCAGCGGGGCCGTTGCCTCGCGGACACTCCGATCAATCGAGCTCGCAAAGCGCCTGATACTCACGAGACTTGATCGGCACTGTCGCGTGGAACTCTCTAGCCCAGGTCGAATGAGCGTGCGTCCAGTCCACCACCTCGACCGGCCCGGTCGCGGTATAGATCCGGGCTTTCAGCGGATAGGTCGCCGGCCAGGTACCGACGGTCACGACGAGGTCTCCTTCGAGCTCTCCGCCGGGACGGGCACCGCTCCAGGTGCACTCGTATCTGCCAGCCGGGAAGGCGTTGATGTTGCTGAAGAGAAAGACCGCGATCAGTCCGGCCACAACCCAGAAGCCCGGCCGGGTGAGAAGTGGCTTCTTAATCGGTTCGTTCGATCCCACGGCGGGATCTTATTGCTGGACGTCCCAGGCCGGGCGCGTTTGACGCCATCCGGCCCCGCCTTCCACAACTCGAGGAGGAATGGCTCTACCCAGGGCACTCAGCGGGGCCTGTCATCCGGACTGTGACATCAAGGATCTTGATCTCCAGGCGATCGACCTGTCCGGAACGTGCCGTCTCAGCGGCTTAAGGGGTGCACACGAGAGGCGGTAGAACATGATTGAGAATCGCGATGGTGGGGCCCGGCCGGTCAACCAGATCGCCGGCAAGCAGGACTTGATTGACCGACTGACTGCGGCTGCCCGCGGACTGCAGGCTTCTCGGCGGGCCAACGGGGAGTTGGCTGCGCTGAGCCTGTCGGATCTCCGACGAGCCGTCGCACAGCGTCATGCCGCTCACGGGGTCGGAGCGTGATCGGCGTAGTAGCGGTCGACGAACTGACCAGTGCCTACAAGGCCGTGATCAACGGCGAGTTCCGCACGGGTCGTCACCGATCCGAGAAGCCTGTCCAAGGCGCGGTTACCTGGGCGCGAGCGGACGCCGAGCAGGTCGTAGCTGTTGTTGGTTGCCACGGTGGAGCCGGCGCTTCGACTGTCGCGCTCGGGCTGGCCGAGGCCGCAGGCCAAGGGCGTGTGCTGGAGTGCTGCACGGCGGCTGCCTCCGGGTTGGCGTCCGCATCCTCCGCCGAGCTTGGCTCCGCCGGGGACGGTTGGATTCGGGGCTCGCGCGGATCGGTGCTGATCGAGCGGCAAGGTGACCGCCTCGTCAGCCCTGCCGGCTGCCCGCCTCCCTCCTCGGGGGAGCTGTTGTTCACGATCGTGGATTGCGGCTGGGACCTCGACCTGTTGGCGTCCGCGGGCGGGTGGCTCGGCGATCTGGTCCGCAGCGAGTCTGCGGTGGTGGTCGTGGCCCGTCCCACGGTCCCGGGGCTGCGCCGTCTGGAAGCGGCCGCGGGTCTTC
>DAINOM010000234.1:0-4331 GCA_036735445.1 Propionicimonas sp.
GTCGGAGTAGGCCGGACCGATGCCGCGTCCGGTGGTGCCGATCCTGCGGTTGCCGAGGAAGCGCTCGGTGACCTTGTCCAGCACCTTGTGGTACGGCGCGATCAGGTGGGCGTTGGCCGAGATCAGCAGCTTGGAGGTGTCCACGCCGCGGGCCTCGAGGCCGTCGATCTCCTCGAACAGGACGTCCAGGTCGATGACCACGCCGTTCGCGATCACCGGGGTACTGGTCGGGCTGAGGATCCCCGACGGGAGCAGGTGCAGCGCGTACTTCTCGCCGTTCACGACCAGGGTGTGGCCGGCGTTGTTGCCGCCGGAGTAGCGGACCGTGTAGTCGACCCGGTCGCCCAGCTGGTCGGTCGCCTTGCCCTTCCCCTCGTCGCCCCACTGCGCGCCGACGACCACGATTCCCGGCATCCTGCTGCCCCTTTGCGTGAGACAAGCCCGCGGCAATGCCGACGGGCTCTTGCCCGCTGATCCTACCGTCCGGCAGCCGCAGCCGTCCGGGGAGTGCGGGAGGCGGGCAGAAGGGCTAGGGTGAGAGCGCTTCCACCGCGCGTCCGCCGTGTCGGTGGCGGGCGTGACCGACACCTCAACGCGGAGGCAGAGCATGCAGTACGGGCACTTCGACGACGCAGCGCGCGAGTACGTCATCACCACGCCGCGGACGCCGTCCCCCTGGATCAACTACCTCGGTTCGGAGGAGTTCTTCTCGCTGCTCTCCCACCTGGGCGGCGGCTACTCCTTCTACCGCGACGCGCGGATGCGCCGGCTCACCCGCTACCGCTACAACAACGTCCCCACCGACGCCGGCGGACGCTACTTCTACGTCAACGACGACGGCGACGTCTGGTCGCCGACCTGGATGCCGGTGCAGGCCGACCTCGACCGCTTCGAGGCCCGGCACGGACTCGGCTACTCGGTGATCACCGGCACGCGAGGAGGGCTCGAGGTGGGCACGACCTACTTCGTGCCGATCGGGGTCAACGCCGAGGTGCAGCGCGTCCGGGTGGCCAACCTCACCGACGCCCCGAAGCACGTCACGCTGTTCTCCTTCGTCGAGTTCGCGCTGTGGAACGCCTACGACGACCAGACCAACTACCAGCGCAACCTGTCCATCGGCGAGGTGGAGGTCGAGCCGGTGACCCCGTCCGGCGGGTCGGCGATCTACCACCGCACCGAGTACCGGGAACGCCGCAACCACTACGCCGTCTTCGCGGTGAACACGCCCGCCGCCGGGTTCGACACCGACCGGGAGACCTTCCTCGGCGGCCCGTACGTCGGGTTCGCGGACGCCGCGGTGCCGCGCGCCGGCCGGTCGGCCGACTCGGTGGCGTCCGGGTGGTACCCGATCGGCTCGCACAGCATCGTCCTCGACCTGGCGCCCGGCGAGGCCCGCGACCTGGTGTTCGTGCTCGGCTACCTGGAGAACGACCCGGACGACAAGTGGGCCGACGACGCCCACCAGGTGGTGAACAAGACCGGCGCCCACGACCTGCTGGCCCGGTTCGCCACCGCGGAGGCCGCCGATGCGGCCCTGGCCGAACTGAAGGACCACTGGAGCGGGCTGCTCTCCACCTTCGCGGTCACCTCCACCGACGACAAGCTCGACCGGATGGTCAATGTCTGGAACCAGTACCAGTGCATGGTCACGTTCAACATGTCCCGGTCGGCGTCCTACTTCGAGACCGGGATCGGCCGCGGCATGGGCTTCCGCGACTCCAACCAGGACCTGCTCGGGTTCGTCCACCTGGTGCCGGAGCGGGCGCGCGAGCGGATCATCGACATCGCGTCCACCCAGTTCACCGACGGCAGCGCCTACCACCAGTACCAGCCGCTGACGAAGCGCGGCAACAACGACGTCGGCTCGGGGTTCAACGACGACCCCCTGTGGCTGGTCGCGGGCGTGGCCGGCTACCTCAAGGAGACCGGCGACGGCTCGATCCTCGACGAGCCGGTGCCCTTCGACAACGAGCCGGGCACCGAGGTGCCGCTGTGGGAGCACCTGGTGCGCTCGTTCGCGTTCGTCCGCAGCCACCTCGGACCGCACGGCCTGCCGCTGATCGGCCGCGCCGACTGGAACGACTGCCTCAACCTGAACTGCTTCTCCAGCGAGCCGGGAGAGCCGTTCCAGACCACCGAGAACAAGGCCGGCGGGGTCGCGGAGTCGGTGTTCATCGCCGCCCAGTTCGTGCTCTACGGGTGCGACTTCGCGCAGATCGCGCGGCGCCGGGGGCTGGTGGAGGTGGCGCTCGAGGCCGAGGCGGCGGTCGAGGCGATGCGCGGCGTGATCCTCGACCACGGCTGGGACGGGGACTGGTTCCTGCGTGCCTACGACTACTTCGGCAACCCGGTCGGCACGGGCGCCGACACCGAGGGCAGGATCTGGATCGAGCCGCAGGGCTTCGCGGTGATGGCTGGCGTGGGCGTTGGCGGCGGCCCCGACGCACCCGCGATCCGGGCTCTCGACTCGGTCCGCGAGTTGCTGGGCAGCCCGCACGGGCTGGTGCTGCAGTACCCGGCCTACACCACCTACCGGATCGAGCTGGGCGAGGTGTCCACCTACCCGCCCGGCTACAAGGAGAACGGCGGCGTGTTCTGCCACAACAACCCGTGGGTGATCATCGCCGAGACCATCGTCGGACGCGGCGACCGCGCCTTCGACTACTACCGGCGGACCAGCCCGGCCTACCGCGAGTCGATCAGTGACGTGCACCGGCTGGAGCCCTACGTGTACGCCCAGATGATCGCGGGCAAGCAGGCGGCCCGGGCCGGGGAGGCGAAGAACTCCTGGCTCACCGGCACCGCCGCCTGGAACTTCGTCGCGGTCTCGCAGTACCTGCTGGGCGTCCGTCCGGACTACGACGCGCTGGTGGTCGACCCCCAACTGGGACCCGACGTGCCGTCGTTCACGGTCACCCGGAAGCTCCGCGGGGCCACCTACACGATCGAGGTGGCCAACTCCGGCGCCCGGAGCTCCCGGGCACGCCTGGAGGTGGACGGCCAGCCGATCGAGGGCAACCGGGTGCCCTACGCGCCGGCGGGAAGCGCGGTCAGGATCAGGGCCACGCTCTAGGGTGGTGCTCCTGCGGAATTGCCCGCTCGATGGCCGGGCTGGCCGTCTGGGGCCCAGGCGAGCCTGTCCACAGGGCAATTTCGCAGGGTGGCTGCCTGTGGATGGGTGACGCGTTCACGGCGTGCCTGCCGAAGGTGCAAGGCATGGACACCAGAATCCGCACCCTGGTCGCCGAACAGGGCTTCATCGCCGTGGCTGACCATCCGCGCCTGCGCTGGGCGCTGTCCCGACTGAAGGCCGAAGGGGAGCTCGTAACTCCCCTGCCCGGCATCTACCTGCCCGCGGGCTTCGCACCTGGCGCCTGGCTGCGGGCGGTGTCGGCATGGGCCGCACCGCTGGGAGTCCTGAACGCGCGCACGGCCACGTCGCTCTGGCTGCCCGAGCTCGTCTCGCCCGTGGCGTCCGTGGCCCACCCGAGCCTGCGGTCGCGTCGCGGCGTGGCCGTGTCGCGACGAACCGTGCCGCGAGAGTTCGTGAACGAGCGGGATGGCATCCGCTTCGCCACGCCCGCCTATGCCGCTGTCGAACTGGCCGCCACCGACGACGGGCGCGCGGCGTGCGAGGCGCTCCGCCGCCGGCTCGCCGACACCGACACCCTGGCGGCCGCGCTCGCCACCCTCGGCGGCTCGCCGGGCCACGCCGCACGCCGGAAGGCGGTGGCCGCCTGCGCGGAGAACCCCTGGTCCTATGCCGAACTCCGGCTCCACCGCATCCTCAAGGAGGCCCGCATCACCGACTGGGTGGCGAACCGTCCGCTGCGCCTCGGCGGCCGCGAGCTCTGGCCGGACGTCCGGTTCCGGAAACGGCTGCTCATCCTGGAGTTCGACGGACGCAAGGTGCACAACGACCCCGTCCAGTTCCTCACCGATCGGGAGCGCTGGAACCTGTTCGGGGCGTTCGGCTACCACATGCTCCACTTCGCCTGGGAGCATCTCGACCAGCCCGACTACGTCGTCGCGGCGACCCGCGCAGCGCTCCGGATCGCCGCGCCCGCCTGAGTCACCCTGCGGAATTGCGCGCCAGACTGCGCTCCGGCGCGCCACGCGGCAGATGTGCTCATCGAGCGCGCAATTCCGCAGGAAGACGGCAGTGCGGCCCGGGGCGAAAGCCCCGGGCCGCACTGACCCGAACTGACCTCAGCCGATGGACTTGCCGACGCTGCGCAGGTACTGGCAGGCCTCCACCACGCGGGCGGACAGGCCGGCCTCGGCGGCCTTGCCCCAGGCGCGGGGGTCGTACTGCTTCTTGTTGCCGACCT
>DAINOM010000235.1:0-4302 GCA_036735445.1 Propionicimonas sp.
CGGCTACTGTCCGAACCAGGCAGTGTTGCGAACACCCCCTGAAACCGCCGGCAGCTTCGGCAACTTTCGGCAGCCTCTGTGACCGGGGGCGGGAGGCCGAGGGGTCGGTTGGGTGGTTGACTGGGAGTGTTGCCTTGACCTAGGCTATGAAACGATTCAACCACTCGCAAGGAAGCGCTGATGAACCCTCGCTACTTCGCTGCCGCCGACCTCGGCGCGTCCAGTGGCCGGGTGATCCTCGGCACTCTGGAGGACGGCCGGTTCACGCTGACCGAGACCGCTCGATTCGACAACGGTCCGGTCGAGGCGGCGGACGGCATCCACACCGATGCGGCGGGGCTGTTCGCCCACGTCCGTAAGGGGGTCGAGGCGGCGATCGCCGCGTCCGGCGGAGCGCTGGAGTCGGTCGGCGTCGACACCTGGGGCGTCGACTACGGACGACTGGACGCCGCCGGCCAACTGCTGGAACCGCCCTTCCACTACCGCGACGACCGCACCACCGGGGTGCCGGACCTGGTCTTCGCCGGCCTGCCCGCCGAGCAGCTCTACGCGACGGCGGGTCTGCAGGTGATGCCGTTCAACACGATCTTCCAGCTCGTAGCCGGCCGCGACGATCCGCGCTGGACGGAGGTCTCCCGGATCCTGCTCACCCCCGACCTGATGTCCTGGTGGCTGAGCGGCCGGGAGGTCGCGGAGGTGACCATCGCCTCCACCACGGGCCTGCTGGACGTCGCGGCCCGCACCTGGTCGGACGCCACCTGCGCGCACCTGGCCGAGCGCTATGGGCTGCCCGTCCCGCGAGTGCTGCCGGAGCTCGTCGAACCCGGCACGATCCTGGGCGCCAGCACCGAAGGCCTGTTCAGCCGGCCGATCCAGGTCGTGGCGGTCGGCGGCCATGACACGGCCTCGGCCGTGGTGTCGATCCCGGCGACCAACACCGACTTCGCGTTCGTCTCGTCCGGCACCTGGTCGCTGGTCGGGCTCGAACTGGAGCAGCCGGTGCTCACCGAGGCCAGCCGGGCCGCCGACTTCACCAACGAGCTCGGCATCGACGGCACCGTGCGCTACCTGAAGAACGTGATGGGCCTGTGGGTGCTCAGCGAGAGCATCCGGGCGTGGCAGGCCGCCGGACGAGCGGTGGAGCTGGTCACGCTGCTCGCCGGGGCGGCCACCCGGCCCGGACTGGCCTGCGTCCTCGACATGACGGACGAGCGGCTGCTGCCGCCGGGTGACATGCCGTCCCGACTGCTGGCGATGGCGGCCGAGACCGGACAGGAGCTCGCCGACGACCCGGTGGCGATCTGCCGCTGCATCCTCGACTCGCTGGCGCTGGCCTACCGGCGCACCATCCGCACGGCGTGCGCCCTGGCCGGACGCGACGTCTCCGTCGTGCACATCGTCGGCGGCGGCTGCCAGAACACGCTGCTGTGCCAGCTGACCGCCGAGGCCACCGGACTGCCGGTGGTCGCGGGCCCGGCGGAGGGCACGGCGCTGGGCAACCTGCTCGTGCAGGCCCGGGCCTGCGGTGCGCTGACCGGCGACCGGACGGCACTGCGCCGGACGGCCATCGCCTCCTCCGACCTCACCACCTACCACCCCGGCGTCCTGCCCCTCGGCCCGTCCGACTGGGCGGCGGCGGAACGCCGGGCCTATCCCGGAAAGGCCTGACCAGTGGGCACCACGTCCTATCCAGAGACCGTCGCGGAAGTCATCGAGAGCATCGGGGCGGCCGGCCAGCGGCTGAACGACATCGATGCGGTCGAGGCCGGTGCGGGCAACATCTCGGCGTGCTTCAACTGGCCGGTCGACCTCGGTGACTTCTTCAACACCACCCGTGAACTCGAGCTGCCCTACGAGGCGCCGCACCTGGCCGGCTACACCGTGCTGGTCACCGGTTCAGGCTGCCGGCTGCGGCAGCTGGCCCGCAACCCGCGGAACAACCTCGGCGCGGTCGTCGTCCACGAGGGTGGCCGGACGGGGACGCTGCACTTCCGCAGGAAGGGCAACTTCGACCGTCCGACCTCGGAGTTCAACTCGCACCTCGCCGTCCACGAGGACCAGGTGCGCGACCGGGGGATCGGCTTCCACGCCGTGATCCACGCGCAGCCGCCGCATCTGACCCTGCTGTCGCACATCGCCGACTACCAGGGGACGCCGGAGCTGAACCGGGCGATCCTGCGCTGGGAGCCGGAGACGATCGTCCAGCTGCGCGAGGGCGTGGGCTACCTGCCGTTCATGGTGCCCGGCTCGGACGAGCTGATGGCCGCCAACGTGGCGAACCTGCGTCGGCACCAGATCGTGCTGTGGGCCAAGCACGGCGTGATGGCCCGCTCGGACACCTCACCGCTGAAGGCGTGCGACCGGATCGAGTACGCCGAGACCGGCGCGATGTACGAGTACATGAACCTGTGTTCCGGCGGACGGGCGCAGGGACTCACGGACGAGGAACTGAACCGGGTGGTGACCGCGTTCAACGTGGACACCAGCCTGTTCCGCTGAGGCCTCCACCCGAACAGCGGAGACGGGCCCCGGTCATCCAGCCCGGACGGGCGCGGACGGGCGCTGATCGCCTCGGCTGACCGGCCGGATCACGCGCCGGCGTAGAGGCGCAGCAGCCGGCAGGTCTCGTCCTCGACGGCTGAGCGCGCCGGCTTCATCCACTTCCGCGAGTCCACCAGCGCCGGGTCCTCGGCGAGGGCGGAACGGACAGTCCCGGTGAACACCTTGTTGAGGTGGGTGGACACGTTGATCTTCGTCATGCCGGCAGCAATGGCGGCCGTCATGCCGGCGTCGGAGACCCCGGACGAGCCGTGCAGGACCAGCGGCACGTCTACCGCGGCCCGGATCGCCCGGATCAGGTCCTCGTCGAGGTGGGCGTCCCGGGTCGTCATCGCGTGCGACGAGCCGACGGCGACGGCGAGCAGGTCGACGCCGGTGTCGGAGACGAACGCGGCCGCGTCCTGCGGAGACGTGCGGGCCGACGGGTCATGGACCCCGTTCTTGCCGCCGACCTCGCCCAGTTCCGCTTCGATGTCGACACCGGCGGCGTGGCACAGCCGGGCCATCGCAGCCGTGGTGGCTCGGTTCTCGTCGTCGGGGAGCTTCGAGCCGTCGTACATCACCGACTGCACGCCGAGCCGGACGGCCTCGGCGACAAGGGCGGTGTCCTCCGCGTGGTCGAGGTGGACGGCCACGGGAGCGGAGGAGGCTCGGCCGATCGCGAGCGCCGCGACGCAGATCGGCTCCAGCGCGCCGTGATAGGCGACCGCGTTCTGGGAGATCTGCAGCACCACGGCTGTGCCGGCGCGCTCTGCTGCCCGGACGAAGGCTGTGGCGTGCTCGAGGTGGATCACGTTGAAAGCGCCGAGGCCGCGGCCGGCCGCGCGCGCCGATCCAGCGAGTTCGTGCAAGGGGACGAGCATCAGTTCTCCTCTGACAGGACGGTCACGCCGACGGCCAGCCCGTCGGCGAAAGCCGGGTCGAAGCGGCCGGTTTCGGGGTGCGCAGCAGAGGCGGCAGACACCTGGACGGCGCGGGGGAGCGCTTCTGCCACGTCGTGTCCAGCGGCGAGCCCGGCGGCCAGTCCTGCGACGAGGACATCCCCGCAGCCGACGGGGTTCAGCGCCACCACTTCCGGTGCCCTGACGTGGACGGCGGTCGCTGCGCCGACGGCGACCGCGCCGAGCTCACCGAGGGAGACCACGACCCACTCGGGGCCGGAGGCCAGCAGGATCCTCGCGGCAGCGACGACAGCTGCCAGGTCGCCGGTCGGGGCACCGGTCACGGCGGCGAGCTCTTCCCGGTTCGGCTTGACCACCGTCGGCGCTGCGGCCAGGCCGGCCGCCAGGAGGCGCCCGCTGGTGTCGAGGACGACCGGCTTGCCGGCATCCCGCGCTGCGCGGACGAGTGGCACGTAGACGTCGTCGGGGCAGCCGGACGGCGCACTGCCGGAGATCGTGACCGCGTCCACGTCTGCGAGGAGAGCAGCGAAGCGCTCGCCCAGCCGGCCGAGATCGGCTGCAGAGACGGTGACGCCCGGCTCCAGGAACTCGGTCGAGGTGCCGTCCGCGTCGATGATGTTGATGCACGTCCGGCTCTCGCCGTCCACGCGGACGAACTCGTCGCGGATCCCGTCCACCGCGATCCGGCTGGTGATGAACTGGCCGGAGTACCCGGCGACGTAGCCGGTCGCGACCACGTCCTGCCCGCACAGCCGGGCGCCGCGGGCGACGTTCAGGCCCTTGCCCCCGGCGCTGGCCAGCACACGCGTGACCCGCTGAACCGCGCCGACCTCGACGGCCG
>DAINOM010000236.1:0-4228 GCA_036735445.1 Propionicimonas sp.
ATCGCCAAGGACCTGCTGCACCTGGCCGACACCAAGATCCTCCACGGCCAGGACCAGAAGGTCGCCGACGACCTCGAAAACCTCCTTGGCCTCACCCCGATCACCACCGGCCTGGTCACCGACTGGTGCCGCCAAGCCCCCGGACGCGCCGTCTGGCTGGTCGGTGCCGGCGTCCACAAGGTCCAGACCATCCTGACCTCAGCCGAGGCCGCACTCGCCGACACCAACCAGGCGGTCAGGGGTCAACCATGAAGCTCCTCGCCGTCCTGCTGGGCCCCGGCCTCGCCCTCATCCTGGGGGTGCCGGTCGGCACCATCGCGATCGCCACCACCGTTGTCGCCCCAGCGGTCGCCGAACAGATCCGCATCGACCCCTGCTCCGCCTACCCTGACCAATCCACGAACGTCGACGTCACCGGCGGTGAAGAGGGCGGCGTCGGGTTCGAACTACCGAAGTGGGGCAGCCCGAGGTTCCAGTCGCTGCACAGCCCGGCCCAGACCATCCCCAGCCGGATCAAGACCCTCTATGTGGCAGCCGCGACGGAGTACCAGGTGCCGTGGGAGTTGCTGGCCGGGATCGGCATGGCCGAAACCCGGCACGGCCGCAACAACCACACCTCCTCCGCGGGTGCGCAGGGCCTGATGCAGTTCATGCCGCGCACCTTCGCCGCCTACGGCGTCGACGGGAACCACGACGGACGCCGCGACATCCACAACGACGCCGACAGCATCCACTCCGCCGCCCACTACCTCACCGCCTCCGGCGTCACCCGCGGCACACGGGGCGTGCTCAAGGCGCTTTGGGCCTACAACCACTCGATCAGCTACCGCAACGACGTCCTGTTCTACGCCTGGAGCTACGCCGGGAAGGCTGCGACGATCGTCGTGGCCGGCGACCGGGAAGACTGCGGCGACGGCCTCGGCGAGGGCAATCCCGACTTGCCCCCGCTCACCCCGGCCCGGGTCGCGACCATGTTCGCCTGGGCCGCCAAACAGAAGGGCAAACCCTACATCTGGGGCGGGGAAGGCCCCAAGGGCTACGACTGCTCCGGGTTCGTCGGCGCGGCGTTCCACCACATCGGCCTCCGGCTCCCACGCACCGCCGAATCGATGCGGCTATGGGCCCACAAGAATGCCTACAGAGTCCCCGCATCCCGGGCCCGGCCCGGGGATCTGGTGTTCACCAACACCTGGCGCGGACCGCACAAGGCCGGCCACGTAATGCTCGTGTTCGACCCCGCCCGGCACACCAGCTGGGAAGCCCGCGGACGCGGGGTCCGGATCTACCACTACACCGACTTCGCCGGCCACCGGATGTACGAGTTCTGGCGCATCGGCAACCTCACCGACTGACCCGACAAGAGGAGAACACCCATGTCAGCGACACCGCCACCACGCCTGCGGATCAGCAGCCCCGCCGAAGTCGCCCAGATCATCCCCTACCTGGTCGGGTTCACCCCGCACGAGTCCCTGGTCGTCTCCGCCCTCGCCGACGGCCAGGTCCAGGTCACCGCCCGCATCGACCTCGCCGACGTGGAACCCAACGGCCAGGTCGAGGACCTCCTGGCTCGGATGTGGGCCCGGTTCCCCGGCGCCGGCGCCGTGGCGGTCGCCTACACCGACGACCACCTAGCCGGGTGGGACGTCCTGTCCCGCTGCGACGCGTGGCTGCCGCGTGGCTGCACCGCCATGCTCATCGACAACAACACCTGGCACCTGCCCGACGGCACCACCGGAACGCTCGACCCCAACGGCACCGCAGCAACCCAAGCCGAGAAGCACGGACTGCAACACCTGCCCAGCCGCGCCGACCTCGAAGCCCGGTTCGCCAGCGCCCCCGACACCGACGAACTCGACCGGCACATGACCCACGCCCTGGACGCGCTACCCAACCCCGGCGACACCGCGCGCATCCTCGCCCTCGCCGGTGACCTGATCGACCACAACCTGCCCGACGGTCACGCCCCCGGCGAGGCGATGCCGGTGGCGGACGCCGTCCAGCTCGCCGTGCTCGCCCAACACCCCGGCGTCCGCGACCTCGCACTGATCTCTATGACCCGGGACAATGCCGAGGCGCACCTGCAGCTGTGGCAGAACGTGGTCCGTTCCAGCCCCGCCTACGGCGCCGACATGCCGCTCTACCTGGCCGGCATGGCCGCCTGGATCACCGGCGACGGAGCCAGCGCCACCATCGCCCTCGAACGCTCCCTCGCCTCCGAACTTCCACCCTTCGGACGGCACCCCGCCCGGCTGCTGGAAGGCATCATCGACAACGTCGTTCCACCCTCCACCTGGGACACCCTGCGCCGCGACATCGCCGAACACGCCCACCCCGACGTCAAAGCCGCCCTCCCCGACGGCGAACGGACCGTGCCGCGAACAGGCTGGCCACCCACCACCCAACCCGCCCGGCAACGCCACCAACCCGAACGCCGCCGGCCGCCCGCCCCCGGCATCGCGATCTGAGACCGCCATGCTGCAGACCGACCGGCGCCGCGACCCCTACCCGTTCACCTGGGAACTCCCCGTCGCAGGACTTTTCGCCACGCTCGTCCTGGCCGGGTTCGGCGTCCAGGCCGGACGGGCGCTCGCCCACTGGCAGGCCGGCGCCGGCTGGCAGTGGCCCACCGGACGTGCCCTGCTCACCAGCATCCCCGCCATCCTCACCGGCCACCCCGCCGCCGGCCTCAACCCCGTGCCCGCCATCACCGCCACAACCGTGGCGGTGACCGGCTGGATCCTCGCCGTCGAAGCCCTGCTGGCTGTCGCCCTGTTCGCCGCCATGATTGTCGTCCTGAGCCGGTGGGGACCTGCCCGGTTGAAAGGCATGGCCACGCCGGCCGAGGCCAACGCGACTCTCGGCCTGCGGCGGCTCCGCGCCCACCGCCGCATCGTCCGCCCAGACCTCTACCCGACCAGACACCGGAGAAACCCATGACCAGCCAGCACCCGCCCGACAACCAGCCGCCCGAACCCGCCAACGGAACCGTCGCCGGGCTGATCGACAGCATCGGCACCTTCCTCACCTTCACCGGCACCGTCACCGAAACCAGCTGGCTGCCCGGCTTCCAACGCGGAACCTCCAACCGCCGCCTCCACCTCGAGGGCCACGGCGTCCGGATCACCACCACCGTCGGCAGCGGCTGGGCCACCGACATCCAGGCCGGCGACCAGCTCACCCTCCGCGGACCGATCAAGGGCTACCAGATCGACGCGGACGGCATCACCATCGTCCTGGCCAAGACCAGACCCATCCACCACGGCGCCGCCGACCCCGACCACGCGATCCAGCTGCCCGTCTGGCCGCCCACCGCCACCGCCGGCGCCCGGCGCCGCTACCGTAGCCAACACTCCGCGCTGCTGAGACCAGCCCGAACCCCCCACCCTTCCACACGACCGGAGGACTGGGATGGCCAGGCTTGACCCCCGCCAGGTCGGCTGGCCGATCGGACGCGCCGCCGAACCCCACGCCGGCCCGCTGTGGTGCCCCTGGGACCGCACCTGCGGCGTCATCGGACCCCAAGGCTCCGGCAAGACCCTCGACCTGCTCACCCCCGCCCTGCTGGCCGCACCCGGGGCCGCCCTGGTCACCCTCACCAAGACCGACGACCTGCTCCTCACCCTCACCGCCCGCAGCCAGGACGGACGCCCCTGCTTCGTACTCGATCCGTTCGGGCAGGCCGACGGGCTCCCGGAGCTCGTCTGGGACCCAATCACCGGCTGCGTCGACCCGCTCGCCGCCGAACGCCGCGCCAAAGCGTTCACCAACGGCACCATCCGCAACGTCACCACAGGTGGCTCCGGTGACTCCGCCGCCCGCTTCTACGCAGCCGAAGCCGCCAAAGTAGTCGCCTGCTACCTCCATGCCGCAGCCCTTGTCGGGCACCGGATCGACCGCGTCTTGCGCTGGGTCGCCAACCCCCACGGCACCGCCGAACCCGCCGACATCTTGCGCGAACACCCTCACGCCGCACCCCACTGGCACGGCCTTCTCCAAGGCGCCCTCCAAGGCGACGACCGCACCGCAGCCAACACCATCACCACCGTCCAACAGGCCATGGAGCTGTTCTTCCAGCCCGCCATGCGAGACCGCTGCGTCCCCGGCCCCGGACGGCCGCCCACCGACATCGCTCAGGTGATCCGTGACCGCGGCACGTTCTACCTGCTCGGCCGTGAAGACCCCTACGCCTCCGCCTCACCGCTGATGACCGCCCTCACCGAACACATCC
>DAINOM010000237.1:0-4200 GCA_036735445.1 Propionicimonas sp.
CTACACCGAGCCGGGCCTGCAGGGCGACCGCTCCACCGGTGGCACCAAGCCGGCCACCGTCGAGACCGGCCTCCAGATCCAGGTGCCGCTGTTCATCACCACCGGCGAGCGGGTGAAGGTGGACACCAGGGACGGCAACTACCTCGGCCGGGTCTGACCCGAGTGGCGAACCCGAAGCGGATCACCAAGCCGGACGGCACCGTCCTCGAGCTCGTCGAGACCATTCCCGCCGAGCCGCAGGACGGCCGGCGTCCCGCCCGCACCAAGGCCCGCAAGCACGCCCTGGACCTGCTGTACGCGGCTGACCTGAGGGGCGTCGACGCGACCGACCTGCTGGCCGAGGCCGTGGCCGAGGGTGAGGTCCGCCCGTTCACGAGCGAGCTGGTGGCGGCCGTGCAGCAGAACCGGGACGAGATCGACCGCCGCCTTGTCGAGGCGCTCGCGGCCGACTGGACCCTGGAACGGATGCCGCGAATCGACCGCTGCCTCGCCCGGCTGGCCGTGGCGGAGGTCCTCACCGGGACGGTCGCGCCGCAGGTGGCGGTCGAGCAGGCGACGGCCCTCGCCACCGAACTGTCCACCGACGAGTCCCCGGCCTTCCTCAACGGGCTGCTCGCTGCCGTCGTCACCCGCCGGGCCCAGAACCCGGAGTAGCGCCGCGGTGGGCACCGTCGTCTCCGCGCTGGGACTGTTGTGGGACGAGTTCGCCCTCCTGACAGCGGAGACGGCGCGAACGCTGCGGCGCCTCTGGGCTCCGGTCCTCGGCCTGATGCTCCTGGGCTGGTCCGCGAACGAGCTCTCCGTCCTGCTGGCCACCGAAGTGTCCCCGTCCTGGCCGTGGCTGGTCCTGGTGGTGCTCGCGGTCGGCATGGTGCTCCAGCTGGCGACCATCCTGGCGGTGCTCCGTCTGACCGCCGTCCATCTCGGGTTGCCGGCGATGCTGTCCCGGGCCTCCGTGGGCGCCGAGGTCGACGACGCGAGGGACACCAGTCCGGTGCACCTGCTCACGATCACACTGCTGCCCTTTCTCGGCATGTACGCGGCCTTCGGCTTCGTCAGCGACTACGCCGCGAACCTGGTCAAGCTGTCCGCGTACCGCAAGGGCCTGGGCAACTTCGTCACCGAGATGAACCCGGTGGAGAACCCGTCGGTCCTGGTCTGGACGCTCGGGCTGCTCGCCGCGGGCTATGTCTTCGGCAAGCTGATCGACCCGTGGCGGGCGCGCACCCGCCACCCCCTCGCCGTCGGCGTGCTGCAGATCCTGGTCGAGGCCGTGCTCGCGTTGCTCACCCTGCTCGTCGCTTTCCGGATCTACGAGCAGGTCAGCCTGTGGCTGAGTGATCGCGCCTATCAGGCCTGGTTCGATCAGGCGATCGGGATGGTCGGCGGGTGGGTCCGGATCGACCTGCCCGTCGTGTTGACCTCCGCCTGGGACTTCGTCGCCGGGACCCTGTGGCCGCTGGTGTTCGGCGGCCTTACCCGACCATTGCTCTGGCTGGCCATGGCCGGGCTCGTCTTCGGCGCCAGAGTGCTCAGCCTGGCCGACCTGTGGCGGCTCGGCGAGCCGGCGTCCGGCGCCGACACCCGCAGGGAGCGGATGCTCGCGCGGCTCCGCGCGGACACCGAACAGGCGCGAGGGATCCGGCTGATCGCACTGCGTGCGCAGGGGTTCTTCCTCGGCGGCCTCGACGGCAAGATCATCCCGGCCTGGCAGTCGTTGCGGCTGGTACTGCGGGCGGGCTGGCCGTTCCTGGGCGCGTTCGTGATCGCGTTCACCATCGTGGACGTGGCCGGCGACCAACTCCGGCGGCTCGTGATCCAGGCCATCGGCGGGCACCCGATCCACTTCTGGCTGCGCCTGCTGCCGTTCATCGACGCGCTCAAGCTCGTGCTCGTGATGGGGGTGCTGTGGGTGCTGCTCACCGTCGCCTACACCCGTGCGCTGTCGATCTTCGCCGAGCGCACCGCGGACGACGTGGAGCCGGTGCTCGTCGCCGGCACCGCCGACGTGCGCAGGGCGTTCCGTTCGCGTCCGGTGGAGGCGGTCACCGCCATCGTGGTCGCAACCCTGGTTGTGGTCGGACTCGGCCGACTGCCGTCATCGGTCGGCCACGAGGTGGTCGTTGCCCCGCTGGAGACCAGGGCCGAGCTGCAGGGCCAGCAGGTACTCGTGGGGGAGCCACGGCTCGCGCGGGCGGTGACCATGGGGAGCCAGGAGATCACCACGGACCGCGTCTTCGTCGTCGTCCCGGTCGGCGTGGCCACGCCGGGCTCGACCCGTGGACTCGTGCAGGCCCGTCTCGTGGCGGGGGAGCGGAGCTACCCGGCCTGGGCCGGCGCCGGACCGCCGGCGACAGCGCCCGGCTTCTCCGCGGTGGCGGAGATGCTGTTCGAGGTGGACCCCGCGGACATCGGTCCGGCCACCACCGTCGTCCTGGAACCCGGCGAGGTGGTGCAGTCCTACCAGCAGTGGGTGCATGTGCCGCTGGGGTTCGCCGAAGGACAGGCAGCGTCCGCCGTTGCGTCCACCCCGGTCGAGACCACGCCGTACCGGGCGGCAGCATGAGCAGCACCGCATGAGCACCCAGAACGCCGAGCAGCCAGGCGCGGATGCCACCGCGGGCACGCGCCCGAGCCCGTGGACGCATCGCCTGGCCGCCGGGCCCCGCCGCCTCCTCGGCGCCGGCGTCGCCGCAGCGCTGGTCACCTCGGGCATCGTCCTCTACCTCGCCCGGGACGACGGCCACCTGCGCCATCCGGTGGCCGCGAGCGCCAGCGCCGTGCCGGTGGGCGGCGGCACCTTCACCGTGGTGAGCCTGACGAACACGACGACCCTTCCCGGGAGATACGAGGACACCGAACCCGTCGACGGAGCCATCTTCGTCGTCGCCGAGGTGGACGCCGACCTCACCGGGCTCGCGCCGCGCGCCGGTTGTTTGTTCCACCTCGTCGCCGGCGACTACAGCTTCTCCGACGCGCTGGGGTACACACCGAGCGACCCCGCGGCCGCGACGTCCTGCCAGCCGGGCCGCACCGGCCGGATCTCGGTGGCCTTCGAGGTGCCCGAACGGCTGGTCGGCCAGGTGGACGGGCTGCTGGTGGAGGTCGTCTCGGGCACGTCGCTCGACGAGGTCGTGCTGCCGGCGCGGCCGGCCTGAGGCGGGAGCTCGGCGCGGGCTACTCCCGCGGAGGCAGAACGGTGAGCGGCACGACGACGGTGGTCGGCCGCGCGTCGTCCGCTTCGTGCCAGTCCTCCAGGCCACCCCCGATACCCAGGATCGACCGGTCGCCCTTCTCCATCGCGAAGACGCCTACCCGGATCGTGTCCGCGAACGTGGTGCCGTCCGGGAAGGTGAACATCGCGGCGAGGGCCACCGGCGGCTCCCCCGGGGGCACCAGGTTCCGGCGCCAGGTGCCGCCGAGTTCGACCTCGGTCAGCACGGCTGCGGTGGTCCCCACGCCTCGGCTGACCGCGAGGTTGCCGGAGTCGCCCGTACGCGGCGCCAATGCCTCGTCGTGGTCGTTGCGCACCGTCCCGCGCACGGTGACCACCCATTCGCCGGTGGTGTCCTGCTGGGCGGTGGCGTCGTCGAGGGCGAAGACGAGGTTGCCGGCGTCGACCTCATCGCCGGGTGCGGCGTGGAGGTGGTCGCGGCGCAGTTCGAAGCCGCCGAGGAGCCAGGTGGCTGCCACCACGCCGACGGCGAGGACGGCCGCCACCACCGTCACCCTGCGGACCCACCGGGGCGCGCCCGGCGTGGCGGCGGGGGCAGCGGCCTGCGTACCTGCCGCCCCGTCCGCCTGTCCATCCGACATGCGCCGGAGTGTAGCCCGCCGCGGTTTGATAACCTCATCCGGGTTCGACAGCAGACCCTGACTCCCTACGCGAAGGACGTCGATGCCGAGCAGCTACTTCTCCCGAGAACAGACCCCGGCCCTGCTGGTGCTGGAGGATGGCCGAAGTTTTCGGGGGATCTCCTTCGGCGCGCACGGCGAGACCTTCGGGGAGGCGGTCTTCGCGACCGGCATGTCGGGCTACCAGGAGACGCTGACCGACCCGAGCTACCACCGGCAGGTCGTGGTGGCGACCGCCCCGCACATCGGCAACACCGGCTGGAACGACGAGGACGACGAGTCGTCCCGGATCTGGGTGGCCGGCTACGTGGTTCGCGACCTGTCCCGGGTGCGTTCGAACTGGCG
>DAINOM010000238.1:0-4152 GCA_036735445.1 Propionicimonas sp.
AGTTGATGAAGTCGGCGACGACCAGGAAGTAGCCGGCGTAGCCCTTGCCGATGATCACGTCCTGCTCGTACTCGGCCTGCGTGAGCGCGTACTCCGGGACGTCGCCGTGGAACCGCTTGGCCAGACCGCTGGCGACCTCCTTCACGAACCAGGTCGACTCGGTCTCCCCCGCCGGGACGGGGAACTGGGGCATGTAGGTGCCGTTGCCCTCGGAGAAGGACGTGCCGCAGCGCTCGGCGATCGCGAGCGTGTTGTCACACGCCTCCGGCAGGTCGCGGAACAGCGCCCGCATCTCCTGCGGCGACTTCAGGTAGTAGCCGTTGCCGTCGAACTTGAACCGGTTGGGCGTGTCCTTGTTCGCTCCGGCGGAGACGCACAGCAGCGTGTCGTGGTCCTCCGCGTCCTCGGCGCGCACGTAGTGCAGGTCGTTGGTGGCGACCAGGGGCAGGCTCAGGTCCTTGGCGAGCCGCAGCAGGTCGGACCGGACCCGGGTCTCGATATCGAGCCCGTGGTCCATCAGCTCGACGTAGAAGTTCTCGGCGCCGAAGATGTCCCGGAACTCCGCCGCCGACTCCACGGCCTGCTTGTACTGCCCGAGCCTCAGGTAGGTCTGCACCTCGCCGGACGGGCAGCCGGTGGTGGCGATCAGCCCCTCGGAGTAGCGGTTCAGCAGTTCCCGGTCGGCGCGCGGCTTGTAGAAGAAGCCCTCCAGCGAACTCTTCGAGCTCAGCCGGAACAGGTTGTGCATGCCGGCGGCGTCCTGCGCCCAGATGGTCATGTGGGTGTAGGCGCCCTTGGACGCCACGTCGTCGCCGGTGCCGTCCCCGAACTGGACGCGCTTGCGCTCGCTGCGGTGGGTCTTCGGGGTGAGGTAGGCCTCCAGGCCGATGATCGGCTTCACCGCCGAGCCCTTGGCGGCCTTGTAGAACTCGTAGGCGCCGAACATGTTGCCGTGGTCGGTGACGGCGAGCGCGGACATGCCCAACTGCTCGGTGCGCGAGACCAGCTCCTTGAGCCGGGCGGCACCGTCCAGCATCGAGTACTCCGAGTGACAGTGCAGGTGGACGAACTCTTCCGACACGCTGACCCACGACCTCCGCAAAAGGCTTGGCGATGGACTTCGAAACGCTGGGGGAAGTCAGCGAGTACTCACCATAACCCGCGGCCCTGACGATCCCCGGAGCGACTCACCCGGCATGCGGATCAGTCCCCGGCGAGCTCCACCAGCTTCGCGATCGTGCGCAGGTTGCGGGCGGTCCCGGTCGCCGGACGGACGGACGTCACCAGCCCCGCGGCCAGCCTCGAGGCGGCCTGGCCGTCGGGGAAGGCGGCGTAGATGTCCGCGCCGGTCTCCGCCACCTGGACCCGCTCGGCGCCCGTGGCGAGGTCGGCCAGCCGCCTGGCGGCGAGTTCGCCGACCGGCCGGTCGCAGCAGGCGATCACCGTCCGCGACGGGTCGCCGTCCGCGAACGGATGGGCGTCGAGCAGCGCGCCGAGTTCGGCGCCCGTCCGGATCACCACGTCGACGGCGATGCCCAGCTCGGCGCGCAGGGCGGTGGAGAGTTCCGCGGCCAACTCGGCCGGGGAGCCGTCCGCCCGGAACAGCAGGTTGCCGGACTGCAGGTGCGTGGCCACGTCCCGCCAACCCAGCGTGGCGGCCACCTCGCGCAGTCGTGCCATCGGCACCGTCCGGCCGCCGCCGAGGTTGACCCCGCGCAGCAGCGCGACGCGCTTGGGGACGGATGGAGTTTGCTCCCGGTCGCGACTCATGGTTGCATCCTGTCGGCAACCCGTCGTCGAGCGAAAGGGGCCAGCGTGCCACAGGTCAGCCTGATCGGGGCACCCACGGACATCGGCGCCTCCCGGCTCGGCTGCCGGCTCGGGCCGCAGTCACTGCGCGTCGCGGGGATCGCGGACGCGCTCGAACGGTACGGCTGCGACGTCCACGACGTCGGCGACCTGGCCGGTCCGGACAACCCGCAGCAGCCGCCCGTCGACGGCTACCGGCACCTGGCCGAAGTGGTCGACTGGAACCAGTCGGTGTACGCCGCGACCGCCACGGAACTCGCCGCCGGCCGGCTGCCGATCCTGCTCGGCGGCGACCACTGCCTGGCGATCGGCTCGATCAGCGCCGTGGCCGCGCACTGCCGGGCGCACGGCAAGAAGCTGCGGGTGATCTGGGTGGACGCGCACGCCGACTTCAACACCGCGGAACTCACGCCGTCCGGCAACATCCACGGGATGCCGGTCGCCTGCCTCGCCGGCCACGGTCCCGACGAGCTGACCACGCTCGCGGGCGCCGCGCCGGCGATCGGCACCGACGAGATCCGCCAGGTCGGCCTGCGCAGTGTCGACCCGGGCGAGAAGGCGTTCCTGAACGCGTCGGGCATCGAGGTGTTCGACATGCGGTTCGTCGACGAGATCGGGATGCGCCGCACGATGGTGCGCGCCCTCGCCGGCGTGGACGAGAACACCCACCTGCACCTCAGTCTCGACCTGGACTTCGTCGACCCGGAGATCGCGCCCGGTGTCGGCACGCCGGTCCGCGGCGGCCCCACCTACCGGGAGGCCCAGCTGGTGATGGAGATGATCGCGGACACCCATCGCCTCGGCTCGGTGGACCTGGTGGAGCTCAACCCCGCCCTCGACGTCCGCAACACCACCGCCGAGTTGGCCGTGGACCTCGTCGAGTCCCTGTTCGGCAAGAGCACCCTGCACCGCCTGCACGAGGGCATCGCCCTCTGACTCGCCGGGGACAGGTCCCATTCCCGTTCAGTGGTCGAAAACGGGGACAGACCCCTTTTCCACCATCTGGTGGAAAAGGGGTCTGTCCCCGTTTTCCGCCAGCTCCGGGTGAACGGAAATGGGACCTGTCCCCGACTCAGGCGGGGTTCAGGTAGCTGGTCGGGGTGACCACGCCGGCCACCATCAGGTTGGTGTCGGCTGCGGGGGCGATGTCGGTGTTGTGCCAGGCCACACACAGCCAGGTGCCGTCGTCCAGCCGCTGCAGCACGACCGTGGCGACGCCGCGGCGCGTGCCCGCCTTCTCACCGGACGGGTCGGTCTGGCCCTCGATCCGCCAACGGGCGAGGACGACGGCCCCGTCGCTGCCGACGAGCCGCTGGCTGAGCTTCTCCACGATGAATTCCGAGCCGGAGAACCAGTCCTCGAAGCCGCGCTTCAGCGCCCGGACGATCGAACGTCGGCTCGTCCACCACAGGCCGACGACGTTGACGAAGTCGGCGTCCTCGGCGAACAGGGTGCCGATCGCCTTCGCGTCCCCGGCGTTCCACGCCTTCACAAAGCGCGTGACCACGTCCAGGGGCGCCTTGATCGGAGTGGGTCCGGACGGCAGCGGCAGCCGCTGGCCGAACTCGGCCAGCCGCCGCAGCCGCTTCAGTCGTTTCGACGCCGCAGGTGCCACGACACCTCAGCGTAGTGAATTCCCGGGCCTAGACAACCAGGGGACGGTCGGTCGGCAGGATCGGCTTGGGCAGCCGCGAGGCGCCCTGCAGGTACGCGTCCACGCCGTTGGCGCAGGAGCGGCCCTCGGCGATCGCCCAGACGATCAGCGACTGGCCGCGGCCGGCGTCCCCGCAGACGAACACCCGCTCCGCGCTGGTCGCGTAGTCCCGGCCCCGGGCGATGTTGCCGCGCGGGTCGAGCTCGAGCCCGAGCTGGTCGACCAAGCCCTCCCGCTGCGGGCCGGTGAAGCCCATCGCGAGCAGCACCAGCTGCGCCGGCACGAACCGGTCACTGTCCGGCACCGTCTCGAAGCGGCCGTCGACCATCCGCACCTCGGCGAGGTTCAGCCCGGTCACCCGGCCCGACTCGTCGCCGCTGAACTCCGTCGTCGAGACCGAGTACAGCCGCTCGCCGGCCTCCTCGTGCGCCGACGACACCCGGTAGATCATCGGGTAGGTCGGCCACGGCTGGTTGTCCGGACGCTCGGTCGGCGGCGTGGGCAGGATCTCCAGCTGGGTGATCGAACGCGCCCCCTGCCGCGTGGACGTGCCGAGGCAGTCGGCCCCGGTGTCGCCGCCGCCGATGATCACCACGTCCTTGCCGTGGGCCGTGATCTGCTCCGGGACCTCCTCGCCGAGCGCGACCCGGTTGGCCTGCGGCAGGAACTCCATCGCCTGGTGGATCCCG
>DAINOM010000239.1:0-4148 GCA_036735445.1 Propionicimonas sp.
GCGGGTGATCTCGCTGCTGCCGGCCCGCGAGGCGAACACCGAGATCAAGCTGGGTGCCGGCGGGCTGCGCGACGTGGAGTTCAGCGTCCAGCTGCTGCAGCTCGTCCACGGCAGGGCGGACGAACGGCTGCGGCTGCGCGGCACGTTCGAGGCGCTGGCCGCGCTGGTCGACCACGGCTACGTCGGCCGGTCGGACGGCTTCGACCTGGCCACGGCCTACCGGCTGGAGCGGCTGCTGGAGCACCGCGTCCAGCTGTACCGGCTGCGGCGTACCCACCTGATGCCGGAGGACGACGACAGCCAGCGCTGGCTGTCCCGGGCCATCGGGCTGCCGGAGCCGAAGGAGCTGATGCACCTGTGGCGCTCGACCAGCCGGCGGGTGCTGACGCTGCACCAGCGGCTGTTCTACTCGCCGCTGCTGGAGGCGGTGGCGCGGATCCCGTCCGCGGAGGTGCGGCTGACGTCGGAGGCGGCGGAGACGCGGCTCCGGGCGCTCGGCTACGCCGATCCGAGGGCGGCGCTGCGGCACATCGAGGCGCTCAGCCACGGCATGACCCGGCAGGCGGAGATCCAGCGGCAGCTGCTGCCGGCCATGCTGACGTGGTTCACGGCCGGGCCGAACCCCGACCACGGCCTGCTGGCCTTCCGTCAGGTCTCGGAGGCGCTCGGTAGTACACCGTGGTACCTCCGCACGCTGCGGGACGGTGATGCGATGGCCGAGCATCTGGCCCGGATCCTGGCCTCGTCGAGATATGCGGTGGACCTGCTGATGCGGGCTCCGCAGAACGCCGCCCTGCTCGGCGACCCGGAGGGGCTGCGGCCGCGTCCGGGCGAGGACGTGCTGGCCGAGATGCTGGCCGCCGCCCGCCGCCACGAGTCGGCGGAGGCGGCGATCGGCGCCGTCCGGGCGTCCCGGCGCAAGGAGCTGCTGCGGCTGGCGATGGCCGACCTGCTCGGGGAGATCGAGCTGCCCGACCTGGGCACCGCGCTCAGCGAGCTGGCCGGGGCGACGATCGACGCCGCGCTGGAGGTGGCGTCGCGCGGGGTGGACGTGCCGCCGATCGCGGTGATCGCGATGGGTCGCTGGGGTGGCCGGGAGCTGGGCTACTCCTCGGACGCGGACGCGATGTTCGTGGTCGCGGACTCCACCGACCCCGGCGCCACGGCGGCCGCGACGACGGTGGTCAGCCGGCTGCGGGCGATGCTGGCGAAGCCCGGACCCGATCCGGCGCTGGAGGTGGACATCGACCTACGTCCGGAGGGCAAGGGCGGGGCGATGGTGCGCAGCCTCGCGTCCTACCGCGCCTACTACCAGCGCTGGTCGTCCACGTGGGAGTCGCAGGCGCTGCTGCGGGCGTCCTTCGGGGCCGGCGACCGGGAGCTGGCCGGGCTGCTGCTGGCCGAGATCGACCACGTCCGCTACCCGAAGGGTGGGCTCAGCCACGCGCAGGTGCTGGAGATCCGCAAGCTGAAGGCGCGGATGGAGGCCGAGCGGCTGCCGCGTGGCGGGGACCCCGGCCGGCACGTGAAGCTGGGCCCGGGCGGGCTGTCGGACGTGGAGTGGGTGGTGCAGCTGCTGCAACTGCACCACGCCGACGGGGACGCGCGGCTGCGCACGACCGGGACGCTGGAGGCGCTGGCCGCGACGGTCGACGCCGGCCTGCTCGACGAGCCGGACGCGGAGGCGCTGCGCGCGGCCTGGCTGATGGCCAGCCGGATCCGCAACGCGATCATGCTGCTGCGAGGCCGCGCGGGCGACAGCCTGCCGAACGACGTCCGCGAGGTCGCGGCCCTCGCCCAGATCCTCGGCTACGCGAAGGGGGAGTCGTCCCTCTTCGTCGAGGACTACCGCAAGCGCGCCCGCCTCGCCCGCCAGGTGATGGACCGCGTCTTCTGGGACACCCCCGCCTGAGTGGTCGAAAACGGGGACAGACCCCTTTTCCGCCACCCCACCCAGAACCGGGGACGGTTCTCTACTCGGTCCAACTCGCCTGCCGAAACCTGATCCGTCCCCGGATCGGGCCGTCGGGAATCGTGCCCATTGACGCCCTCTCGCGCCGGTGCCAGCGTGGACGGACCGGAGCCGGAAGGGGAGCAGGCATGCCAGAGGAGACGATGGACGATCTCCGCGATCGCGTCCAGGAACTCGAGGCGGAACTGGCCAGGACGCGGCAGGCGCTCGCCGAGGCGACCCGGCACGGTCACGCCGATCCCGATGAGGACGTCGAGTGGGGCGAGTTCAACCCCGGCTGAGCTGGACCGGGTAAGGAACCGTCCCCGGTTCTGGGTGGGGTGGCGGAAAAGGGGTCTGTCCCCGTTTTCCGCCAGGTCAGGGGATGAGGTGGGCTACGGCAGCAGCTCCGCCAGGTCGGCGACCACGAGGTCGGCGCCGGCGGCGCTGAGAGCCGGGACGCCCACGCCGCGATCGACTCCGACGACGAGGCCGAAGCCGCCGGTGTGACCGGCGGCCACGCCGGACACCGCGTCCTCAAACACCACCGCGCGGGCGACGGGCACGCCGAGCGCGGCCGCGGCGTAGGTGTAGGTGTCCGGGGCCGGCTTGCCGGGAAGTCCTTCGCGCCGGGCCAGGAGACCGTCCACCAGCACCTCGAACCGGCCGCGCAGTCCGGCCGCCATCAGCACGGCGTCGGCGTTGGCGGACGACGACACGACCGCGACCGCCGTGCCAAGGGCGGCGAGGTAGTCCAGGAACTGCACCGACCCCGGATACGGCGTGACACCCTCCGTCGCCAGGACGGCGGCGAAGGTGACGTTCTTGCGGTTGCCCAGCCCACACACGGTGGGGGCCTCCGGGGAGTCGGACGGGTCGCCGAGCGGGAGCGTGATCCCCCGCGAGGCCAGGAAGTCCCGGACGCCGTCGTAGCGCGGCTTGCCGTCGACGTGGGCGAAGTAGTCGGCGTCGGTGTAGGGGCTGAGATCCTCACCCGCCGCGGCCGATCCCGCGCGCGCGGCCAGGAACTCGTTGAACATCCGGCCCCAGGCCCGCATGTGCACCTCCGCGGTGGGCGTCAGCACTCCGTCCAGGTCGAACAACGCGGCGTCGCAGACGCTCATCAGGGTCTCGTTGGCGCTCATTCCGCACATGCTAGACCCGGTCCACGGGGCCCGTCCGGCCGATTGCGCAGAGTAGTCTGAGCGGCGATGAGCACATCCACCGTCCCCGACCTGCCCACCGTCACCAGCAGCCTCACCGGCTGGGGACGCACCGCCGCGACGACGGCCCAGGTCCTGTCCACGCCCGACACCGACCTGATCGCCGCCGCGGTCGCCGCGGTCGCGGAGCACAACGCCGATTCCCCGTCCCACCTGAAGCGCGGCATCGTCGCCCGCGGACTGGGCCGCTCCTACGGCGACGTCGCCCAGAACGCCGGCGGGATCGTGGTCGACATGACCCCGCTGAACCGGATCCACTCGATCGACCCGGACGCCGCCACCGTCGACGTGGACGCAGGCGTCAGCCTCGACGACCTGATGCGCGCCGCGCTGCCGTACGGCCTGTGGATCCCGGTGCTGCCGGGCACCCGCCAGGTCACGATCGGCGGCGCGATCGGCTGCGACGTCCACGGCAAGAACCACCACAGCGCCGGCTCGTTCGGCGACCACGTCGCGTCCCTGCAGCTGCTGGTGGCGGACGGCCGCGTCCTCACCCTGCGTCCGGACGGTTCCCCTGACGACCCCGACACGAGCCTGTTCTGGGCCACGATCGGCGGCGTCGGCCTGACCGGGATCATCCTGCGGGTGGTGCTCAACATGACCCGCACCGAGACCGCCTACTTCATCGCCGACGGCCTCGTCACCCATAGCCTGGAGGAGACGATCTCCGTCCACTCCGACGGCTCCGAGGCCGACTACGACTACTCCAGCGCCTGGTTCGACGCGATCTCGCCGGCGCCGAAGCTCGGCCGGGCGGCGCTCTCCCGCGGCTCGCTCGCCACCCTCGACCAGCTGAAGGAGAAGGCGCCGAAGCTGGCGTCCGACCCGCTGGCGTTCCACGCCAAGCCGCTGTTCGAGTTGCCGGACGTGTTCCCCAACGGTCTGGCCAACAAGTACACGTTCACCCTGCTGGGCAACCTCTGGTACGCCAAGAGCGGCAACTACACCGGCAAGATCCAGTCGCTCACCGGCTT
>DAINOM010000240.1:0-4064 GCA_036735445.1 Propionicimonas sp.
CTGCGCGGCCGGTTCCGGCGGCCGCCGGCGGCCGTGCTGCCGGCCGCCGCGCCCGCGGAGGTACCCGGCGTCGTCGCCGCGGCGGCGGCGGCGGCGCTGGCCGGAAGCTGGGTGGTCGGCGGGTTGTCGTACGCGGCGTCCGGGGCATGGGACGCGGCGCAGCGCGCCCGGACGGACGATGCTCCCGCTGCCCACTTCGAGGTGTATCCCGACCCGCCGGAGCCCTGGCCGGACGACCCGTCCCCGCTGCCGGCCCTCGACTGGCGACCGGATGCCCTGCTGGCGGGCGGGCTGAGCGCCACCGCGGCGATCGGACGGGTGCTCGAGCACATCGGCGCCGGCGACTGCTACCAGGTGAACCTGACCACCCGCTGGCGGACGGCGGCACCCGGGCTCGACCTCTTCGACCACTTCGCGGCGCTCGCGTCGGCGCAGTCGGGCGGCTACGCGGTGTTCAGCGCGTCCGCGGGGGTGGCCAGCGTCTCGCCCGAACTGTTCTTCTCCCGCCACGCGGACGGCCTGGTCACCCAGCCGATGAAGGGGACGGCCGCGGCCGGCGCCGACCCGGCGGTGCTCGCGAGCCCGAAGGAGCGCGCGGAGAACCTGATGATCGTCGACCTGCTCCGCAACGACCTCGGCCGGGTGTGCCGGACCGGGACGGTCAGCGTGGACCGGCTGTTCGAGCTGCACCGGCTGCCGACCGTCTGGCAGCTGACCTCCACGGTGAGCGGACGGCTTCCCGCCGCCACCCCGCTGGCCGAGGTGTTCGCCGCGCTGTTCCCCTGCGCGTCGGTCACGGGTGCGCCGAAGCTGGCCGCGATGGGAGTGATCGCCGAGCTGGAGGCGTCGCCACGCCGCTGGTACTGCGGCGCGCTGGGCGTGATCCGGCCGGGTGGTGACGCCACCTTCAACGTGCCGATCCGCACCGTCGAACGGCTGGGCGACCAGCTCGTCTGCGGGATCGGCAGCGGCATCGTCGCCGACTCCGATCCGGCCGCCGAGGTCGCGGAGTGGCATGCCAAGGCCGCCTTCCTGGGCGGCACGCCGCTCCGCGCACTGGAGACCATGCTGCTCGCCGACGGCGCGATCGTCCGCAGGACCGCCCACCTGGCCCGGCTCGCCCGCACCTGCGCGGCGCACGGCCTGGACCTGTCCCCGGCAGCGGTCGAGCACCTGCTGGACGAGGTGTGCGCAGCCCGTCCGTCCGGCCGGCACCGGGTGCGGCTGGTCGCCGGCGGTGGCCCGCCGTCCGTCGAGGTGGGTCCCGCCCCCGAGCCGGGAACCCCGCTGCGGCTGCGGCTGGCGGCCGTCCCCCTGGATGCCGACGACCTGCTCGGACCGGTGATCCGGCACAAGACCACCCACCGGGCGCACTACGAGCGGCTGCGGGCCGCGGCCGGACCCGGGGTGGACGACGTGCTCTGCCACAACTCCGGCGGCGAGCTCACCGAGTGCACCTTCGGCAACATCGCCCTGCTGCTGGACGGCGAGTGGCTCACCCCGCCCGAGGAGTCCGGTCTGCTGCCGGGCACGCTGCGCGCGGAGTTGCTCGCCCACGGCCGGCTGCGCGAGCGCCGCCTCACCGTCACCGACCTGGCCCGGGCCGAAGCGGTCGCCTTCGTCAACGGCCTGCGCGGCTGGTGCCCGGCCAGCCTGGTCTGATCGGGTCCACTTTCCCGGCGTGACCGCGCCGCGCGACAACGTCGTTTAGGCTGCCGTGCGTGAGTGGACAGTTGGCGCTCGACGCCGGCCAGACCGGGATCCGGCTTCGCTGGGAGCACGGACAGGAGCGGCTGGAGGGGGCCACCGCCGGCGTGCTGACCGACCGTCCCCTGATGCCGCAACTGGCGAGTGCCGTGGGCGCCTTCGTCACCGAGCACCGGCTCTCCCCCACCGTCGTCGGCGTCGGCAGTTCCGGCCTGGTCACCCCCGAGGCGCACGAGCTGCTCGGTCTGGTCGCGCCCTACGGCGTCCACGAGGTGGCGGTCGCCCACGACGCCACCACCAGCTACCTCGGCGCGCTCGGCGACGCTCCCGGGGCGGTGATCGCGGCCGGCACCGGCGCGGTCACGCTCGCCGTGGGGCCGACGTCCGTGGCCCGGGTGGACGGCTGGGGCTACCTGATCGGGGACGCGGGCAGCGCGTTCTGGATCGGCCGGGCGGGGATGGACGCCGCCATGCGCGGCTTCGACGGCCGCGGCCGGATGACCCCGCTCACCGAGCGGATGCGGGAGATCTTCCCCGACCTCGCCGCCGCCTATGTCGAGCTGCAGTCGGACGACCGCAGGGTCAGCCGGATCGCCGACTTCGCCCGGGTGGTCGACGAGACCGCCGACATCGACCCCGTCGCCGCCGGGATCATGGACGAGGCCGCCGCCGAGCTCAGCGAGTCGGTACTCGCCGGACTGCGCCGCGTCGGGCTGATGCGGGACGAGCCGCCCCGGATCTGCGCACTGGGGCAGGTGCTGAGGTCGCGGCACATCCGCGAGCGGTTCACCAGCTACCTGCGGATGCAGTGGCCGACCCTCGAACTCGTGGAACCCATGGGCAACGCTTTGCACGGCGCCGCCCTGCTCGCCAACCTGGGCGAGGACAGCCCCCTGGCCGCCCTGGTGGCCCGCGCAGAGGCCTGAGCCGAGGCGTCCGCCCGGGCTCGACCCCATCGTCATCCCGGGCTCGACCCCATCGTCATCCCGGGCTCGACCCGGGATCCCGTGGTCGACGTGACAGGTCCGTGCAGGGATCCCGGCGTTCGCCGGGATGACGGTTGGGCGGAGCTGAGGAGCCGCGCGGTTGGGCGGGCCCGAGCCGCCGCCGCACGGCTGGGCGCGCCCGAGCCGCCGCCGCACGGTTGGACGGGCCTGAGCCGCCGCCGCACGGTTGGACGGGCCTGAGCCGCCGCCGCACGGTTGGGCGGCCCTGAGCCTCCGCCGCATGGTTGGGCGGGGCTGAGGAGGCGCCGCGGGACGAGCGGCCCTGCCCAACCGGTCCCTGAGGAGCCGCCGCGAGGGACGAGCGGCGGCGTCACGAAGGGCGGCCGCCCGGACGGAACTCGTGGCCGGTGAGGCGGCGGAAGGCTTCGAGGTAGCGCTCGCGGGTGGCGGCGACGACGGCGGACGGCAGGTCGGGTGGGGTCGAGGCGCGGTCCCAGCCGGACTCGTGGGCGAGCCAGTCCCGCACGTACTGCTTGTCGAAGCTGGGCAGGCTGCGACCGGGCTGCCAGGCGGCGGCGTCCCAGAACCGGGAGGAGTCGGGGGTGAGCACCTCGTCGGCGAGGACGAGGGTGCCGTCGGCGCGCAGGCCGAACTCGAACTTGGTGTCGGCGAGGATGATGCCACGCTCCGCAGCCAGTTCCGCCGCCCGGGTGTAGATGGCCAGGGTGGCGTCCCGCAGCCGCCCGGCGAGCTGCTCGCCGTGCAGGTCGACGATGGTCGCGTAGTGGACGTTCTCGTCGTGCTCGCCGAGCGGCGCCTTGATCGCCGGCGTGAAGATCGGCCCGGGCAGCTTCGAGCCGTCCACGAGGCCGTCGGGCAGGGGCACCCCACACACCGCACGGGACGCCTGGTACTCGGTCCAGCCCGAGCCGGTGAGGTAGCCGCGGGCGACGCACTCCACCGGCACCATCGCCAGCTTCTCCACGACCAGCGCGCGCCCGGCCACCTCCGCCGGGACCTCCGTGGAGACCACATGGTTGGGGACCAGGTCGGCGAGCTGGTCGAACCACCACAGCGACAGCTGGGTGAGGATGGCGCCCTTGTCCGGGATGGGCGTGGGCAACACGTGGTCGAAGGCGGAGATCGCGTCGGAGGCGACCATCAGGATGCGGTCATCCGGCCACGCGTACAGGCGTCGGACCTTGCCAGCATGGATCGGGGCGTCGAGCACGGGATCAGCCTATTGCCTGGCGCAGGCCCGACCCAGAGCCCCCTCGCGCACGGGCTGGGAGGATCGGCACTGCCGATGGCCCGCCGGGGGCCGTACCCCCTCATGGATCACCGTCGAGTGTGCAGATGCTCCCTGCCGCCCTTCGTGACACTCGCTGGCGCTCGCTCCTCAGGGAGCGG
>DAINOM010000241.1:0-4042 GCA_036735445.1 Propionicimonas sp.
TCGCGGACTTCAGCCTCGACGAGTTCACGCCGATGATGATCAAGCGGTGGTGGGAAGAGACGGACAAGACCCACCCCTACGGGGCCCGTCGTGCCTACGAGCTCCTGCGCGCCATCCTGGCCACGGCCTCCCGGCCCGACGAGGACACTGACCACCCGCCGCTGATCCCGTTCAACCCGGCCCGCCTGAGCGCCAAGACCCTCAGGCGGGCAGCAGGCGCCGCCGGGCACTTCCGCCGCCCGCGCACGCGCGTCCAGCCCGCGACACTGGAGGAACTCGACATCATCGTCCGAGAGATGCCCGACCGCTACCGGGCGATGGTGCTGCTCGCTGCCTGGTGTGCGCCGAGGTTCGGAGAACTCACCGAGCTGCGCCGCAAGGACTTGGTCATCCGGAAGGACAAGCAGGGCAACCCGGTCTCCGGCGTGGTGCACATTGTCCGCGCCGTGGTCTGGCCCTCGGCAGACCAGCCGCTGATCAAGGAACCCAAGTCCGAGGCCGGCATCCGCGACGTGGCCATCCCGCCGCACATCCTGCCGGCCCTCGTCGAACACCTCGACAACTGGGCCGCCCCCGGCCCGGAGGGACTGCTGTTCCCCGCAGTGGAATCGGGCGGCCACATGAAGAGCGGTGCCCTCTACAAGGTGTACCGGCGAGCTCGTGCGATCGCCGGACGCCCGGACATGCGCTGGCACGACCTGCGCCACACCGGCGCCACCATGGCCGCCCAGGCCGGCGCCACGCTCGCCGAGCTGATGAACCGCCTCGGCCACGCCAACGCGGCCGCCGCGCTGATCTACCAACACGCGGCGGCCGGTCGCGACGAGGAGATCGCGCGCAGACTGTCCGCGATGGCGGAAGGACTCAGCACTCCCGAGTAGGGGCGAGTTGAACGCCCAAGCCACGGTGAGATGTGGGGTCCTTCTCGGGCTCGGATCCAGCGGGCGCGCAACGCTCGTCACGAGTCATCGCGCCGCCCGACCCCCCCTCCTGCGGAACTGGGCCGCGAGTTCACGTGAACTCGCGCAGGTAGTTGACGACGTCAGGCCAGGTCTTGTGCGTGCCCTCCGGGCCGAAGTGAATCACTTCGCCTTCGAAGTGGTCGACGCCGTTGTGTCCCGGGCGGTCGTCGATGAGGTAGTCGCCACGGTTGAGGTTCTTGTGGTGGGACAGGATGAGCCGCTTGTAGGCCGGGGTTCCGGGGTCGATGCCGAGGTGGACGTGAACCCATTCGACCTTGTGTTGCCAGGCGGACGGGTTGCGCCACGGGGCGGTGGAGAGGATGTACGTGTCGAACAGCGCGGATAGTTCGTGGTAGGCCTCGATCGCCCCGGGCATGGGCGGCATGAGGGCGAACAGGCCGGGCATTTCGTCCTCTCGCCCTCGGTACTTCTCCCGCAGCGCGGGATCGACTCCATCCAGCCGCGCCTTGAAGTCGACCAGGGTGTTGTCCATGTCGATGTAGAGGATCTTCCGGGCCACGTTCACATCACCTTTCATCCGCTCGTTGCGGTCTAGCAGGAGAACAGCTCGACAGGGAAGTCCGCCCCACCGAGGCGCTTCTCCAGCTCGAACGAGTTCTCGCCCGACCACTTGGCTTTCAACAGGTCGCGCAGGTCGTCGCCAGGCCGTCCTCCGAGCAGTTCGACAAGGCGCGGGACGTAGCGTGACTGGACGGTCCGGAAGTACTCGTACTCGGTGTCGTTGCTGACCAGTCCGGACGGGACGCCGAGGTCTTGCGCCTCGAACCGGACGGTGCCGTCCACCCCGCGCCGCACGGTCAGGGTGCTGTGGATGCCGTTGATCTCGAGGTCGCGCAGCACCAGCGCCCACGCTTCGACGGTTGGTGCGCCCCGGTAGACCCGCTGGATCTCCAGTTCCGGCCCGGGCGCGATGTGGAACGGGAGCCGCTCGGCCGGCAGGATCTCGAAGTCGAAGTCATCGCTCCACGGCGAGATCCGGACCCACTTCTGGATGGTTTCCCAGGTGGCTTGTTCGTCGCTGCGCAGTTGGTGGTTGTTGTCGGCGGACTGGGTCCAGTAAAGGTCGCTCGCGGCCTCCACGGCGGTGGCCAGACGCTTCGCGAATGGCCAACCTTCGACGGACCCTGCCGGGTAGTTGCGATACTCGTGTTCGAGGTCCCGGACTGCTCTGGCGAGGTCGAAGTGGTAGATCGTGCCGGTCAGGATGGCGGTGAGCGGGTAGTACTCCGCCACGGCGAGGCGGTGGGCGAGCACTCGGCTGTCGTCCCGGCTCGGAGCGAACCGTCGCAGCACGGACGCGGCCTGCTCGCTGTTCTCGACGATTGCAACGTGCGGGAAGGACTTGTCCCCTGCGGGTTCGAGGGTGATGCCGATCTGGCCGTCGGAGTTCACTGCCCACTCCCGCACCGGCTCGTCGGACCACGGTTCGCCGTCGAGTGTGGCGAAGCCGTTGGGGTAAAGCCGCACCTCACCCAGTGAACCGTCCACGACGAGCGGGTCACCCTCGCCGCTGGCTGGTCGGGACGGTTGTGCCGGGGCAGGCTTCGGCGTGGCCGCAGGCAGCCCCGCCGCGGCGGCCAGGTCGTCGACATCGAGGCCGAAGATCTCCAGGAGGGCCGTCGTCGTCGCTGTGGCCGCGGCGAGGAAGTCCTCCTCCTGGCCGTCCTCGATGAGGATCCACCAGTTCGGCATCGACGGTTCGGGACGGTTGAAGCCGAGTCGCACCAACTCGTCGTGACTGCCCTCGGGCAGGGCCCGCTCCGCCGGCAGGAACTCCTCTGCGGAGATCTCGACCAGTACCTGGGTCCCACCATCGGAAGCAGCCTGGTAGAAGACGTCGCCGACCCTGTCGGTGAACGACCCACCCGTCCCCCGCAGCCCGATCAGCTTCCGCGCGATCCACGCCGCGATTCGAGTACTCAACTCCATCGTTCGTCCTCCCGGGTCCAGCCTGCCTGCAAGGGCATCCCCACGGCGATGCGACGCACCGGGATCCCGCCTGGTTCGAGCGCATGAGCAGTGTTCCAGAGCAGCCCGTTGCGACGACTGCCGACCGCCTCCTCGATCGCGGGATCGTCCTCTGGTCCGCGGCCGAGCAGGCGACTGTAGGCGACCGCGACGGCCGGGGTGCGGTGCTGGGCGGCGACGCAGTGCAGGAAGACGGTCTTGCCTTCGTCGCGGAGCTGTTTGACGGCTTTCGCGGTGTCGTCGAGAACGAAGCCGAGATTCGGGTTCTTCTGCAGGTCCTCGCTGTCGAGGAGCCACACGTCGACCTGGTCCTCGCGAGCGATCCGGGACGGGCGCCGGGTGCCGCGGCGGCACAGGGTGACGACGGCGTCGCAGCCGTGGTCGGGGGTGTTGATGGTGCCCAGGACCACGCCGGGATCCAGCGGGTGCGGGACCGTCATCGGGTGCGACCAGCCGTGGTAGCCGTGGTCGGGGGCGGCCGGCCAGCCGCGCCGGTCCGACCTGCCGCCGCGGGCGGTGAGGACGGCCAGGCGGACCAGGTCGGACGCATCGAGCCCGGGCCAGCCGTGGACGAGGCGGCGGTAGCGGGCGGGGACGGCCGAGGCTCCCCAGCGTGCCCCGAGCAGGGCGCCGGCGATCGCTGCGACGGTGTCGGTGTCGTGCCCGGCGCGGACCGCGGCGAACAGCGCGTCGCGCAGGTGGTCGCAGGCGAACTGGCGGGGCGCGTCGAGGGTGGAGGTGATCGCCGCCCAGGCCGCCTGGAGAGCGGTGACCGTGTAGCCGTTTCGTCCGAACGTGGCCGGGTCGGCTCCGGTCGCCTGCTCGATCCAGGCCGCCCACCGGGAGCGGCGATCTTCGGGGAGCAGGTCGAGGCCGCCGGCGAGGTCGAACCGGGCCTGGGTGACGGCGACCCGGATCGCCTCGCTCCACAGGATGCAGGAGTCGGCGGCGAGCGGGTCGGCGTGGGTGAGTTCGCACACGGCCCGCGCGGCCCGGGCGACCTTCCGCCGATCATCGAGGGAGCCGAGGGCGATGATCCCGGTGCGCATCAGACCGCCGTTGCCGGCGCTGTGCCCGGTGGTCTCAAACAG
>DAINOM010000242.1:0-4019 GCA_036735445.1 Propionicimonas sp.
GACGGTGAAGGTGTCGCTCGTGTTCTACGGCATCGCCATGGCCTGGGGCTACCGACGGGACTGGCGCAAGCTGCTGCAGCTGGCCCTCGGTGCGGCGATCCCGCTGGCCGTCGCCTACGGACTGCTGGTCCCCGGCGCCCTGCTGTCCGCCAGCCGCAACACCGGCTACATCTCGGCCGGCTCGTGGGCGCCCTGGCTGCAGTGGGCCCTCACACCGATCATCGGGGACGTGGCCGCGCGCGGCTTCATCGCGTCCGCCGGCTGGGTGATGATGATCGCGGTCGCCTGGATGCTGTCCCGCGTCCTGCCGTGGCGGCTGGTGCCCGGCGTCCCGGACCACGAGGACCCGCGCCGCGACCCGCTGACCATCGCCGTCCGCACGGCCGCGATCCTCACCGCGGCCTGGCTGGTCACCTCGCCGTACACCCTCAGCTGGTACGACCTGACCACCTGGGTGCCGCTGGGGCTGATGGTCGCCTCCCGGCTGGACATGCTGATGATGTGGCGCGGCTTCTGGCTGTCGGTGGCGTACGTCACCGGGCGGTCGGTGGAGTTCAGCGACACCATGAAGGGGATCTCGGGCTTCGTCCGGGACGGGCTGTGCTCGGGCGCGCAGGTGCTGGTGCTGGTGCTGATCGTCTCCTGGTGGTGGACCTGGGGGCACGAGCTGCCCCGGTTGCCGGCCTGGGTGCGCCGACTGCGGCGTCCGGTGGAGGCCGCGACCGGCTGATCCCGGCGGACGTGGGCCGCGTCCGGTCCGGGCGATGGCCCCCACTACGCTGAGCGGGTGCTCGGATACTTCGGACCAGCGGGAACCTTCACGCACCAGGCGTTGCTGACCTTCTCGTCGGACGAGGCCGTCCCCTTCGCCACCGTCGCCCAGGCCCTGGACGCCGTCCGCTCCGGTGCGGTCGAGGCGGTGCTGGTGCCGATCGAGAACTCGGTGGAGGGCGGCGTCACCGTCACCCTGGACGCGCTGGCCAACGGCAGGCGGCTGATGATCACCCGCGAGGTGCTGCTGCCGGTGCAGTTCAACCTGTACGCCCGGCCCGGCACGAAGCTGTCGGACGTGCGCAAGGTGGTCACCCACCCCCACTCCGCCGCCCAGACGCGGGAGTGGATGGCGGCGAACCTGCCGCTGGCGGTGGTCATCGAAGGTGGTTCGAACGCGGCGTCCGCGCTGGAGGTGTCGGACCCGGACTCCCGCTTCGACGCCGCCATCTGCGGACAGGTGGCCGGCGAGATGTACGGGCTGGAGCCGATCGCCACCGAGATCGCCGACAACACGTCCGCCGTGACCCGGTTCGTGCTCGTGTCGCGGCCCGCGGAGCCGCCGCGGCGGACCGGCGCAGACAAGACCACCATCGTGGCCTACATGCACACCGACCGCGCCGGCGCGCTGCTGGAGATCCTCGAGCAGTTCTCCGGACGCGGCGTCTCGCTGTGCCGGATCGAGTCGCGGCCCACCAAGACCGGCATCGGCAACTACTGCTTCAGCATCGACGCCGAGGGCCATCTCCGCGACCCGCGGGTGGCCGAGGCGATGCAGGGCCTGCACCGGATCTGCGAGGACGTGATCTTCCTCGGCTCCTACGCCCGGGCCGACGGCATCCGTCCGGTCGTGGCCCGGGGTTTCACCGACGCCGACTTCGACGCCGCCCGCGACTGGTACGCCACCCTGGTCAACCCCGACGACGACTGAACCGGGTCAGGAAACCGTCCCCCGGGGACGGTTCCCAACCCGGTCCACGCCGGGGCGATAGGCTCATCCCTCGTGATCGATCCCAAGCTGCTGCGCACCGACCCTGACCGCATCAAGCGCTCGCAGGAGGCGCGCGGCGAGTCTGCGAGCCTGGTCGACGACCTGGTCGCGGCGGACGAGCGACGCCGGGCCCTGATCGCGTCGTCGGAGGCGATGCGGGCGGAGCAGAAGGAACTCTCGCGGCAGGTGCCCAGGGCGTCCGCCGAGGAGAAGCCCGCCCTGCTCGCCCGGACGAAGGAACTCGCCCAGCAGGTGAAGGACGCGACCGCGGAGGCCGAGGCGGCGAAGATCACCTTCGACGACCTCATGCTGCGCCTGCCCAACCTGGTGATCGACGGCGTCCCCACCGGTGGTGAGGACGACCTCTACGTGATCGAAACCATCGGGACGCCGCGCGACTTCGCCGCCGAGGGCTTCGAGCCCAGGGATCACATCGAGATCGCCGAGGGGCTGCAGGCCATCGACATGGAGCGCGGCTCGAAGGTCTCCGGCGCTCGCTTCTACTTCCTCACCGGCGTCGGTGCCCAACTCGAGTTCGCCTTGCTCAACCTGGCCATGGCGAAGGCGGCCGAATGGGGCTTCACGCCGATGATCCCGCCGGCGCTCGTGCGTCCGTCCGCGATGGAAGGCACGGGTTTCCTCGGCCAGGCCGCGGAGGACGTCTACTACCTGGAGCGCGACGACCTCTATCTCGTCGGGACGTCCGAAGTCGCGCTGGCCGCGTACCACTCCGAAGAGATCCTGGACGCCGCCAGCCTGCCAAGGCAGTACGTGGCGTTCTCGCCCTGCTACCGCCGCGAGGCCGGCTCCTACGGCAAGGACACCAAGGGCATCTTCCGCGTCCACTGGTTCGACAAGGTCGAGATGTTCATCTACTGCGATCCGGCGGACGCCGAGGAGTGGCACGGCAAGCTGCTCGGCTTCGAGAAGGAGTTCATCAAGCTCCTGGAGATCCCGTTCCAGGTGCTCGACGTGGCGTCCGGCGACCTGGGGCTGTCGGCCGCCCGCAAGTACGACTGCTACGGCTACGTCCCCAGCCAGGGCCGCTACCGAGAGATCACCTCGACGTCCAACTGCACCGAGTTCCAGGCGCGCCGGCTGAACATCCGCATGCGGGACGGGGGGAACGTGTCCTCGCTGGCCACTCTCAACGGCACCCTGTGCTCGATGGCCCGGCCGATCATCATGCTGCTGGAGAACCACCAGCAGGCGGACGGCTCGGTCTACGTCCCGGAAGCCCTGCGCCCCTACCTGGGGACGGACGTCCTGCGCCCCGCCTGATCGCTAGGGTGCGGACATGACCACAACCGCGCCCTCGATCGCCCTGCTGATCGACGCCGACAATGCCGACCTGGGCTCCCTCGAGAAGGTGCTGACTGACCTCGGGAGCCAGGGGGACGTTCGCATTCGCCGGGCGTATGGCAACTGGTTCAAGGCCGCCTTGAAGGCCTGGGACGCCCAACTGAGCAGGCACGGCATCCGTGCCGTCCAGCAGTCCGACCCGATCAAGGGCAAGAACGCGACCGATCTGGCCCTGGTGATCGACGCGGTCGACCTGCTGCACACCCTCAAGCCGGACGTGTATGCGCTCGTCTCCAGCGATAGCGACTACACCCCGCTGGCCCACTTCCTTCGCGAGCGCGGGGCGGCGGTCCTGGGCTTCGGCCGGCAGAGCACGGCCGCGTCGTTCCGCGCCGCCTGCACGGCGTTCACGCCGATTCAGCCGGCGAGCGCTGCCAAGCCGAAGACCACACCTGTGCGCCCACCCACGCTTGCGCAGCTGCTCACCGAAGCGATCAGGACGAACGCGGACAAACAGGGCTGGGCCAGGGTTGGCGTCGTGGCCAACCACATGCGACAGCAGCACGGCCAAGCCGCCAAGGACCACGGCAAGGCGACCTGGACCAAGGTGCTGGAGTCGCTGCCCGGCTTCGAGTTCCGCGACAAGGGCACGACGAGCGTGGCCGTCCGCCCCGCCCCGGCGAAGCAGGGTGCCTGACTCCGGACGACCCATCCCTGCCATGAGGGATGCTGATCTCCCGGTCATGGACCTGCGGAATTGCGCGCCAGACGCGAGATCGGTCCCCCAGAAGGCTCGCCCGCGCATCCAGGGTGCAATTCCGCAGGGGCCCGCCCGACAATCGCTGGGCAGAGCGTTCGGCAGGGGTTCACCGCCCTGTCACCGGGGCGAGCTACCCTCGAAGCAATATGAAGAACAGTGAACTGGCGGCCTGGAGGCCGCAGGTGGTGGCACTGG
>DAINOM010000243.1:0-4011 GCA_036735445.1 Propionicimonas sp.
AGCAGGCCGTCGTGGATCGGGAAGCCCTGCGGCGCGGCCACCTCGCGGGCGAAGTCGACGGTCTCCTTCATCGCGGCCCACGGCCCATAGGCGGGGACGGCGAGGACGTCCACTCCCTCCGGGATCGCGGCCAGGCTGTCGCCGGGGTGGAAAAAGGTCGGCTCGCCCTCCGCGGTGACCACCAGACCCACGTTGCCGATCCGCGGAATGTCCCGGTGGATCACCGCGTGCAGGCCGCCGACCGCCGCGACCTGAACCCCGCCCAGCTCGACGGTGGTGTCGGCGGCGAGCGGTTCGGCCCGGTCCAGCGGGACGGCGTCGAGCACGCCCGGCTCGACCAGCACCCGGGCCTGCGGATTGGCCGCCACCAGCGCGGGCGCGTGCGCCGGGTCGACGTGGTCCGGGTGCAGGTGCGTGACCAGGATCGCGTCCAGGTCGGTGAGGTCGTGCCACTCGTCGGACATGTTGCCGGGGTCGAGCAGGATGCGCGTCCCGGACACCTCGACCAACACCGCGGAATGGCCCAAGTGGGTGAGCTGCATGTCATTGCCCCTTCAGCTGATCGATCACGAACTCCAGCGCCATCGTGTACCCGAAGGCGCCGAAGCCGGTCAGCACCCCGACGGCCAGGTCCGCCAGGTAGGAGTGGCGGCGGAACTCCTCGCGCGCGTGCACGTTGGAGATGTGCACCTCGCAGAACGGGATCTCGACCGCGGCGAACGCGTCCCGGATCGCCACCGACGTGTGCGTGAACGCGCCCGGGTTGATGATCACGAAGCGGGTGCCGTCGGTGCGCGCGGCGTGCAGCCGGTCGATGATGGCGCCCTCGTGGTTGCTCTGGAAGGTGTCCACGTCCAGTCCGGCCGCGGCGCCCTGGGCGACCAGGCCGGCCTCGATCACGGCCAGGGTGGTCGAGCCGTAGACCTCCGGCTCGCGGGTGCCGAGCGTGTTCAGGTTGGGTCCGTTGATGACCAGCACGTCCATGGGGTTACTCTCCCACGTGGGACGGGGCGGGAGCCCTTCGTGACGCGCCGGCTCGTCCCTCACCGGCGCTCCTCAGGGAGCGCTACTCCGGCAGCGCGGCCAGCACGGCGGCGGTGACCTCGTCGGGGGTGCGGCCGGCGACGGGGACGACCACGGACGCGGCGTCGCGGTAGGTCTGCTGGCGGCCGGCGTAGAGCTCCGGGAGGTCGGGACGGGCCAGCATCGGCCGGGACGGGTCATCGCCGACCCGCGCGAGCGCCTCGTCGAGCGGGACGTCCAGCAGGACCACCCGGTGGCCGGCCAGTGCCTCCTGCACGCTCAGGGCGCCGAGCGCTCCCCCGCCCAGCGCCAGCACGACCTCCTCACCGGCCAGCAGGCCGGTGATCGCGTCCGCCTCGATCCGGCGGAAGCCCGGCTCGCCCTCGGTGGCGAAGATCTCGCGGACGGTGCGTCCGGTGGCCGCCTCGATCGCCTCGTCCACGTCCACGAAGGCACGGCCCAGGCGCTGCGCCACCAGCCGGCCGACGGTGGTCTTGCCGGCCCCCATGAACCCGACCAGGACGATCATGGGCGGTCCGGCCCGGCCGTCTCGACGGGCTCAAGGAGCGCCGACCGCCCGGCCGCGAACATGGCCTCGAGCGGGGCGTCCCGTCCCGTGAAGAGCGCGAACTGGCGGGCGGCCTGGTGCACCAGCAGGTCGAGTCCGCCGACGACGGCCATGCCGGCCGCCCCGGCACGCTGCGCGAGCGGGGTGGGCCAGCCTGCGTAGACGGCGTCGAACAGGAGCCCGCTGCGCGGACCGGGCAGTTCGAGGCCGTCCGCCGCACCGCCCGGCAGTGTGGACAGCACGACCGGCTGATCGCCCGAGGCCCACTCACCGAGCGGCCGCGCGGTGATCGTCACTCCCGTGGGAGCCCAATGGGCCAGCGCCCGTGCCTTGGCGGGGTCGCGGGCGTAGACGTCCACGTCCAGCACCCCGAGCTCGGCGAGACCGAGCAGCGCCGATCGCGCGGTGGCGCCGGCGCCGAGCACCGCCGCCCGCCGCCAGTCCGGGTGCCAGGCCGGGCGCAGGGCGTCCACGAGTCCCGGGACGTCGGTGTTGTCGGCCAGCCAGCTGCCGTCCGGCCGCCTCACGAGGGTGTTTCCCGCCCCCGCCCGGCGCGCCACAGCCGTGGACTCGGCGGCGACCTCCAGGCAGGCCTCCTTCAGCGGCATGGTCAGGCTCAGCCCGCGCCACTCGTCGTCCAGGCCCGCGAGGAAGCCGGGCAGGTCGGTCGCCTGCAACTCGAACCGCTCGTAATGCCAGTCGTCGAGTCCGAGCGCCGCGTAGCCGGCGTTGTGCAGAACCGGTGACAGCGAGTGGGCGATCGGCGCGCCCAGGACCGCCGCCCTCACCTGACCGGCACCCCGGCGAGCACCGCGCCGACCACCCGTCCGGCCGTCGCGGCCTGCTCCACCGACACCTCCTGGTGGGTCACCGCGCGCACCATGTGAGCGCCCAGCGCGGACACCCGGACGCCCGCTTCCGCAGCCTTCGCGGCCACGTCGGCCCCGGAGAGCGAGCCGGTGTCGAGCACGACGATGTTGGTGGTGACGCTCGACAGCTGCACCGCGGACGGAGCTGCCGCCGCCACCTCCGTGGCGAAGGCCGCCGCGGCCACATGGTCATCGGCCAGCCGGGGCAGGTGGTGGTCGATGGCGTAGTCGGCGGCCGCGGCGAGCACCCCGGCCTGCCGCCATCCCGAGCCGAGCCGCTTGCGCTGAACCCGGGCGCGGGCGATGTTCTCCGCGGACGAGACCAGCATCGAGCCGATCGGCGCTCCCAGGCCCTTGGAGAAGCAGACGTTGACCGTGTCGAACAGCCTGCCGTAGTCGGCGAGCGCCACCCCGGTCGCCGCGTGCGCGTTCCAGAGCCGGGCGCCGTCGAGGTGCAGGCCGACGCCCGCGTCGCGGCAGAGCCGGGACACCTCGACCAGGTGCTCGTACGGCTGCACCGTGCCGCCGCCGAAGTTGTGGGTGTTCTCCAGCGCGACCGCGGCGGTGGAGACGAGGTAGGGACCGGCGTCCGGCGTGATCATCCCGGCGATGGTGGCCGCGTCCGTCACCCCGTCCGGGGAGGCCCAGGTGCGCATCGTGATGCCGTGCAGGGCACCGTGCGCGCCCATCTCCGCCCGCGCGATGTGCGCCCGCACGTCGCAGAGCACCTCCTGGCCGGGCTGGACCAGGCACCACACACCGAGCAGGTTCGCCAGCGACCCGGTCGTGCAGAACAGTCCGGCCTCGTGGCCGAGCAGCGCCGCGACCCGTGCCTCGAGGGCGTTGACCGTCGGGTCCTCGACGTACACGTCGTCGCCCACCGGCGCGGACGCCATCGCCGCCAGCATGCCGGGCGTCGGACGGGTGACGGTGTCGCTGCGCAGGTCGACCTCCTGCCGCTCGGCCACCTAGAAGTCCTCCGCCGAGTACTCCTGCACGGGGTTCACCCGGCGGATCCGTCCGTCGGTGAGCCGCTCCGCGATCAGGAAGGCCAGCTCCAGGGACTGGTTGCGGTTCAGCCGGGGGTCGCACGCCGTCTCGTAGCGGTTGGCCAGGTCGGCCTCGGCCAGCTCACCCACGCCGCCGACGCACTCGGTGACGTCGTCGCCGGTGAGTTCGATGTGCACACCGCCGGGCCAGGTGCCCAGCTCCTGGTGGACGTCGAAGAAGCCGTTCAGCTCGTCCGCCACCTGGCTGAACGCCCTGGTCTTGTAGCCGAGCGAGGTCTCGAACGTGTTGCCGTGCATGGGGTCGCAGACCCAGGCGACCTCCCGTCCGGTGTCCTCCACCGCCTCGATGATCGGCGGCAGCACGTCCCGGACGCGGTCGGCGCCCATCCGGCTGATGATCGTCAACCGGCCGGGCTCCTGGTCCGGGTCGAGGCGTTCGAGCAGCTGCACGGCCTCGGACGGGGTGACGGACGGACCCAGCTTCAGCCCGATCGGGTTGCGCAGGTGCCGCAGGTACTCCACGTGGGCCCCGCCCAGCTGA
>DAINOM010000244.1:0-3965 GCA_036735445.1 Propionicimonas sp.
GCGACCGGCTGGAGCCGTTCGAGGTGGTCAAGCCGCCGTTCGTGGAGCCCGGCGTCCGGGAGGCCTGAGCGGCGCCGCCCGCTAGCGCCGGCTCCCGGCGAGCGTCCGCCGGACCAGCGGGACGCCCGGCCGGTAGGCGAGGTGGACGTGGCTCGGGGCGTCCAGCAGCACGAGGTCGGCGCACGCCCCGATGCCCAGGTGGCCGATGTCGCCGCGGCGCAGGGACTCGGCGCCGCCGCGGGTGGCGGCCCGCAGCGCCTCCTCGGGGGTGAGGCCCATCTCCCGCACGGCCAGGGCGATGCAGAACGGCATCGACGAGGTGTAGCTGGTGCCGGGATTGCAGTCGGTGGCGAGCGCGATCCGCACACCGGCGTCCAGGAGGCGGCGGGCGTCCGGGTAGGGGTGTCGCGTGGAGAACTCGACCCCGGGCAGCAGGCCCGCCACGACCCCCGAGTCGGCGAGCGCGGCCACGTCGGCGTCGGTCAGGTACGTGCAATGGTCGGCCGCCGCGGCACCCAGCTCGCAGGCCAGCTGGACGCCCGGTCCGTGGCCCAGCTGGTTGGCGTGAACGCGCGGCTGCAGCCCGGCCGCCATGCCGGCCTCGAGGATCGTGCGGGCCTGGTCAGCGTCGAAGGCTCCGGTCTCGCAGAACACGTCCACCCACCTCGCCAGCGGGGCGCAGCGGGCGAGCATCTCGCCGGTGACCAGTTCGACGTAGGCGTCGGCGGTCCAGCCGGCGGGCACGACGTGCGCGCCCAGGTACGTGGTCTCGGTGGTGAGCCGGGACGCCACCCGTAGCAGCGACTCCTCGGTGGCGACGTCCAGGCCGTAGCCGCTCTTGATCTCGACGGTCGTCGTGCCCTGGGCGTGCAGCTCGGCGAGCCGGCGCCGGGCCAGCCGCTCCAGCTCCGCCTCGCCGGCAGCCCGGGTGGCGGCGACGGTCGTCCGGATGCCGCCGGCCTCGTAGCGCTGCCCGGCCATCCGCGCGGCGAACTCCGCCGCCCGGTCGCCGGCGAACACCAGGTGCGTGTGCGAGTCGACGAAGCCGGGGATGACCGCGCCGCCGTCCGCGTCGATCACCTCGTCGGCGGCGGGAGTGGCATCGGCCGGCCCCAGCCAGGCCACCCGCCCGTCCTCGATGACCATCCCGGCGTCGTGGCGGATGGGCTGGTCGGGCTCCCAGGTGACCAGTTCGCCGATGCGGGTGATGGCGATGGAGGCGTGCGTCTCGACAGGCTCGACCAGCGGATGTCCCGTCATACCCGGCTCCAGACCTCGGTGATGGTGGCGTCCAGCTCGGCCCGCACCCAGGCGGGGTCGAGGTCGGCCGGCGGGACGACGTCCGCGGCGGTGGCGGTCCAGAGCGGCTCGGACGCCCCCGCGGTGCGCACCGAGCCGGTCAGCTCGAAGCCGCCGAGTCCGCCGAAGTCGAGCGACGTGGCGCCGTCGGTCGTGGCGGCCTGCCACAGCCGCCCGGCGGTCCAGCCCTCCCTCGAACCGGACGCCAACCGCTCGTGCATGGCGAGCCCCCTGGCTTCGGCGAACATGTCGATGACGGTGTGGGAGTCCGAGCCGAGGGTGATCCGGGCACCGGCGTCGCGCAGGGCCACCGACGGCCCGATCCCGTCGGCGAGCTCGGCCTCGGTGGTGGGGCAGAAGCAGGCGTAGCTCGCCGACTCGCCCAGGATTGCGATGTCGTCCGCGGTCAGGTGGGTGGCGTGGACAGCGGTCGTCCGGGGGCCCCAGACGCCGGCGTCGGCCAGCAGCTGGACGGGGGTCCGTCCGGTCGCGGCGAGGCAGGCGTCGTTCTCGGCGGGCTGTTCGGAGACGTGGACGTGCAGCGGCGCGTCCGGCAGCGCGGTCGCCGCCACCGGCAGGGCTGCTTCGTCGACGGCCCGCACCGAATGGATGGCGGCGCCGATCACCACGGCCGGGTTGTCGGCATACCTGGCGGCGAGCGCCGTCGCGTGGGTCGCCCAGGTGTCGGCGTCCGGGTAGGTGAACCGGCGCTGCGCCGGTGCGAACTCGGCATCGTCGAAGCCGGCCCGCAGGTAGCAGGTGTCCAGCAGGCAGATCCGGATGCCGACCTCCCAGGCGGCGGCGATCACCGCGTCCGCCATGGCGTGCGGGTCGGCGTACGGCACGCCGCCGACGTTGTGGTGCAGGTAGTGGAATTCGCCGACCGCGCCGATCCCGGCCAGCGCCATCTCGGCGTAGGTGGCCCGCGCCAGCCGGTGGTAGAGGTCGGGGTCGAGCGCCTGGGCGACCGCGTACATGCCGTCCCGCCAGCCCCAGAAGTCGGTGCCGCCGACCGCGCGACCCCGCAGCGCCCGGTGGAACGCGTGGGAGTGGCAGTTGGCGAAAGCCGGATTGGTGGCCGGGCTCATTCCGGAGACTCCTGTCGCCTGCGGAATTGCGCGCCCGACGGCGCGACGGGCGGCTGGCGGGGCGTTTCCGCGCGTCGAGCGCGCAATTCCGCAGGCTGCCTCGTCCCCGCCTGGTCCCGGATCACCGTGGTCAGCGCGTCGACGCCGGCCCCGATGTCCTCTGGGGACGCCGACTCCTCAGGCGCGTGGGAGACCCCGGTGGGATTGCGGACGAACAGCATCGCGGTGGGCAGCTTCGCGGCCAGGATGCCCGCGTCGTGCCCGGCGCCGGTCGCCAGCACGGGCGCGTCCAGCAGCGTGGCCAACCGGTGTCGCAGGGCGTGGTCGAACTCCACCGCTCCGGAGGTGGACTCCGCCCGCGTCGCGACCGTGGTGCCGTCCCCCTGCGCCGCGGCCTCGGCCCGTCCGATGATCCCGCTGACGAGGGCTTCGAGTTCGGCCTCGGACGCCGCCCGCGCGTCCAGCCAGGCCGTCACCGTCGACGGGATCGAGTTCGTGCTGCCCGGGTTCACCTGCACCCGTCCGAAGGTCGCCCGAGCCTGGGGACGGTTCTCTACTCGGTCCGGACCGGGTAGGGAACCGTCCCCGGTGGGCGGCGGCTGGGGTGAACGGGAATGGGACCTGTCCCCGATTGTCGCCAGCTCGCGGGCGGCGAGGACGGTGGCGGCGTAGGCCAGCATCGGGTCGTGGCGGTCGGCCATCGCGGTTGCGCCGGCGTGGTTGCCGTGGCCGCAGAACTCGAAGCGGTAGCGGCCGTGCGGCCAGATCGCGGACGCCACGCCCACGGCGGCGCCGTTCGGGGTCAGCCAGCGTCCTTGCTCCACGTGTAGTTCAACGTAGGACGAGACGTCGGCGAGCCATGCGGCCTGACCGGCGGCTCGCGGGTCGCGTCCACGGCTCGCCATGACCTCGCCCAGCGAGTTCCCGGCGTCGTCGCGCAGCGCCAGCGCTGCGTCCGGGGTGATCGCGCCGGTGGCCAGCCGCGAGCCGAGGCAGGCCACCCCGAACCGGCCGCCCTCCTCGTCGGTGAAGTTCACCACGGCGAGCGGACGGGACGGTCGCCAGCCCTCGGCCTTCAGCCGGGCCACAGCCGCCAGCGCCGAGGACACGCCCAGCGGTCCGTCCAGCGGGCCGCCCTCTGGCACCGAGTCCAGGTGCGAGCCGACCAGCAGCGTGTCGGGACCCGAGCCCCACCAGGCGATCTGGTTGCCGTTGCCGTCCTCGGTCACCTCGAGGCCGAGCGCGGCGGCGGTGCCCGCGAACCACTCGCGCAGCTGCATGGTGGCGTCGTCCCAGGCCAGCCGCGTGTAGCCGCCGCCCCCGGTGCGTCCGATGGCCTCGATCCCGGCCAGCAGGTCGTTGGCGTCCATCACCGCATCGGGATCCGGACGCCGCGTTCGCCGGCCACCTCGCGGGCCCGGGCGTAGCCGGCGTCCACGTGGCGCATCACGCCCGTGCCGGGGTCGTTGGTCAGTACCCGCTCGATCTTCTGGGCGGCCAGCTCGGTCCCGTCCGCGACGATCACCTGGCCGGCGTGGATCGAGCGGCCGATGCCCACCCCGCCGCCGTGGTGGATCG
>DAINOM010000245.1:0-3948 GCA_036735445.1 Propionicimonas sp.
GGTGTCGACGATCACCACGTCGTAGAGCTTGCTCATCGCCTGCAGGATCGAGTTCCGCGCCACGGCCACCGGGTCGCCGACGCCGTTCCCCGGCTCGGGCGCGAAGACGTGGACGCCGGCGCGCTCGCCGACGACCTGCAGCTGGTTGACGGCGTTCGGGCGCTGCAGGTCGGCGGCCACCAGCAGCGGCGAGTGCCCCTGCTCCTTCAGCCACTTGCCGAGCTTGCCGGCCAGCGTCGTCTTCCCGGAGCCTTGGAGGCCGGCGAGCATGATCACCGTCGGCGGACGCTTGGCGAACCGCAGCTGCCGGGTCTGCCCACCCAGGATGTCGACCAGTTCGTCGTTGACGATCTTCACGATCTGCTGGGTGGGGTTCAGCGCGGCATGGATCTCCTCGCCGCGGGCCCGCTCCCTGAGGTTGGCGACGAACTCCTTGACGACGGTCAGGTTGACGTCGGCCTCGAGCAGCGCCAGCCGGATCTCCCTGGCGGTCGCGTCGATGTCGGCGTCGGTCAGCCGGGTCTTCCCGCGCAGGTTGCGGAACGCGGCGGACAGGCGGTCGGACAGGGTGTCGAACAAGGGGCTACCTCACGCTCGGGAACTCGGCACATCCTACCGGGCGCTCGCACTGTTCCCCGGCCCCCTGCTCCACCACGTTGTGGCGGAAAACCGGCGACCACACCGGGAAACCCTCCACCACGTTGTGGAGGAAAACCGGCGACCACGCCGGGAAACCCCTCACAACGTTGTGGAGGAAAACCGGCGACCACGCCGGGAAACCCTCCACCACGTTGTGGAGGAAAACCGGCGACCACGCCGGGAAACCCCTCACAACGTTGTGGAGGGAAACCGGCGACTGCGCCGGGAAATCCTTCACCACGTGGTGAGGGGCGGGTGGTCAGAGGAACAGCTGGACGAGCACCAGGTCGAGCCAGCGGTCGAACTTGCGGCCGACCTCGGGCAGGCGGCCGACCTCGACGAAGCCGAGCGAGCGGTGCAACTTCATCGACACCTCGTTGTCGGCGCTCAGGCCGCCGATCAGCGCGTGGACGCCGTCGGCGCGCGCGGCCTCGATGATCGCCACCAGCAGGGCCCTGCCGACGCCCCGACCCTGTGCGTCCGGACGCACGTAGACGCTGTGCTCCATGGTGCGGGCGTAACCGGCCTTGGGCCGGAACGGGCCGTAAGCCGCGTAGCCGAGGACCCGGCCGGCGTCGTCGGCGACCATCACGGGGTGGCCGTGCTCGGCCTTCGTCGCGTACCACTCGGCGTGCTCGACGGGCGTCCACGGCAGCAGGTCCCAGCTGGCGGTGGTGTGCACGACCGCGTCGTTGTAGATCTCCAGCAGCGCGGGCAGGTCGTCGGGACGGGCGGCGCGGATCCGCATCAGGTCTCCTGCAGCAGGGCGTCGACGAAGCCCTCCGCCTCGAACGGCGCCAGGTCGTCCGGACCCTCGCCCAGCCCGATCAGCTTCACCGGCACGCCGAGCTCCCGCTGCACCGGCACCACGATCCCGCCCTTCGCCGAGCCGTCCAGCTTGGTCAGCACGATGCCGGTGACGTCCACGACCTCTGCGAACACGCGCGCCTGGGCGAGCCCGTTCTGGCCGGTGGTGGCGTCGATCACCAGCAGCACCTCGGTGACCGGCGCCTGCCGTTCGATCACCCGCTTGATCTTCCCCAGCTCGTCCATCAGGCCGGTCTTGGTGTGCAGCCGGCCGGCGGTGTCGACCACGACGACGTCGACGCCGTCCGCGATCCCCTGCTGCACCGCGTCGAACGCGACGGACGCGGGGTCGCCGGCCTCCGGGCCACGCACGACCGGGACGCCGACGCGTGAACCCCAGGTCTGCAGCTGGTCCGCGGCGGCCGCGCGGAAGGTGTCGGCGGCGGCGAGCAGGACGGAATGCCCCTCGGCCACCAGCACGCGGGCCAGCTTGCCGATCGTCGTGGTCTTGCCGGTCCCGTTCACCCCGACCACGAGCACCACGCCGGGCTTGCCGTCCGCGCCGGTGACCCGCAGCGATCGGTCGGCGTCCGTGCCGACCAGCTTCAGCACCTCGGTCCGCAGCACCTGCCGGGCGCGCGCCGGGTCGGCGACACCGTCGATGGCCAGTTCCCTGCGCAGCCCGGTGATCAGCTCATCGGTGGGACCCACGCCGAGGTCGGACGTGATCAGCGCGGCCTCCAGGTCGTCCCACGCCGCCGCGTCGAGCCGGTCGGCCGACAGCAGGCCCAGCAGGCCGCGGGCGAACGGGTTGGTGCTCGCGCTCAGCCGGCGCCGCAGGCGGGCCAGCCGGGACGTCGGGGCTTCGGGGGTCTCGAGGACCTCAGCCGGCGCCGGGGTCCCGACCGGCTCGACCAGCTCTGCCTCGACCGGCGGTTCCGCGGCGCCGGGCTCGGCCGGAAGCTCCGGCCTCTCCGGCGCGGGCGGGACGGCCCTGCGGCGTCCGAGGACGATGGTGACGGCGGCCACGACGAGCACGACCGCGACCGCGGCCATCAGGTACCAGAAGATCTCCACCGGCTCATGGTAGGCAACCGGCAGGGCCGGGACGTACCGGCGTCAGCGCTTGGGCGGCTCGTTGGCCGATGCCGCGCTCCGCGCGGACGACGCGCTCTTCGGGATCTCGTCGAAGAAATCGACCAGTCCCTGGGGCGGATCGGCCTCCCCGTTCAGGTGGCGGGCGGTGTTGGCGAGCACGTTCGCAACCTCCGGAGCCTTGTCCGCGAGGCTGCCCTGCATGCCCACGGCCACCACCGCGATGATGCACAGGGCGATCGCAACGATCGCCACAGTGATGATCCAGTAGCTCACCGGAGCCGCCCCTTCCGCCGAATTCCCCCGCGGGCCATTATGCCCGAGGGCCGGTGGGCCTCCGGGCCCCGGGGCGCGGCTCTCAGTCCTCTCTCAGGCGCTGGCTGATCACCGCGGAGACCCCGTCGGCGCGCATCGTCACGCCGTACAGCGCGTCAGCGATCTCCATCGTGCGCTTCTGGTGGGTGATCACCAGCAGCTGGCTGTTGGCGCGCAATTCTTCGTAAATCTCCAGCAGACGCCCAAGATTCGTGTCGTCAAGCGCGGCCTCGACCTCGTCCAGGATGTAGAACGGGCTGGGCCGGGCCTTGAACAGCGCGACGAGGAACGCGACCGCCACCAGTGACCGTTCGCCACCGGACAGCAACGACAGCCGCTTCACCTTCTTGCCGGCCGGTCGCGCCTCGACCTCCACGCCCGTGGTCAGCCACTCCCCCGGCTCGGTGAGCACCAGGCGTCCCTCACCGCCGGGGAACAGGCGGGCGAAGGACTCCTCGAACGCCTTCTCCACGTCGGCGTACGCGGCGGCGAACACCTCCTGCACGCGGGTGTCGACGTCGGCGATGATGGCGATCAGGTCGTCCCTGGTCTTGCGCAGGTCGGCCAGCTGCTCGGCGAGGAAGGTGTGCCGCTCGCTGAGGGCGTCGAACTCCTCCAGCGCCAGCGGGTTCACCTTGCCCAGCACCGCGAGGTCGCGCTCGGCGGCCCGCAGCCGCTTCTCCTGCTCGCCCCGGACATAGGGGACGGGGTCCGGCCGCGGGTCGTCCTCGCCGAGCGGGCGGCCGTCGTCGCCGACCAGCACGGGCACCAGCTGGTCGGGTCCGTACTCGGCGACCAGTGCCTCGGCCTCCAGGCCCAGCTCGGTGAGCGCCTTCTCCGCGAGCGCGTCGATCTTCATCTGCTGCTGCGCGCGGGCCAGCTCGTCCCGGTGGACGCTGTCCACCAAGCCCTCGAACGACTTCGCCAGCTCGCGGCCCCGCTGCCGGGCGGCGGTGAGTTCGGCCTCGGCCTCGTTGCGGCGCTGCTGCGCCTCGGTGCGCTCGACCTCCGCCAGGGCGCGGGACGCCGCCACCTGCTCGCCCAGCCACGCGGCAGCGAGCTGCACGGCGCCGGCGACCTCCGCCTCGCGGC
>DAINOM010000246.1:0-3937 GCA_036735445.1 Propionicimonas sp.
AACACCTGGTGTGCCATGGATCCTCCTCGATCGCGGCCATCTTCGCGCGCCCGGGCCCGCCCTGACCAGACCGGATTCGTCGCCCTCGCCCCCCGCACTGACATTTGTCACGGCCAGGACGTGACGGGCGGGCGAGGTGCCGGCCTTCGGTCCCGGCGAGTCTGGGGGCATGACACAACTACTGAACCAGTCCCGACAGGCAGGTGCTGCCGCGACCCCGGCGATCTCCCTGCGCGGCGTGAGCCGCAGCTTCGGCGACGTCCAGGCCGTCCGGGGCCTCGACCTCGAGATCGGCCAGGGCGAGGTGGTCGCCGTCCTCGGCCCGAACGGCGCCGGCAAGACCACCACCATCGACATGGTCCTCGGGCTGTCCAGGCCCACCAGTGGCGAAGTCGCCGTCCTCGGCCTCGATCCGCGTGAGGCGATCGCCCGCGGCCTTGTGTCTGCCGTCATGCAGACCGGCGGCCTGCTCAAGGACCTCAGCGTCCGCGAGACCGTCGCCTACGTGGCCAGCCTGTTCGCGTCCACCCAGAACGTGGACGTGGTACTCGAGGTCGCCGGCATCACCCACCTGGCCTCCCGCAAGGTCGGCAGGTGCTCGGGTGGAGAGCAGCAGCGGCTGCGGTTCGCGCTCGCCCTGCTGCCTGATCCCGCCCTGCTCCTGCTCGATGAGCCGACCACCGGCATGGACGTGGAGGGCCGCCGCGCCTTCTGGCAGGCGATCCGTGCGGACGCCCGGCGCGGCCGCACCGTCCTGTTCGCCACCCACTACCTGGAGGAGGCCGACCAGTACGCCGACCGGATCATCCTGCTGACCGGGGGACGTGTCGTGGCCGACGGCTCCGGGCCCCAGATCCGGGCCCTGACCAGCGGACGGGTGATCCGCGCTCTGCTCCCCGACACCGACACCCGCGAACTGGGCCGGCTGCCCGGCGTCGACTCGGTCGAGCGCCGCGGCGAAGTCGTCCTGATCCACGCGCAGGATTCGGACGCGGTGGCCCGCCACCTGCTCACCCACACCTCGGCGCGCGACGTCGAGATCACAGCCAGAGGCCTCGAGGAGGCCTTCCTGAGCCTCACCGGAAGGACCGCGGAATGACCGCCATCGAACTGACCCGAACCGTCCCGCGCCTGGGCGGCTTCAACCCCACCCTGCTGGGTACCGAACTCAAGCGCCTGCTGCGCAACCGCCGCACCATGATCTTCACCCTGCTGTTCCCTGGCGTGATGCTGCTGGCCTTCGGCAGCCAGTCCAACTGGAACTCCTCGGTGGGCAACGGCAACGTCGCGGCCTACATCATGGTCGCGATGGCGCTCTACGGCGCCGCGATGTCCGCCGCCAGTACCGGGGCGTCCGTGGCGATGGACCGGGCGCTGGGCTGGTCGCGTCAGCTGCGGCTCGCGCCGCTGCGTCCCGCGGCCTACGTGGCCACCAAGTCGCTGTGCGCGCTGGCCGTGGGCGTCCTCGCGGTGGGCGTCGTGAACGTGGTCGGCGTCGTGCAGGGACGCGCCCAGATGCCGGTGTCGGTGTGGCTGGCGTGTGGGGCACTCACCGTGCTCAGCACGCTCGTCTTCGCCGCGCTCGGCGTGTTCGTCGGCTACCTGGTGCCCGGCGAGACAGCGATGCAGGTGCTCGGTCCGGGCCTGGCTGCGCTGGCCTTCATCGGCAACGTGTTCATCCCGATCGACCCCACCTCGTGGCTCTGGACCGTGTCCGCGTTCACCCCGATGTTCGGCGTCGCGGAGATCAGCCGCGCCCCGCTCACCGGCGACCTGCCCTGGTACGCCGTTGCCAACGCGCTCGGCTGGCTGGCCGTCTTCGTGACCGGCGCGGCGTGGCGGATGAGCCGGGACACCGGCCGGGTGTGAGCACTACCGTGAGCACCATGCCGGCGCCCACCGTCCCCGCGCCCGACCGCGCGCGCAGCCGGCGGCTCGCCCTGGTCGGGACGTTCTTCGGCGGCGTCTGGCTGGTGTTCCTGTGGGGCACGGTGCGGGACGCGTGGCTGATCCGAGGCACTCTGGCGGGGCAGGTCGCTCTGGTGGCGCTGGCCCTGTTCGTCGCGGCCTACCTGTGGCTGTTCGCCCACATCCGGACGCTGGGCTGGGCGGGTGCGCCCACACCGGCGGCGGGCTGGGTGTTGCTGGTCGGCATGGTGGTGCTGTCGCTCGTCGTGATGGTCACGCTCGGCCAGGACGGCACCGCCACGCTGGCCTTCGTGGTCGCCGCGGCCATGCAGGTGCTCCCGCAGCGGGCGGGACTCGTCTGCGTGGGCGTGGTCGCGCTCGGCCACGAACTCGCCGGACGCCTGGTGCCCGGCTGGACCGAGGACGCCAGCCTGACCTTCGCGATCGCCGCGACCGGCCTCGCGATGTGGGGCGTGCAGCAGATGATCGCCCGCAACCGCGAGCTGCTGCTCGCGCGGGAGGAGAACGCCAGGCTCGCCGTCGCCGAGGAGCGCAACCGGTTCGCCCGCGACCTGCACGACATCCTCGGCCATTCGCTCACCGTGATCACGGTGAAGGCGGAACTCGCCGGGCGGCTCCTGGATGTGAGCCCGGAGCAGGCCCGGACTGAGGTGGCCGAGATCGAGCGGTTGTCCCGTGACGCGCTCACCGAGGTGCGGCAGGCGGTCGCCGGGTACCGCCAGCCGTCCTTGTCGGGCGAACTGGTCCGGGCCCGGCAGGCGCTGGCCGCCGCCGGCATCGTCGCGGACCTGCCGACGTCCACGGACGCCGTCCCGACCGAACTGCGCGACCTGTTCGCCTGGACGATCCGTGAGGGCGTCACCAACGTGATCCGGCACTCCGGGGCGCGGCACTGCACGCTGCGGCTGTCTGCCGACGAGGTCGAACTCGTCGACGACGGACGTGGTCCAGACCCGGCCGGGACCGGCAGCGACGAGCCCGGTCACGGGCTGGTCGGCTTGCGTGAACGGGCCGCCGAGGCGGGTGCCGCCGTCGAGACCGAGGTGCTGGATCCCGGCTTCGCGCTCAGGGTGGTGGCCCGTGGCTGAACCGATCCGGCTGCTGCTCGCCGACGACCAGGCGCTCGTCCGCGGCGCGCTCGCCGCGCTGCTCAACCTCGAACCCGACCTGGAGGTCGTCGCCGAGGTCGGTTCGGGGGACGCCGTGGTGGATGCGGCGCGCGCGCACCGTCCGCACGTTGCGCTGCTGGACGTCGAGATGCCCGGCCTGGACGGGATCGCCGCCGCGGCCGCGCTGCGGGAGGCGCTTCCGGACGTGCGGGTGCTGGTGGTGACCACGTTCGGCCGCCCGGGCTACCTGCGCCGGGCGCTGCAGGCCGGGGCGAGCGGCTTCGTGGTGAAGGACACGCCGGCGGCGAAGCTCGCGGACGCCGTCCGCCGCGTCCACGCGGGGTTGCGGGTGGTCGATCCCGCGCTCGCGATGGACAGCCTGGTCGCGGGCGATTCTCCGCTCACCGAACGGGAGTCCGAGGTGCTCCGCGCCGCACGGGACGGGGCCGGCGTGGCGAGGATCGCGTCCCGGGTGTTCCTGTCCGAGGGGACCGTGCGCAACCACCTCTCCGCCGCGATCGGCAAGACCGGCGCGACGAATCGCGCCGAGGCCGTCCGGATCGCCGAGGAGAACGGCTGGCTGTAGCGCCTCCACCGCAACCGCACGGAACAGTCTCCCGGGCCCTCCTCGTGAACGGACCGGGGGACTCGTGAACGGAATAGGGGACGGTTCCTTCGGGATAGGGGACGGTTCCCTTCCCGTTCACTTGTTCGCCCTTGTCGGAGGCTTGAACGGGAAAGGAACCGTCCCTGTGAACGGGAAGAGGGACGGTCCTGCTGAACGGGAAGAGGAACCGTCCCCGGGAACGGGAAAGGAACCGTCCCCGTGAATCGCGCGCGGCGCCTCAGGCCAGGGGACGGCGGTACTGGTCGCTGCCGAAGCCGAGGATGAGGTAGCC
>DAINOM010000247.1:0-3929 GCA_036735445.1 Propionicimonas sp.
CCCCGCCGGTGGCACCTCCCGTCGCCCTGCCCCAGCGGCCGCCGGTGCCGCGCAAGCCGCGCCGGCAGGTCAGCGTGGCGGAGGTGTTCTCGATCTTCGGCTCCGCGATCACCCTGATCGGGGTGGCCTTCGTACTGGTGCTGCCGCAGGACGGGGTCGTCGGTCCCGTCGCGCGCACCGCGATCGGCGGCGTGCTGTCCGTCCTCGCCGTCGGCGCGGCCCTGTGGCAGCACGGCAAGGATCCGAAGAACATCGGCGCCCAGGCACTGATGGCGACCGGCGTGGCGTCGGCCTTCCTGTGCATCGTCGCCGTCACCGTGCTCTTCGTCGCCCCGGACGGACGGGCGATGCTGCCCGAGCTGCCCGGACTCGCCCTCGCGGGCCTGGTCAGCGTCGGCGGCGTCTGGATCGCCCGGCGCTGGAACAGCCAGTGGCTCGCCGTCCTCGCCATTCTCGGCAGCCTGGTGCTGGCGCCCTACATCGTGCGCGAGAACTTCGTGTGGTGCCTCGCGTTCATGGTGGTGATGAGCGTGGTCACCGCGGCGTTCCAGCGCGGCCTGGCCTGGGTGTGGCTGATGGCCGCGCGGATCCTGCCCACCACCGTCGTGTTCCTGTGGGCGCTCGCGCTGCCGGAGCCCAGCGCAGCGGCCTTTCCGCTCGCCACCCTCGGGCTGGCGACCCTGTTCGCCGCGGCGGGCCTGGTGATGGCGATCCTGCACCAGCGCACCAGCCGGGCCGAGCAGATCGCGTCCGTGGCGTTCATGGTGCTCACCGCCGGACCGCTCATGCTCGCGTGCTGGCAGGGCGACATCGCCGCCGACGCGGTGGCCGCCGCCGCGCTCGGTGCGGCCTACGCCGCGTGCGGACTGGCGGAGAAGTGGCTCTCCGAGCTGCTCCGGTCGGCAGCGGTGCCCCTGGGTGCGCTGTTCGTCGCCTTCGCGATCCTGCGCGCCACCGACAGCGGCTACCAGGAGTACATCTACTTCGGCCTGGCGGCCGCCTACCTCGCGGTGGCGCGGAACACCCGGTTCCGGCCCGTCCTGGTGGTCGGCTTCGTGCTCGCGGCGATCGGCGTGGCGCACTGGCTGCCGCTCGCGACGACCCCGTTCTCGTCCGCGTTCGCGACCGGTCACGGGGTCGCGCACGTGATGGAGTCGCTGCTGGGCCTGGCCGCGACCCTGCTCGGCGCCATGGCCCTGCGGGCCTTCCTCGCCGGCCGCCCGTCCTGGCTCACCTACGCGACCTGGGCCGCGTCCGTGATGTTCGGGACGGTGGCACTCGTCCTCGCCGGGACGCTGGTGGGCGAGCGAATGGGCGATCCGGACCGCTGGTTCCAGACCGCCCACGCCCTGGTCACGGTGTCCTGGCTGCTGCTCTGCGTGGTGCTGCTGCGACTGGGCCTGCGCCGCGACGTCCACGCGATGGTGTCGGTCCGTCTCGCGATCGCGCTCGCGGTCGCCGCGGTGGCCAAGCTCTTCCTCTTCGACCTCGCGACGCTTCCCGACCTGGTCCGGGCGATCGCGTTCCTCGCCGTCGGTGTGCTGCTGCTGGTGATCGGCACCTGGTACAACCGGCAGTTGGAGCAGGTCCGCAAGGCGCCGGTGGAAGCCGCGGAGTCCGTCCCCGCTGCATCGCCCGTCTCCGCGAGCCAGCCGGAGGACGCCCCGCCGCCACCGGTGGCGAAGGCCTGAGGGACGGGTCCGTGCGCGCGATCCAGTACCGGGAGTACGGCGAGCCGCCACGGTTGGTCGAGTTGCCCGACCCCGAGTGCCCGGCGGACGGCGCTGTGGTCGCGGTGAGCGCCACGGGCGTGTGCCGGTCGGACTGGCACGCCTGGCGCGGTCACGACCCGGTGCCGCTGCCGATGGTCCCCGGCCACGAGTTCGCCGGTGTGGTGGCGCAGGTCGGGCCGCTGGTCACCGGCTTCGCGGTCGGTGACCGGGTCACCGCCCCGTTCGTGAACGGCTGCGGACGCTGTGAGTGGTGCCTGCGCGGTGACGCCCAGGTGTGCCCGGACCAGACCCAGCCCGGGTTCACCCACCCCGGCTCGTTCGCCGGGAAGGTGGTCGTCCGGGCCGCCGACTTCAACCTCGTCCTGCTCCCGGCCGGCGTGGACTTCGTCACGGCTGCGTCCCTCGGGTGCCGGTTCGCGACCGCCTACCGTGCCCTGACCGCCCACGGCCGGCTGGGTGCAGGGGAGTGGCTGGTGGTGCTGGGCTGTGGCGGGGTCGGGCTGTCCGCGGTACTGATCGCCAGGGCGCTCGGCGCCGGGGTGGTCGCGGTCGACCCGTCCGCCGCCGCGCGGGCCCGGGCCGCCGAACTCGGGGCAGACCGGACGCTCGCCGACCCCGATCCGGACCTGATCCGCGCAGCAACCGGTGGCGGCGCGCACGTCAGTATCGACGCGGTCGGTTCAGCGGCGACGGCCGCGGCGGGCGTGCTCGGCCTTCGGCGGCGCGGACGGCACGTCCAGGTGGGTCTGATGCTGGGAGCCGCCTCCCGTGCGCCCCTGCCGTGGGACCGGGTGATCGCGCACGAACTGGAGGTCACCGGCAGCCACGGCATGGCTGCCGCCGACTATCCGGCGTTGCTGGAGCTGGTCGCCGCCGGCCGCCTCGACCCGGGTCGTCTCGTCGGCCGCGTCGTCGACCTGGCGGCCGCCGGCGCAGAGCTGATGGCGATGGACGGACCTGCCGCTGGAGCGGGCGTGGTGGTCGCGGAGGTGCTCCCGGCCTGATCGGGCCCTCAGACCGCGTCAACGGCGGCGGACGTCGCCTGCACGGCGTGCCCGCCGAACTGGTTGCGCATCGCCGCGACGAGCTTCATGGCCGGCGACTCGTCCTGACGCGACACGAACCGCGCGAACAACGCGGCCGTGAGCGCCGGCACCGGCACGGCGAGGTCGATGGCTGCGTCCACCGTCCAGCGGCCCTCGCCCGAGTCGTCGGCGTAACCGCGGATCCGCTCCAGGTGCGGGTCGTCGGCGAGCGCCAGGGAGACCAGGTCCAGCAGCCACGACCGGATCACCGTGCCCTCGCGCCAGCTGTCGAAAGTGGCGGCGACGTCGGTGACCACCTCGGCCTTTTCCAGCAGTTCCCAGCCCTCGGCGTAGGCCTGCATCATCGCGTACTCGATGCCGTTGTGGACCATCTTCACGAAGTGCCCGGCGCCGTGGCTTCCGGCGTGCACGAAGCCGTAATCACCCGCGGGCTTGAGCGCGTCGAAGACCGGCTGGACGACCGCCACGTCCGCCGCGTCGCCGCCGCACATCAGCGCGTAGCCGTTCTCCCGTCCCCAGACGCCGCCGGACACGCCGCAGTCGATGAACCGGACGCCGCTGCGCGCGAGCCGCTCGGCCCTGGCCGCGTCCTCGGACCACCGGCTGTTGCCCCCGTCCACCACGATGTCGCCCTCACCGAGCACGCCGCCCAGCTCGTCCAGCACCGGGTCGAGGACCTGCGCCGGGACCATCACCCAGACCACGCGCGGCGGCTCGCCGAGCCGCTCCGCGAGTTCGGCGAGGCTCGCGACCTCGGTCACCTCGGGATTGGCGTCGTAGCCGATCACCTCGTGGCCGGCGGCACGCAGCCGCTCGACCATGTTGCCGCCCATCCGGCCCAGCCCGACCATGCCCAGTCGCATCGTTCCTCCTCCGGTTCTGTTCTGAGCAACGATGTACCCACTCCGGCACGGGCGGGCGGCTCAGCGTTCGGGGACGAGCTTCGCGTCCTGCCTCGGCACGAACACCCGGTTGACGATCATCAGCAGGGACGCGGTCACCGGCACCGCGACCAGCGCGCCCAGCAGGCCGAGCAGCGTGCCGCCGACCATCGCGCCGATCAGCACGAGCGAGCCGGGGATGTCGACGGCCTTGGTCATCACCCGCGGGGTCATCACGTACGCCTCGACCTGCATGTAGGCGAAGTAGA
>DAINOM010000248.1:0-3860 GCA_036735445.1 Propionicimonas sp.
CCTCGGTGCTGGGGCGTGCCCTCGGCAAGGGGCGCACACCTTCGGGAAACTGACGCCCCCGTCGTCAATTCCGCCCCGGCATCCGTCCGCCGGGGCGTCACCGGCCTGACGGCGGACACCGCCCGGGCCCCCGTCCAGACCGCCGCGCCGGGCGCCCCCCGTCAGGGCTTCACCCGTCAGGACGCCACGTGCGTGGCAGCCGTCCGCCCCCTTGTCCCGGCTTCCTGTGACCTGCCCGTGGGCCACGCCCCTCTGCCGGGCAGTCCCCAACTACCCGGCGCCACCCGTCCCGCCTGCGCCCGCACCCGGGCCGTGACCACCGGGAGTCCGAGATGCTCTACCTGAACCCACCGTTCCACGTGGTCGACGGCGTGTCGCTGATGCCCGACCACGCCGACCCGCTGCAGTTCTACTACCTGCCGTTGTCACCCCACCTGACCTTGCTGACCGACCCCGCGACGAACCAGCGGGTGCCGCAGGTCCAGCTCATCGAGTTCAAGGGCATGATCTCCCCCACCCCCGGCGCCGAGGTCACCGAGGTCACCGGCGGGTTCCTGAACTTCGACTGCAACCTCGGGGCGGACCCCGGGCAGCTCGCCGAGATCGGCCGGCAGCTCCAGGGCATCGCGGGACTGCGGGAGCCGCCCCGGCTGGCCCCGGTGCCGGTGATCGACGGCGCGGTCCGGATGATGCTGCTCGGGGCGGAGTCGCCCGACCCCGACAACCAGCCCAAGCCGCCGATCACCGGCGGCGCTCCCGTGCCACCGGTGACCACGCCGAAGTTCGTGGTCAAGATCAACCAGGCGGGGAAGCCGTCGCTGTACGGCGACAACCAGGCGTCCTTCTCCGTCCAGCTCGACCAGGCCGGGGCGGTGATCATGCGCCAGGCGCTGATGGGTGAGATGTCACCGATCGGCGTGATCTACGACCTCACCTTCGTGGGTCTTCGACCCGCCTACAACGTGACGGTCACCGCGGACTGGAACCGCGTCCAGACCCATCTCGAGGAGAACTTCAGCACGAACCTGATCGTGTTCAGCTCCCAGATCGACGAGGTGGTCGACAAGCTGGTCGAGGACAAGGTGATCACCATCGAGGGCGACCTCTTCGTCGCCGAGGGGGACGGCTCCGGCGGCGGCGAGGCCAGCCGCTACGAGCAGGCCCTGACCGAGTGCCGCGAGATGGTCACCACCACGTTCTTCACCCCGAGCCTCGAGCCGATGGACAGCGAGCGCGGCGGTGCGCTGCGCACCTTCCAGCGCGTCAGCCAGACCCTGGCGACCGGCGGCCTGGGCTCGGCGTTCACCTACGGCAAGACCGACCTCACCCGGATCGACGACAAGTCGCTGAACATCAACATGCGCGAACGGACCGCCGTGCTGCGCACGATCCACCCCCAGGCGCACCTGGCCGGCCTCGCCCGGATCATCACTGAGGAGGGCCTCGACGCCTCCCGGTTCATCATGCAGGTGGACCTCGAGGACGACTTCTACAAGCGGCGCCGGGTGCGCGTGATCCCGCGGGTCGACTTCGCGGCCGAGCACATCGAGTCGATCAACGTCGCACTCACCTACGGCGGCGAGACCAGGAACCTGGTCTTCGACGCCCAGCACGCGTCGGAACAGCCCGTGGACTGGGCCAGCGTGCTCCATGGCGGCGACATGGTGATGCCGGTCGCGTATCACTACGACGTCGGGTTCGACGCGACCTTCGGCTCGGGCCGGCCCACGCGGGTGAGCTCCGGCGAACTCGCTCCGATCCCCGGAGACGTCGTCGAGGTCGACCCGCGCCGCGACGGCCTCTACGACGTGATGCTCGTGCCGATCAACGTGGTGGACACGCCCTGGGAGCTCTACCCCACGGTCGAACTCTCTTGCCGGTACACCGACGCCGACCACGGGATCGCGATCGAGGACCGCTACGAGCTGACCTCGGCACAGGCGGCCGGGGCGGGTTCCTGGCCGGTCTACCTCGCCGATCCGTCGCGGCGCGGGTTCGCCTACCGGCTGGTCTACCACGGCGCGGACGGACGGCAGGTCGACCGTGGCTGGACGGAGTCGACCGAGAGCCAGATCCGGGTCGGCGACCCCTACCCCCGCCGGCGGACCGTGACCATCTCCGTGCCGGCGGGGATGTTCACCCAGGGCGTGCAGCAGGTGTTCCTGACGATGCGCTACTCCGACCCGGCCAACAACGTGGCCAAGGAGGAGCAGTACAGCTTCACCGGAGCCGAGCCACCCCGGAAGTTCTCGGTCGAGTTGGTCGACCCGACCCGGCGCGACGTGACCTTCGCCGTGACCATGGTGTACACCGACGGCCGGGTCCAGGAGGTCCCGGAGTCGACCACCACCCAGGACCTGCTGGTGCTGCGGGAGGACCTGAAGGGCCACCGTTCGATCGCGCTGCGGGCCGAGCCGAAGGACTTCGCCGCCGCCGGGCTGAAGGAGATCGTCGTCGAGACCCGGTACGCCGACGAGGTCGCCCAACTGAGCTACGCCGACAACCTCACCCTCAGGTCGCCGACCGACATCGGCCGCTTCGAGTTCGACTTCGTCGACGCGGCGAAGGACCAGTACTGGTACCGGGTGACGCACAACTTCACCAACGGGCTGTCCAAGTCGAGCGACTGGCTGCAGTCCGACGTCCCCGAGCTGGTCCTCCCCACCGGATGACCGCGACCCACCGACCGCAGGAGGAGGAGACCCATGCTGCAACTCGGCACCGGAATGCAGACCGTCGAGGGCGTCACCGTGTTCCCCGACCACGCCGATCCCAAGCAGTACTGGTACCTGCCCGGACCGGTGGCGCTGTCGCGCCGCAGCGACGGCCGGGTGAACTTCAGCTACATCAAGTTCAAGCCGGCCGCCGTCCAGGGCGGCGTGAAGGGGGGCGGCTTCCTCGCCTTCGGCGTCTGCCTGAAGCTGGCCGAGGGCGTGGAGGCCAAGATCCGCAGCAAGCTGGCGCTGGCGAGTGACGCGAAGCTCACCGCCGTCCCGTTCGACGAGGGACGGGTCCGGGTGGTCGCGCTCGATCTGGAGGGCGGCGGCGGGACGATCGCCGCGGCGCCCGCCGACGGCGCGGCCGCGTCCTTCCGGGCGGTGGAGGCCATTCTGGGCGCGACGGTGCCGTCGCTGTTCGGCGACAACGACGCGATCTTCAGCCTCGTGCTGAGCCAGGAGGGCGCGATCATCCTGGAACAGGCGCTCGAACAGGGCGCCACTCCGATCGGCGTGATCTACGAACTCAAGTTCACCGCCCTGCAGCCGGCCCTCGACGTCTCCATCTCGATCGACTTCTCCCGGGTCTACAAGCACTTCAGCGTCGGTCTCGGCGCCAACGTGTACTTCGTCAAGGCCGAGATCGAGGCGGGAATGGAGCAACTGAGGCAGTCCGGCGCGATCTCGATCAAGATCACCAACTTCACCACCGACGGCTCCCAGGCCGAACGGGAGAAGTGGGCGATGGACTTCCTGATGAACCACCTCCTCAACGACTGGTTCGAGCCGACGCTCACGCCCGGGCAACTGCAGGGCGGCGGAGCCGGCATCATCCCCGCCACCCCATCGACCAAGCCGGCCACGGGCACGCAGACCGGGCTTCCGAGCGGTCAGGCCGCCGGCGGCCGACCCGCGGGCGCGCCGCCCCTCGCCGGGGGCGGGACGGCGGGTGGCGCACCTCCGCTCGTGGGAGGTACGCCCGCTCCCCCGCCCGTCGCCACTCCGCCGAAGGAGAAGTGATGTCCGAACAGCCCGTACCGCCGGCACCCGCGCCCGGACCAGCCGCGCCACCCGGACCGCCGGCACCGCCGAGGCCGCCCGCCGGCGCTCCGCCGGCCCCACCCGGCCAGGCGGTCCCGCCGG
>DAINOM010000249.1:0-3850 GCA_036735445.1 Propionicimonas sp.
CGGATCGAGTCGTTGAAGTTGTACATGCCCATCGCCACGCCGCCGTCGTCGCCGTAGTTGGCGACCACGTGCTGGATCGGCTCGGAGCCGTCAGCGGGGGTGAAGGTGATGGTCAGCTGGCCCGCACCGGGCACCTTGAAGTTGGTGGCCTTGTACTGGTCGCCGTGGGCGTGACGGCCGATCACGATCGGCTTCGTCCAGCCCGGCACCAGCCGCGGGATGTTCGAGATGATGATCGGCTCGCGGAAGACCACGCCGCCAAGGATGTTGCGGATCGTCCCGTTCGGCGAGACCCACATCTTCTTCAGGCCGAACTCCTCCACGCGGGCCTCGTCCGGGGTGATCGTCGCGCACTTCACGCCGACGCCCTCACGCTTGATCGCCTGCGCCGCGTCGATGGTGACCTGGTCGTCGGTGGCGTCCCGGTTCTGGATGCTCAGGTCGTAGTAGTCGAGGTTCACATCGAGGTAGGGGTGGACCAGGCGTTCCTTGATGAACTGCCAGATGATCCGGGTCATCTCGTCCCCGTCGAGTTCGACCACCGTCCCGGCGACCTTGATCTTCGCCATCTGAAACCTCCTGCTCGCGCGACGTCCCGCACAACCTACCGGAGGCGCCTGCCTCTCCCACTTGTCAGAATCTCACCCGGCCCTGGCCGGGTGAGATTCTGACAACTCGGCGAAGGGGGACGGACGCTACCCTGTCAGCCGTGATCGACTCGACCCACTGGCTGCTGACCCTGTCGTGCCCGGACCGTCCAGGGATCGTGCACCAGGTCACGGGCGCCATCGTCGAGGCCCGGGGCAACATCACCGAGCTGCAGCAGTTCACGTCCACCGAGTCGGGCCGGTTCTTCATGCGGGTGCAGGTGCAATCGGGCTTCGACCGGTCGCACTTCGAGCGCGACTTCAGCGGCATCGCCGAGAGCCTGGGCGCGCAGTGGAACCTCGACTACGTCGGACGGCGACGGCGCACGCTCGTCCTCGCGTCCAAGGCCGGCCACTGCCTGAACGACCTGCTGTTCCGGCAGCGCTCCGGCTACCTGCCGATCACGATGCCCCTGATCATCTCCAACCATCCGGACCTCGCCGACCTGGCCAGTTTCTACGGCGTCCCGTTCGAGCAGCACGCGGTCACCCCCGACACCAGGGACGACGTCGAGCGGCGCATCCTGGACGCGGTGGCCGAGTACGACATCGAACTGGTGGTGCTGGCCCGCTACATGCAGATCCTGTCCCCGGGGCTGTGCGAGGAGCTGGCCGGACGGGCGATCAACATCCACCACTCCTTCCTGCCCGGCTTCAAGGGCGCGAACCCCTACCGGCAGGCCCATTCCCGCGGCGTGAAGCTGATCGGGGCGACCGCGCACTTCGTCACGTCCGACCTCGACGAGGGGCCGATCATCGAGCAGAACGTCCGCCGGGTCGACCACACCATGGAGGTCCCGCAGCTCGTCGCGATGGGCCAGGAGCAGGAGAGCCGGACGCTGACCGAGGCGGTCAAGCTGTTCGCCGAGCACCGCGTCCTGCTGGACGGCGGCCGGACGGTCATCTTCCGCTGACCCCTGGGGTGGGACGAGCGGGCGGGCGGATCAGAGGTCGATGAAGCCGTACAGCGCCCGGTGGTTCGACCGGGTGCCGGCGACAGTGTGCGCGATGGACGACGGACGGACGGCGCCGCGGACGAACAGGTAGTCGATCTTGCTGCGGCCGATGGTGTCCCCCGCGCCGTAGCCCGCCAGCCCGAACAGGCTCAGCGCGGACGGCTCGATCCCGGTGCGGTTGGCGTCCACACCGAGCACCCGCACCTGCGAGGACTGCAGCAGCCGTTTCGCCTCCGGACCCAGGCTGATCCCCGTCGCGCCGAAGCCGGCGTCGCCCTCGCCCGCGCACGCGTTCTTCCGGTTCTGCTGCGGCAGGTGCAGCGAGGCCGCGAACACCGTCGTCCCGCTGCCGTTCACGGTGAACTGCGCGGCCATGGCGGTGGTGCGCTTCCACTTGGCCAGCCGCTTGGGATCGGCGTCCACGCTCGGCGGTTCGTAGGCGGTGCAGCCCGAGCCGGACGCGTACGCCGCGCCGCGCTGGAGCCACCCGGCGCTCCACGACTGCGGGGTGTCGGCGACGGTCAGCGTCCGGGTGTTGTAGATGATCCCGTTGGTCTGCCGCTTCTTCAGCGCGCCCAGCGACCGGTCGCGGCAGCCGTGCGTGGTACCCCAGGGCTCCGGGTCGTCCCAGGCGACGAGCGCCCGGTAGGTGCCCGCCGGATAGCCGAACATCGCGGACGCCGCGTCGGCGTACGCCTCTGCCTGCGCGGCACCGCTGAGCTGCTGGAGCAGCAGCAGGTCCGGCGCCGCGACGGTCGGCGTGCCGATCGCGCCCGCCTCGTCGACCAGCATGGACGCCAGGTGCTCGGCGGCGCTCACCTGCCGGCAGCCGCCGTCCGCAAGGTTCTGCACGAGGTTCTCGATGTTGTTGCTGTACACCCGCAGCACCGTGGCCGCCACGGCGGTCGGCGTCGGCGAGGCGGACGGAGTGGTCACCACCGCGGACGGCGAAGCGACCGTCGAGACGATCACGGGTGCGGCCGCCGGCAGCTGCGTGGCGCCCACCACGGACACCATCGTCGCCGCGGCCGCCACCCCCGCGACGACGATCGCCGCCGCGGCCGCCCGCTTCCCCCGTCCGGTCATTCCCAGTGCCGGACGCCGATCAGCTCAGCCAGCTCCCAGCCCTCGTCCGGCGAGCCGTCCACCACGATCACGCCGGTGTTGTCCAGGTGCGCCCGCCCGAGCGCCTCGGTGAAGCCGTGGACCCGCTCGGAGGACCACACGCGCAGCGCGGCGCCGTGGCTGACCACCATCACCACATCGCGCCCCGACGCGGCGACCTCTCCGATGGCGGAGTCGAAGCGGGTGAAGAACTCGCGGGCGTCCTCGCCACCGGGGATGCGCGCGTCCAGCTCGCCGCGGCCCCAGGCGATCAGGGTGCCGATGTAGCGGGTGGCGTCGCTGGACAGCTCGTCGTCACCGGCGGAGATCTCCCGCAGCCCGGGGAGCACCTGCAGGGTCAGGCCGCGGTGCTCGGCCACCGGACGCGCGGTCTGCTGGGTGCGCACCAGGTTGGACGTGTACACCGCCTCGATCTGGTGTTGCGACAGCCGTTCCACCAGTTCGGCGGCCTGTTCGAGCCCGCCCTCGTCGAGGTCGGCCCCGGGCTCCGCGGTGTCCAGCAGGAACCCGACGTTGGAGGCGGTACGACCGTGGCGGACGAGGATGAGACGCATGGTCCGAGCATAGATTCCGTGCGGCACACCGGCGCGCTACGGTCGCGGTCATGGCCGTGTTCGGAAGCGGTCACCTGTTGGTCCGGCCAACTGCTAGCGTCGGGAGTGGACGCTTTCGCGCACAGACAATCTCACCGAGGAGCACATCGTGAGCCAGACCCCCGTCAAGGTAGCGGTCACCGGCGCAGCCGGCCAGATCTGCTACAGCCTGCTTTTCCGGATCGCCAGCGGCGCGCTGCTCGGCCCCGACCAGCCCGTCGAGCTGCGCCTGCTGGAGATCACCCCGGCGCTGAAGGCCCTGGAAGGGGTCGTCATGGAGCTGGACGACTGCGCGTTCCCGCTGCTGAGCAAGGTGGAGATCGGCGATGACGCCAACACCGTCTTCGACGGCGTGAACCTGGCGATGCTGGTCGGCGCCCGGCCGCGCACCGCGGGCATGGAGCGGGCCGACCTGCTCAGCGCCAACGGGGCCATCTTCACCGCGCAGGGCAAGGCGCTCAACGCCGTCGCCGCCAGCGACATCAAGGTGCTGATCACCGGCAACCCGGCGAACACCAACGCGCTGATC
>DAINOM010000250.1:0-3849 GCA_036735445.1 Propionicimonas sp.
GGCCTTGTCGGTCTGGCCCGCGTGCGTGGTGGTGGCGACCTGTTCGGCGGCCGCGATGTGGTCCCTGGGTGGGTTCACTTTCAGTAGAGGCGTTGGATCTCGACTTCGGGGCCGGCGATAGCGAAGGGGTGTGGACTGGTGGGGATGATGTCGAAGTCGAAGTCGTCCTTCCACGGGGAGAGTCGCACCCAGGTTTGGATCGCTTCCCACACGTGCTGTTGGTCGCCGTGGAGTTCTCTGGCGTTGTCGGCGGAATGCGACCAGTAGAAGGCCGAGATGACGTCGATGGCGGCGTCCAGGCGGGCCGCGTGCTCCCACCCGACGACGTCGGACGCCTTGACGGCACCCTCGGCCTCCTCGATGGCCAGGGAGGCGCGGAACAGGCGTTCGTGGTACATGGTGCCGGTGGCGATGCAGGTCAGGGCGTAGTGCTCGGCTACTGCCAGCCGCAGAGCGAGTTGTTCTTGGTCGGCGCGGCTGGGCAGGAAACCGCGCAGGACGGCCGCGTTCTGTTCGGTGTCGGCGACGAACCCGACGTTGGGGAAGTAGTCGTCGGCGGGGATCGCCATCGTGATCGAGAGGCGTCCGTCGTCGAGGCGTAGCCACTCTTTGACGGGTCGTTCGGCCCAGGGTGTGCCGTTGAGGGTGGCGTACCCGTTCGGGTAGAGCAGCACGTCGCCGTAGGTGGTCTGGACGTCGAGCGGCTGGCCCTCGCCTTGGGTCGGGGCGGGTCGCGCCTCAAGGGTCCGGGGTGGGTAGGGCGAGTACCGGTAGAGCGGCAACTCCTTGATGAGGTCGTTGGTGCTGACGTCGTAGATCTCGACGAGCGCGTTGATCGCGGCGCGGGCGGCGGCGAACAGGTCGCGGTCGCAGCCGTCTTCGATGCCGATCCACCAGTTCGGCATCTCCTCGTCCGGGCGGGTGAAGCCGACCCGCAGCAGCTGCTCGTGCTGGGCGGCGGTGAGGCGGCGGTCGTGGGGGAGGAACTCGTCGCCGGTGACCTCGATGAGGACGGCGTCGCCTTCGTAGGAGGCGGCCTGGTAGAACACGTCACCGAGGTCGACGGTGAACGATTCTTGGGTACCGCGCAGGAGGCGGAGCCGGTGGGTGAGGGCGGCGGCGAGCCGGGTGGTCTGGTCCATGAGTGTTTCTCCTGGTCAGTAGCTGAAGAAGCGGAGCGCGAAGGGCGCGTCGCGGAGCGGCGCTTCGAGGTCGAAGGACCGGAGGCCGGTCCAGTCGCGGGCGAGCAGGTCCAGGACGTCGTCGCCGGGCCGGCCGGTCACCGGGCTCCCTGGCGGGCGGTGTGCCACAGCAGTCCGTCGACCCGGTGGCCGACGGCGTCCTCGATCCGTCGGGACGCCCCGGGCGCGGCCCCGCGGAGCCGGCTGTAGGCCAGGGCGACCGACGGCGTCCGATGCTGCGCGTGGACGCAGTGCAGCAGCACCGTCTCGCCACGGTCGCGCAGCGCGGCGATGGTGCGGGCGGCGTCGGCGAGGGTCCAGGCGAGGTGGGCGTTGTCGGCCGGGTCGTCGGAGTCGACCAGCCACACCTCAACATGCTTGCCCGGTGCCACACCGGCGGCGGCGAGGTCAGGGGCACCGACCCGCGACAGCGACACCACCGCAGTGACACCCAACTCGTCGCAGCGGGCGAGGTCGGCCTCGGTGCCGAGCAGCACACCGGGGTCGTCGGGGTGGGGAACCGCCAACGGGCGGGCGTCCCCGGCCAGCATCGACCCGCTGGCGTACTGGGGCTCGGGGCGTCCAGTGGCGGTGGTGGTTGCCAGGCCGACCAGGTCGCGGCCCCGCAGCTCGGGCCAGCCGTGGACCCGGCGCGCCAAGTCGGACGGCAAACCGGACACCCCGTAACGGGCCCCCAGCAACCCGCCAGCGATCGCGGCGACCGTGTCGGTGTCGTGGCCGATCGCGATCGCGGTTTGCAGCGCGGCCTCGACGTGGTCGGGCCCTTCGATGTGCCTGGTGGCGTGAATCGCCGACCAGGCGGCCTGCAGGGCGGTCACCGTGTAGCCGTTGCGGGCGAACGTCGACGGCGCCTGGGTTTCGGCGTCGTCGATCAGCCCGGCCCAGGCGGTGCGGCGGGCCTCGGGCAGCAGGGGAAGTCCGGCGCGGACGTCGAGGCGTCCAGTGGTGACGGCGACCCGGACGGCCTCGGACCACAGCACGCACGCGTCCACGCACCGGTCGTCGGCGTGGGTCAACGCGGCGACGCGGGCTGTGGCGTCCGCGGTCGCCTGCGGGTCGTCGAGGGCCACCAAGCCGACGACGGCCGTGCGCATCAGGGCGCCGTTGCCGGCCCGACCGGACGCCGCGGTCGCACGGGAGGCGTCCGTCAGCTGGCGGGCCACCGGCCCGGTGCCGCGGCGGGCAGCGCCGATCACCGAGGAGGTTTGGGCGCCGATGTCGGTGGCGCCGTGGGCCTGCCAGTCCAGGAAGCCTTGCGCGACGGCATCCAACCCCGCGTCGGTACGCAGGTCGGCGCCGGTCGCGGTGACCTGGGCGATGCAGACGGCCATCTGGGTGTCGTCGGACCACTCACCCGGCGCGTACGGTCCCAACCCGCCGCCCACCATGCAGGCCTCGCCAGCAGGGATCCGGGGGGCGAACTCGTACGGGACGCCGAGGGCGTCGCCGATCGCCTGACCGAGCAGGACGCCGCCGGCCCGGTCCTTCTGAAGGGGGGAGAGTCTCATGTCAACCACCAATCTTTTCGTGTCGCTCTAACAGTTATAGCTGTAGGAGGTTGCTATCACCATGTCAAATCAACATGTAAGGTGGGGTCATGGTGTTCGAGTCCCGGTTCCCCGTGTTCGCCGTCACCGCCGACATCGTGGCGTTGACCCTGCGCGACGGCCAGCTGTGCGTGCTGCTGATCCGCCGGTCCAGTTCGGTGTTCACCGGCCGGTGGGCGCTACCGGGCGGGTTCGTCCACATCGACGAGTCACTCCAGGACGCCGCCTACCGCGAACTCCGCGAAGAGGCCGGCATCACCCCGGACGCCGTCCGCCTCGAACAACTCCGCAGCTACGGCGATCCCGGCCGCGACCCCCGCCCCGAACGAGTCATCTCGGTGGCCTGGCTCGCCCTCGGCACCGACCTGCCCGACCCCAGCCCCGACACCGACGCCGGCCGCGCCGAATGGGTCCCCGTCGATGAGGCGTTCGGACGAGACCTCGCGTTCGACCACTCCGAGATCCTGCGCGACGGGGTCGAACGCGCCCGCTCAAAACTGGAATACACCACCATCGCCACCGCGTTCTGCGACGCCACGTTCACGTTGCCCGACCTGCGCCGCGTCTACGAAGCCGTCTGGGACACCGCCATCGACCCCCGCAACTTCCAACGCAAAGTCCTGACCGCAGACGGATTCGTCGAAGAAACCGGCGACATCGTTCGCGGTCGTGGCAAGCCCGCCAAGGTCTACCGAGCCGGGGAAGCCACCACCCTCCACCCCGCGATCATGCGGCGATGAGGGGATCCTTGTGACCTGTCCTCAGAAGGCGGGCGGAAACGTCACCGAGACCAGCGCGTCGATCTTGCGGCCCACGCGATCGAACCAGGGCAGGAGTGGCTTGCCGTGAACTGCGGTCTTCCAGAGACCGAGGTAGCGGCCGTTGACCTCGTCGTAGCCGGCCGCGAGCGCGAAAGCGTCGTAGGACCAGTGCAAGGGCAGGTCGAAGATCCCGTCCTCCAGCACGCTGCGGTCCCGCAGCCGCGGCAGGTACGGGTATCGGGTGTACAGGCCCCACAGGGTGCCCAGCGTGACGTGGCCGGCCTGCCAGATCTGCGGCACCTTGTTGAGCGCCAACCGGATGGTGGCGGCTGCCTGCCG
>DAINOM010000251.1:0-3797 GCA_036735445.1 Propionicimonas sp.
GCTGGACGACCTGTACGTGGTCTCGATCGTGCCGTGCCTGGCCAAGAAGTACGAGGCGGCCCGGCCGGAGTTCGCGCCGGGCGGCATCCGGGACGTCGACGCCGTGGTCACCACCACGGAGTTCCTGGAGATGATGGACATGGTGCGGCTGAACCCCGACGAGGTCCCACCCGACGCCTTCGACGAGCCCTACTCCCGCGTCACCGGCGCCGGCGTGATCTTCGGCGCCTCCGGCGGTGTGGCCGAGGCCGCGCTGCGGATGGCGGTGGAGAAGCTCACCGGCGAGAGGCTCGGCGAACAGCTGGAGTTCCATGCCGTCCGCGGCCTGCAGGGCCTGCGGGACGCCGAGATCACCGCCGGCGGCAAGACCGTCCGGGTTGCGGTCGCGTCCGGCCTCGGCAACGCCGAACCGCTGATCCGGCGGGTGATCGCCGGCGAGGACACCGGCTACGACCTGGTCGAGATCATGGCCTGTCCCGGCGGCTGCATCGACGGCGCCGGGAACCCGGCCCCGGCGAAGGTGGGCGAACTGCGGGAGCGCACCAAGGTGCTCTTCGACATCGACCGCGGCAGCAAGTACCGCCGCTCGCAGGAGAACCCCGACATCCTGCGGCTCTACGACGACTTCTACGGCGAGCCGAACTCCGAGGTGGCGCACCACCTGCTGCACACGACCTACCAGCCCTACCCCGACAAGACCGCCCTGCCCGCCACCATGCCCATCAACTGAACCGCGGGGACGGTTCTCAACTCGGTCCAGCTGGACCGAGTTGAGAACCGTCCCCGTGGTTCAGGGGCGGGCCGCTCAGGCGGACGACCGGGGCGCCGAGCGCGGCGGCCTGTTCGGGCAGGTGCGTGACCAGGACGGTGAGGCGGCCCGCGCCGGACCCGGCGATCAGTTCGGCGGCCGAGCGCCACGACGGCTCGTCCAGGCCGGTGAACGGCTCGTCCAGCAGCAGGAGGTCCGGCTCGGCGGCCAGCGCCCTGGCCAGGGCCACCCGGCGCCGCATCCCCCCGCTCAGCCCGGACGGGCGGACGTGCAGGCTGTCGGCCAGGCCGAGCCGGCGCAGCCAGTCCCCGGCCCGCTCCGTGGCGTCGGGATCGGGGGTGGTCACGGCGTTCTGCCAGGCCGTCTCCCAGGGCAGCAGGCGGTCCTCCTGGAACACCATGGCGACCCGGGAGCCCAGACCGGTGATCGTCCCGCCCTGCGGCGTCTCCAGGCCGGCCAGCAGCCGCAACAGCGTGGTCTTCCCACAGCCGGACGGGCCGGTCAGGCACACGGCACCCGTCGCCGGCAGCTCCAGCGAGAACCCGGCGAGCACCGGCCGCGCGGGGTCGTAGGCGAAGTCCACCCGGTCACACCCCGGCATCGGCGTCACCCCCGCTCCCCCGGCCCCCGGTGAACCGGGCCAGGGCCAGTCGGAGCAGCCGCTCCAGCAGCAGGCTCAGCGCGACCACCGTGATCGTCCAGGCGAACACCGCGGGGGTCTCCAGGTAGACCTTCGCGTCCTGCAGCTGCCGCCCGATGGACAACTCGGGCCGGCTGATCACCTCCGCAGCGACCCCCGACTTCCAGGCCAGCCCCATGCCCGTGGTGCAGGCCGCGGCGAGGAACGGCAGCACCGACGGCACCCGCACCCGGCGCAGCGTCTGCCACCAGCCGAACCGGAACACCACCGCCAGTTCCAGCAACTCCCGCTGGACACCCCGGATGCCGGCGGCGACGTTGTCCCAGACCACCGGGACGACCATCAGGAACGAGATGAACGCCGGCAGTCGTCCGGTCGGGATCCAGACCAGCGCGAGGATCACGAAGGACGCCACCGGCGCGGCCCTGACCACCCGCAGCGCCGGAGACAGCAGCGCGTCCGCCGTCCGGAACCGGGTGGTCAGGACCGCGGCGACGCAGCCGACGACCACCCCGGCCACGAACCCGCCGCCCACCCGCAGCAGCGACCAGCCGACGGTCTCCCAGAAGGCCGGTGTGCCGGCGAGACCGAGCAGCGTGGCCCCGACCACCGCGGGCGCGGGAACAAGGAGCTCCTGGCCAACCACCAGGCTCGCGACCTGCCAGACCGCGAGCCAGAACAGTGCTGCGGCCACACCGGACCAGACCCGGCGGATCCGCTCACTTCGCTGTGTCGTAGAACCCGGGATCAGGGAGCGCTCCTCCCACAGACTTCGGATTCGCATCATAGAGCACCTGGAAATAGCCCTGGAGGCCGGTCCTCATCTCCTCACCGCTGAGGAAGGCGAGGCCGAGTCGCGGCAGCGCCTGCTTCGCCACGGCCGCGCTGGGGATGATCCCGAACTGCTCACACAGTGCCGCGGTGCGGTCCACGTCCGTCCTCGCGGCCTCGATCGACGCGCGGTACTCGGTCAGGAAGGATGCCACCGCCTCGGGGTGCTTCGCGACGAAGTTCTTGCGGGCAATCACGCCGCCCATCATCAGCTGGCTGCCGTCGGTCACGGCCTTCGTCCACTCGGCGGTGAGGTCGAGCGCCACCCGGACCTTCGGGTTCTTCACCGTCACCGTGGTCACGAACGGCTCCGGCAGCAGCGCCACGTCCGCGTCGCCCTTGACGGCGAGTGTGGCCAGCTCGTCGTGCTGGGCCTTGAAGACGATCTTCACGTCCCGGTCCGGGTCCAGCCCGTTCGCCTGCAGCAGGAACCGCAGCACGTACTCCGGGTTCGATCCCTGGCCGGTCGCGTAGACCGTCCGCCCCTTCAGGTCGGCCAGGCTGTGCACGGTGTCGCCGTTCTCCAGCACGTACATCACGCCGAGAGTGTTGACGGCCACCATCTGCACCCCACCGGACGTCTTGGCGTACAGCGCCGCGGCCAGGTTCGTCGGCACGGCGGCGAGGTCGACCTCGCCGCTGGCCACCTTCGCCGCCACGTCCTCGGGCGACTCCGACACGGTGAAGCTGTAGTCGTTGGCCGCCGTACCGTCCTGCCGGGCCTGCATCAGGTGGACCATGCCCACCCCGGTCGGGCCCTTCAGCGCCGCCACGCGGACGGCCGGCTTCGCGGACGGGGTCGCCGCCGGCGCGGGTGCGCAGCCCACGGCGAGCGGGAGCAGCACAGCCAGTACTGCGGAGATCAGGGCACCCTTGCCCGAATTTGTCCTCACAAAGCTAGTTTAGGACAACGAGGCCTCGGCTGGGGCGCTTTCCAGTTCATCGATCAGGCCGACCCGGCGGGCGTGCCGGCCACCCTCGAACTCCGCGGTCAGGAACTCCCGGACGATCAGCCGGGCCAGTCCCGGCCCGACCACCCGCGCCCCGACGGACAGCACGTTCGCGTCGTTGTGCTGCCGCGACAGCTTCGCCGAGTACGGCTCCGAGCAGACCACGGCGCGCACCCCGCGCACCTTGTTGGCCGCGATCGAGATGCCGACCCCGGTACCGCAGGTGAGCAGCCCGAGGTCGTACTCCCCCGCCGCGACCAGCCGGCCCACGGCAGCCCCGTTCACCGGGTAGTCGACGGCCTCGCCGGGCGCCGGGCCGAGGTCGGTGACCTCGTGCCCCAGCGCCCTGGCCTCGTCAGCCATCTCCTGCCGCAACTCGACGGCGGCGTGGTCGGACGCGATGACGATCCGCATCAGTCCGCCCTCGCTCAGCGGAGGTCGCCGGTGTCGTACTCGTCCAGTCCGACCGCGGACGACCCGACGTTCAGGTCGTAGTCGTACGGGTCGTAGGAGAGGTCGTACGCCGCGGCGCGGGCCTCGGCGGTCGGCTCCACCCGGATGTTCCGGTACCGCTCCAGGCCGGTGCCGGCCGGGATCAGCTTGCCCA
>DAINOM010000252.1:0-3766 GCA_036735445.1 Propionicimonas sp.
TGTTCCTCGGCGCCGGCTCGGTGATGCACGCCATGGACGACGACGTGAACATGCGCCACTACGGCGCGCTGTGGCAGGTGACCAGGGTCACCTTCTGGACGTTCGCGATGGGCTACCTGGCGATCATCGGATTCCCGCCGCTGGCCGGCTACTTCTCGAAGGACCACATCATCGAGGCGGCCTTCGAGGTCAGCACCGTCGCCGGGATCGCCGCCCTGGTCGGCGCCGGCATCACCGCGTTCTACATGACCCGGCTGATGCTGATGACCTTCTTCGGCGAGAAGCGGTGGCGCGAGGGCGTGCACCCGCACGAGTCGCCGAAGGTGATGACCGTGCCGCTGATCGTCCTCGCCTTCTTCAGCGTGGTGGCCGGCGTGCTGATGAACGGCTGGATCCAGGAGTGGCTCGAGCCCGCCACCGGCGCGCACGTCCACGAGGTCGAGTGGCTGCCCACCCCGGTCGGCTGGCTGACCATGCTGCTGGTCGCGGCCGGGGTCGCGCTGGCCTGGTGGCTGTTCGGTACGAAGCCGGTGCCGGACGTGGCGCCCGCCTCGTCCAACCCGTTCACGGTCACCGGGCGCAACGACCTGTTCGGGGACCTCGTCAACGACACGGTCGTCGTCCAGCCCACCCTCGTGCTCGCCCGCGGCCTCGTCGCCACCGACGACCGGATCATCGACGCGGGCGCCGACGGGCTCGCCGGGATGTTCTCCGGGCTGTCCACGCAGACCCGCCGCCTGCAGACCGGGCACGTCCGCACGTACGCCCTGACCATGACGATCGGCGTCCTGCTGGTCGGCGCGGTCATGATTCTCACCCAGCTGGGCTGAGGGAGGAAGAGAAGATGGCATTCCCCTGGCTCACATTCCTCGGCCTGGTGCCGCTGATCGGCGCCGGCGTCCTGTGCCTGCCGGTGAAGCAGATCGCCCGTGGTGTCGGCATGGTGTTCTCCCTGCTCACCGTCGTGGTCGGCATCGGCGTCACGGTGCTGTACGCCGGCGGCGCGAACCTCACCGAGCGGGCTCCCTGGATCCCCGCGTTCGGCGCCTGGTGGGCGGTCGGCCTGGACGGCATGGCCCTGGTGATGGTGCTGCTCACCGTCCTGCTCGTGCCGGTCGTGCTGCTCGCGGAGTGGAAGGTGGCCGGACGCGGCCGCTGGACGCCGCAGGCATTCTTCGGCCTCGTGCTGGCGCTGGAGAGCCTGTCGCTGTTCGTGTTCATGGCGCAGGACGTGCTGCTGTTCTACCTGTTCTTCGAAGCCACGCTGATCCCGATGTACTTCCTGATCGGCGGCTTCGGCGGCGCCCGGCGCTCGTACGCCGCGGTCAAGTTCCTGCTGTTCAGCCTCGCCGGCGGCCTGGTCATGCTGGCGTCGGTGATCGGGCTGTACGCGTCCTCCGTCCAGCTCACCGGGACGCCCACCTACCTGCTCGACCAGCTCGCCACGCTGCAGCTGGACCCGCAGCTGGGGCGCTGGCTGATGCTCGGCTTCCTGTTCGCCTTCGTGGTGAAGGCGCCGATGGTGCCGGTGCACACGTGGCTGCCCACCGCGGCCGAGGAGTCCACGCCGGGCACGTCCGTGCTGCTGGTCGGCATCCTGGACAAGATCGGCACCTTCGGGATGATCAAGTTCTGCCTGTGGCTGTTCCCCGAGGCCAGCACCTGGGTGGCGCCGGCGATGGTCGTCCTCGCCCTGGTCAGCATCCTGTACGGGGCGATCGCGGCGATCGGCAGCCCCAACCTGCTGCGGCTGGTGGCCTACACCTCGATCAGCCACTTCGGCTTCATGGTGCTGGGCATCTACACCTTCACCAGCGCGGGGATCTCGGGCTCGATCTTCTACATGGTCAACCACGGGTTCTCCACCGCGGCCCTGTTCCTCGTGATCGGGTTCCTGATCTCGCGGCGCGGCTCGGCGCTGGTCGCCGACTTCGGCGGCGTGCAGAAGGTCGCGCCCGTGCTGACGGGCGTGTTCCTGATGGCCGGCCTCTCCGGGCTGGCCCTGCCGGGCATGTCGAGCTTCGTCTCCGAGTTCATGGTGCTCGCCGGGGCATGGTCGCGGCAGCCGGGCGTCGCGGCGGTGGCCACGATCGGCACCGTGCTGGCCGCCGTGTACATCCTGCGGATGTACCAGCGCACCATGACCGGGCCGGTCACCCCCGACGTCGAGCGGACGTTCACCAGGGACGCGACCGCGAGGGAGAAGTGGGTGGCGGCACCGGTGCTCGCCGCGATCCTGTTGCTCGGCTTCGTGCCGAACCTCGCGCTCACCGTGATCAATCCGTCAGCGCAGACCACGCTGGCCCGCGTCGGGGTCGCCGACCCGGTCGCGCCGCTGGGAGAGGAAGCCAAGTGAACCCGATCACCGCGCCCACCTTCGAGTGGCTGCAGCTCGCTCCCGTCCTGGTGGTCCTGGTCGCCGGCTGCCTCGGCATCCTGGTCGAGGCGCTCGTCCCGCGTCGCTGGCGGTTCCTCAGCCAGGTCGTGCTGTTCGAGATCGGCATCGGCATCGCGTTCGTGCTGCTCGTGCTGTCGTGGGTCCAGCCGAAGAACAGCGTCGGCCTGATGGCGATGGGCTCGATCAGCCTGGACGGCCCCAGCTACCTGATGTGGGGCGCGCTGCTGGTCTTCGGCCTGCTCAGCCTGCTGGTGTTCGCCGAGCGTGACCTGAACAACGGCGCCACCTCGTTCGCCGCCTCGGCCGCGTCCGTCCCCGGCAGCCCCGCCGAGGCCGAGGCGATCGCCGCCCGGCACGAGCACACTGAGGTCTTCCCGCTGGCCCTGCTGTCGCTGAGCGGCATGATGGTCTTCGTCGCGGCCAACGACCTGCTCACCGCGTTCGTCGCGCTCGAAGTGATGTCGCTGCCGCTGTACCTGCTGTCCGGGATGGCCCGCCGCCGGCGCCTGCTCAGCCAGGAGGCGGCGCTGAAGTACTTCCTGCTCGGCGCGCTGTCGTCCGCCTTCTTCCTGTTCGGGGTGGCGCTGGTCTACGGCTTCGCCGGTTCGTTCGACCTGGCCCGGATCAGCGACGCCATCGCCGACCCGGTCTACGGGCGGGGCCTGCTCTACACCGGCATGACATTCATCGCCATCGGGCTGCTGTTCAAGATCGGCGCGGTGCCGTTCCACAACTGGGTCCCGGACGTGTACGTCGGCGCCCCGACCCCGGTCACCGGGTTCATGGCGATCTGCACGAAGCTCGCCGCCGTCGGCGCCACCGTCCGGGTGCTGTTCGTGGCGTTCGGCGCCGAGCGCTGGAGCTGGCAGCCGCTGCTGGCGACCGTCGCCGTGATCACCATGGCGATCGGTGTGGTGGTCGCGCTGACCCAGACCGACATGAAGCGGCTGCTGGCCTACAGCTCGATCTCCCACGCCGGGTTCATCCTGGTCGCGGCGGTCGGCGCGACGGCCGGCGTGACCGGCCAGGTGAACAGCTTCGGTTCGATCCTGTTCTACCTCGTGGCCTACGGCTTCGCGACGGTCGCGGCGTTCGCGATCGTGACGATGGTGCGCAACCAGACCGGTGAGGTGCACGAGATCGCCGGCTGGGCGGGGCTCGGCAGGAAGAACCCGCTGCTGGCCGGGATCTTCGCCGTGCTGATGCTGAGCTTCGCGGGCATCCCGCTGACCGGTGGCTTCATCGGCAAGTGGGCGGTGTTCTCGGCGGCGTGGCGCGGGGGCTACTCGTGGCTCGTCGTCGCCGCGGTCGCGCTCAGCCTGGTCGCGGCCTACGTCTACCTGCGGGTGATCGTGCTGATGTTCTTCG
>DAINOM010000253.1:0-3695 GCA_036735445.1 Propionicimonas sp.
GATCGCCATGGAGGACGGCCTGAAGTTCGCCATCCGCGAGGGTGGCCGGACCGTCGGCGCCGGCCGCGTGACCAAGATCATCAAGTGATCCTGGCCCACTGAGGCACCGAACGGCCCCCGCAGCACTGCGGGGGCCGTTCTGCGTCCCCGGGTCAGCGCGCAACGCCCCACTGCGGCGTCCCCATTGCCGACCTGTCAGAATCTGGGGACGCTATAGCCGGGTGAGCGTCTGACAAGTCGGCAGGCGAGATTCGAAGGAGACGTATGCAGATCACCGCGCACGCGCTCGTCGCCGGGCACGCCTGGCCGAGGGTCGCGCCGGGGGCACCGGTGGTCGGCCTCGAACTCACCGGACGGAGGGCGGCGTGACCATCCACTCCGAGCACCCGTTCGCCGACCCGCCGTCGGCGCGGGACGCCGTCCGCTCGTTCCGGGGACGGCTGGCGTCCGGCGTGACGCTCTGGACGTCCGTGGGCGAGCGGCGTCCGGCGGGCCTGACGGTCTCGTCGGTGCTCGTGGCGAACGGGACCCCGCCGCGCGTCCTGGCGCTGCTCGATCCGCTCGCCGACCTCACCGACGCGCTGATCGCCTCCGGCCGCGCCGCGGTGACTATCCTCGACCGGGCGCAGCCGCAACTGGCCGAGGTCTTCGCCGGGACGGCGCCCGCACCGGGCGGAGCGTTCCGCCAGGCGGCCTTTGCCGACACCGACTGGGGGCCGGTGCCGGCCGGGGCGGCCACCTGGGCCGGCGTCCGGCTGGAGTCCACGACCGAGGTCGGCTGGTCGCTGCTGGCCACCTGCACGCTCGAGCACGTCGTGGCCGGGGGCGACGTCGAACCGCTGGTGCACTACCGCGGCCGGTACCCCCGACTCGGCTGACCGCCGGAGCGGCTAGACCTCGATCTCGAGTTCCGCCCGGGTGGGCGGGTTGGCGCCGGCGCGGGACACGGTGATCGCCGCGCAGGCGAGCGCCCGCTCCACCGCCGCGGTGATCTGCGGCCAGCCGGCGAACCGTAGCCGTTCGCGGGCGTCCGCTCCGCCGAGCAGGCCGGCGTCGAGCAGGCCGGAGACCAGACCGGCCATGAACGAGTCGCCGGCGCCGACGGTGTCGGCCACCCGGGTCGGCAGGGTGGGGAAGCGCTGGAGCTCGCCCGCGGCGAGCACCACGACCTCCTCGCCGCCCTGCGTCACCGCACAGACCGACGGGCCCAGCGCGGCCCAGTGCGCGAGCACCTGGGTGACCGGGGTCGTGCCGTACAGCCACCGCACGTCCTCGTCGGAGGCCTTCACCACGTCGGCCAGCCCGATCAGCCGCTCGATCACCGCGCGGGCCTGCTCCGGGGTGCCCATCAGCGTCGGGCGGGCGTTCGGGTCGTAGGACACCGTGGCGTGCTCGCGGCCGGCCCGCACGATCTCCAGCACGGCGTCGCCGCCGGGCGACAGCGTGGCGGCGATCGAGCCGGTGTGCAGGTGCCCGCCGTCCGGGATCACCAACTGGGCCGGGTCGAGCGTCCACTCCAGGTCGAACTCGTACGTGGCGACGCCGGCGTCGTCCAGCCGGGCGGCCGCGGTCGGGGTGCGGGCCGCGTCCGTGCTGCCCGGAGTGAACTCCACCCGCTCGGCAGCCATCAGGTCGGCGATCCGGCGGCCGCGCGCGTCCGTGCCGATGTGGGTGGCGAGGCTGGTCGAGTGGCCGAGCCGGGCGAGCCCGATCGCGACGTTCGCCGGACTGCCGCCGACGTGCTCCTTCGCCTCGCCGGACGGAGGGATGACGATGTCGATCAGGGCCTCGCCGACGACGGTGACAGGTGCGCTCATGGGGCACACCCTATTGATTCCTCAGCCCTGTCGGCGCTGGATCGCCGCCCATTCGTCGCGGAGGCCGACCGTGCGGTGGAAAAGGAGCGGGGTGTCCGGGTCGGCGGCGAAGTAGCCGAGTCGCTCGAACTGCACGACCTGGCCCGGCGCGACGTCGGCGAGGGCGGCCTCGGCCTTGCCCGCAACCACCTCGCGTGAACGGGGATTGAGGTCGTCCAGCGGCTCCCCGGTGGCCTCGCCGGGCACCGGCGCGGTGAACAGCCGCTCGTACAGCGCCGCGGTGATCTCGACGGCGTGGGCGGCGGACACCCAGTGCATCGTGGACTTCACCTTGCGGCCGTCCGGGGCGTCGCCGCCGCGGGTCTGCGGGTCGTAGGTGGCGTGGACGGTCACGACGTTCCCGTCCGCATCCTTGTCCACGGTGGTCGCGGTGACCAGGTACGCGCCGCGCAGCCGCACCTCGCGGCCGGGGGACAGCCGGAAGAACTTCGGCGGCGGCACCTCGGCGAAGTCGTCCGCCTCGATCCACAGCTCACCGCTGAAGGCCACCTGGCGGGTGCCGTCGGCCGCGTTCTCGGGATTGTTCGTCACCTCGAAGTACTCGACCACCGGCGTGCCGTCCGGCTCGGTCGGCCAGTTGTCGATCACCAGCCGCAGCGGGTGCAGCACCGCCATCCGCCGCTGGGCGCTCGTGTTCAGCTCACGCCGGACGAACGACTCCAGCGCCTCGATGTTCTGCCGGCTGTTGGTCCGGGTGGTGCCGATCTCGGTGCAGAACGCCCGGATCGCCCTCGCCGGGTAGCCGCGACGCCGCAGCCCGCTCAGGGTCGGCATCCGCGGGTCGTCCCAGCCGTCGACGGTGCCGTCGGCGACGAGCTTGGCCAGCCGCCGCTTGCTGGTGACGGTGTGGGTGAGTTCCAGCCGGGCGAACTCGATCTGCCTGGGCTGGTCGCCGGGCAGCGGCAGGTGCTCCAGGTACCAGTCGTAGAGCGGACGGTGGGTGTCGAACTCCAGCGTGCAGATCGAGTGCGTGACCCCCTCGATCGCGTCGCTCTGGCCGTGCGCCCAGTCGTAGGTCGGATAGATCCACCAGTCACCGCCGGTGCGGAAGTGGTGGCTGTGCCGGATCCGGTACATCACGGGATCGCGCAGCGCCATGTTCTCGTGGTCCATGTCGATCTTCGCCCGCAGGACCCGGCTGCCCTCCTCGAACTCGCCTGCCTTCATCCGGCGCAGCAGGTCGAGGTTCTCCTCGACGCTGCGGTCGCGGTACGGGCTCGCCACGCCGGGCTTGCCGAAACCGCCACGCTGGGCGGAGATGGTCTCGGTGTCCTGGTCGTCGACGTAGGCCAGACCCTCGCTCACCAGGTGTTCGGCCCACTCGTACAGCTGTCCGAAGTAGTCGGACGCGTGCCGCACGGATGCGGGGTGGAAGCCCAGCCACTCGATGTCGGCGACGATCGATTCGACGAACTCCGTCTCCTCCGTGTCGGGGTTGGTGTCGTCGAAGCGCAGGTTGCAGCTGCCCCCGAACTCCTCGGCCGTGCCGAAGTCGACCGTGATCGCCTTCGCGTGGCCGATGTGCAGGTAGCCGTTGGGTTCGGGTGGGAACCGGGTCTGGACGCGTCCGCTGTAGGTGCCCTGCTCGTTGTCCCGCCGGATGATGTCCCGGATGAAATCGCTGGCGGCGGCAGGCTCGGTCATGCCGGTCAAAGTAGCACGCTGTCGCGCCGCGCTTTCACACCCCCTCGAGAGGGGGGACGGTAGGCTGTTGCGGCCATGACGAATGCTCCCGCCCGCCTCCGCGTCGCGCCGTCGCCCACGGGCGACCCGCACGTCGGCACGGCGTACATGTCCCTGTTCAACCTCGCCTACGCC
>DAINOM010000254.1:0-3677 GCA_036735445.1 Propionicimonas sp.
TGATGATCGTCGTCGGTGGCGTGATCCCGCCGCAGGACTTCGACGAGCTGTACGCTTCCGGCGCCGACGCGATCTACCCGCCGGGAACGATCATCCCGGACTCGGCGATCGAGCTGCTGGGCAAGCTCCGCGAGCGCCTGGACGCGTAGGATCCACCTCCATACCGATGGTCGAGCCTGTCGAGATCCGCAGAGGGTCTCGACAGGCTCGACCTCTCTCGCCCCACGTCATCCCGGGCTCGACCCGGGATCCCCGTACTCCGGTTAGGAGACCGCGTGAACGACGAACGCGCACCGCTGTGGGCCGAGTCGAGCCCGACTCCCGGGCGCCAGTACGGCGACGCTCCGGCACCCCGTCGTGACCCTGCACAGGTCCGGCGTCCCCGGTTCGACCCGCACGAGCTCGCCGAGCAGGTGCTGGGCGGCTCCCGGGGCGGCATCGCCCGGGCGATCACGCTGGTCGAGTCGAGCAAGCCGGCGCACCACGCGATCGCGGCCGATCTGCTGCGGATCCTCCGTCCGCACTCCGGCAAGGCGGTCCGGGTGGGCATCACCGGCGTGCCGGGCGCAGGGAAGTCGACGTTCATCGATGCCCTGGGCCAGCGACTGATCGGAGAGGGACACCGGATCGCGGTGCTGGCGGTCGACCCGACGTCCGCGAAGACGGGCGGCTCGATCCTCGGCGACCGGACGCGGATGGGTGAACTCGCCCAGAGCGACCGGGCGTTCATCCGTCCGTCCCCGGCCGGCAGCCACCTCGGCGGCGTGGCCCGCACGACGCGGGAGTCGATGCTGGTGCTGGAGGCGGCCGGCTACGACGTCGTGCTGATCGAGACGGTCGGCGTGGGCCAGTCCGAGGTTGCCGTGTCGGGCATGGTCGACACGTTCCTGCTGATCGCGCTGGCCAGGGCGGGCGACCAGCTGCAGGGGATCAAGCGGGGCATCCTCGAGATGGCCGACGTGATCACCGTGAACAAGGCGGACGGCGACAACGAGGGCGAGGCCCGGGTCACCGCGCGCGAACTGGCGATCGCGATGAAGCTGATCAACTCCGACCCGAAGGCGCCGCGGCCGCCGGTGCTGACCTCGTCCGCGCTCACCGGAAAGGGACTGGACGAGGTTTGGCAGGCCATCCTCGACCACCGGGCCGCGCTGGAGGCGTCCGGCCAGCTGGAGGCGCGGCGTGCCCGGCAGCAGCGGGAGTGGCTGTGGGCGCTCGTCCGCGGAGAGCTGGAGGACGCGCTGCGCACATCAGCGGCGGTGAACGCCGTCCGCGGCCGCCTGGAGGGCGAGGTCGAGGACGGCGAGCTCTCGGCCCTCGAGGCGTCCGACGCGATCCTGGCCGCGTTCGCGTCCGACCTGCCGCGGCATTGGCAGCGCCACCTCCCCGAGGACTCCGGCTTCGCCGGCTGAGCGTCGCTCTCGCCTGCCGGCCTGCTCCTTCGTCACCCCCGGACTCGACCCTGGCCCGAGTATCGCAGCCGGAAGCGGGTCACCGCCGGAAGGCGGCGAAAGCCGCGGCCACAGGCGATGTCGTGATTCGGCCATGCTGGCCATCCCAGCTGTCACATCGGTCACATCCTGGGTTCAGGATGGCCGTATTGCGTCACCTGTGCTCTCTCGGCGGCTACCGGGGGGTGGCCGACCTGCCGACGGTACCCCGGTCTGCACGATCTGCCCGGCTGTCGTGATCTGGCCACTGCACGGCCCAGTTGTGACGAGGGGAAACGGGTGGGATGCACAGAATGGCCGAATCGCGTCAGGGGTGCTCGAGGTGGCCCTTCGTGACGGCCGTTCGTTCCTCACGGCCTCTGCGGTGGGTGGAGCCGGTCGTTCCTCACGGCCTCGGGGGCAGTGGCCGCGGACGATGGTGCTAGACCACGACCAGGTCGTTGAGGCCCTGGTCGCGCAGCACGGCGGCGTAGTGGGCACGTTGCCCGGCGGTCGGCTCGCGCAGCGGGATGGGGGACGGCCGCACGCCGTGGTGGCGGTAGCCGATCACCTTGACCCGCATGCCGGGGTCGACGGCGGCGAGCCAGCGGCCGGTCTCGGCGAGCAGGTCGTCGGCGTCGTTCACTCCGGACATGAGCAGCAGGCGCACCTCGAACAGCTTGCGCCGGGCGGCCAGCAGCCGGATCGAGTCGAGGATGCGGACGTTCGACGCCCCCGTGATCCGGCGGTGGATGGTGTCATCCAGGCACTTCAGGTCGACCATGGCCGCATCCATCAGGCCGTCGAGGAGGTCCCAGGTCGCCGGGTCGGTGTCGCCGTTCGTGTCGACGAAGCAGGTCAGCCGCGGGAACTGGGCCTGCACGGCCGCGAACAGGGCACGGACGAACGCCGGCTGCTGCGTCGCCTCACCGCCCGAGACGGTGATGCCCGAGAGGAACGGCGCCGCCGGCCGGATCCGCTCCACCAGGTCGGCGACCGCCAGCGTCCGCGCCTTCGGGGTGGAGTCGTACTCGCAGACATCGATGCAGGTGTCGCCACCCGTGCACACGCCGGCGTCCCAGAGCACCTTGCCGGCCACGTCCAGGCTGAGCGCACCGGACGGGCAGGACGTCACGCAGTCGCCGCAGTCGATGCACGGGTTGATCGTGTACGGGTTGTGGCACGCCACACAGTCCAGGTTGCAGCCCTGGAGGAACACCACGAACCGGTTGCCCGGGCCGTCCACGGCCGAGAACTCGATGACGTCGGTGACGAGGCCGGTCGTCATGATCCTGCGAGCGGCCGCCGGGCCCGATCCGAGGGCCGGGTCACGTGGTCTCGACGGGCTCGACCAGCGGTGGGACGGCCGGGCTCAGCTCGGCGGCGGTCACCCGCTTGATCGCGCGGGTGGTCACGGTGTGGTTGATCTCGGCCGTGGCCGCGAGGTAGTCCGACGAGTGCCGGGCGCCGTGCTCCTCGATGCCGACCAGGTCGGACTTGCGCACCAGGTAGCCGGTGATCCGGATGAACTCGTTGGAGTCGAGGTTGAAGGTGAAGTCGCGCATGCCGACCGCCAGAGCGCCGCGGATCACGTCCACCATCGCCCGCGGGTTGCCCTCGACCGTCTCGTCCACGTGGAAGATGTCCGAGATGCCGGCGGCGAACAGGGCGTGGTGCGGCGCGCAGGCCGCGATGTGCTCACGCAGCCCGGGCTCGTCGCCGACCGGGACGCGGGTGCCCGCGGTGGTGTCCAGGTCGAGGTCGATGCCACTCTGGCTGTGCAGGTAGGCGAAGCCGCCACCGCCGCCGCAGTAGGGCAGCGGACGGGCCGCGACCAGCTCGGCGACCCGCCGGGTGATCGTCCAGGCCGCCTCGTTCGCGCGGTCGTCGTGGCCGTAGCGCGCGTCGACGCCCTCGCGAGCCATCAGCTCGTTCACGCACTCGGCCAGCCCGAAGATGCCGAACATCAGCGAGAACCGGTCCAGGTCGATCAGGCCCTCGGTCGCGAGGAAGTTCGACTCGAAGAAGCCCTGGTCCTCCACCAGCGAGCGGATCCGGGCCTCGCCCAGTTCGGCGGTGAGCTCCACCCAGTGGGGGAGCGCCTCCGCGCAGAACGCCGCCAGGTCGCCGACGTGCCGGCCGACGGCCTCCTTCAGGTTCAGCCGCACCAGGCTGTGCGCGCCGCCGCGCGTCTTCAGCGAGTTGTAGCAGCTCACCACCGCGTAGTCCTCGCCGTGGTCGGCGACC
>DAINOM010000255.1:0-3628 GCA_036735445.1 Propionicimonas sp.
GAGGTGAACACCACCGAGCCCGCGTCCAGCGTCCCCGACGTCCCGGTGCCGTCATTGCCCGCGGAGTCGTTCGCCAACGGGTCGAGCGTCACCGTGACGTTCTGCGGCGTGGTCGCCGCGTCGTCGGACGCCGCCGGCGGCGCGCCCACGATCACGGTGAGCAGGGCCGTCGCCTCGTGCCCATGGCTGTCGGTGACCCGGTAGGCCACCGAGGCGGAGCTGCCCTGGAAGCCCTTCTCCGGGTCGAAACTGACCACACCGGTCGCCGGGTCGATCGTCCAGCTGCCCTGCCCCGCCACCACGAGAGTGTGGTCGCCGTCGGTGGCGTCGGGCGAGGTGAACACCAGGCTGGCGGCGTCCAGGCTGCCTGCGTTGCCCGCACCGTCGTCACCGGCGGTGTCGTTGTCGAGCGGACGCAGGGTGACCGCCGTGTCGTACGGGGTGGTCGCCGTGTCGTCGGTCGCGACCGGCGGGTTACCGACGGTGATCGTCAGGGTCGCGCTCGCGGTGGTGCCGTTGGCGTCACTGACCCGGTAGTCCACGCCGGTGGCCGTGCCCCGGAACCCGTCCGCAGGCGTGAAGGTGATCGTGGCATCCGCGTTCACCTCATACGTTCCCTCACCCGGCACCGTCAGGGTGTGGCCGCCGTTGGTGGCGTCCGGGCTCGAGAACACCACGCTGGCGGGGTCCAGCTGCGCCGTGGTGGCCCCCGCGCTGTCGTTGCCGAGCACTTCGGTGGTGACCGGGGTCTGGTACGGGGTGTGGTTGACGTCATCGGCCGCGACCGGCGTGACCGGCGTCACGGTGACGACCAGTTCCGCGGTGGCGGTGTTGCCGAAGGAGTCGGTGACCGCGTAGCCGACCGCGGTGGTCGTTCCGGTGAAGCCGGGAAGCGGCGCGAAGGTCGCCTCCCCGGTGAACGCCCCGATCGTCCAGGTGCCCTCGCCAGCCACCACGAGCGTCCGGCCCGCGTCGGTCGCCGAGGCGGAAGTGAGCACGACGCTCGGGTGCAGCAGGGCGCCGGCCGTTCCGGCTCCGTTGTCGCCTGCGGAGTCGTTGCCCAGCGGGTCGAAGGTCACCGGGACGCCCTGCGCCGTGGTCCTCGCGTCGTCCGTGGCCGTGGGCGGCACGCCCACGGTGACCACGAGCTGCGCCGTGCCGGTCTGGCCGAGCTCGTCGGAGACCCGGTAGCCCACCGCGGTCGCGACGCCGGAGAAGCCGGCGACCGGGGTGAAGCTGATCGTCCCGGTGCCGTTCACCTGGTAGGTGCCCTCGCCGGCGACCACGAGGGTGGTGCCGCCGTTGACCGCGGCCGGGTCGGTGAACCGGACGCTCGAGGGCTGCAGCGTGGCGAGCCCGCCCGCGGTGTCGTTGTCGAGGACCGCGGTGGTCACGGTGGTCAGGTACGGCGTGTGGTTGGTGTCGTCGGTGGCGGACGGCGCCGGCGGCGCAGCGACGGTGATCGTCACGGTCGCGGTGGCCGTGGTGCCGTTGGCGTCGGCGACGGTGTAGGCGACGGCGCTCGAGCCGCCGGTGAAGCCGGCTGCCGGGGTGAAGGTGAGCCTGCCGTCCGCAGCGATGGTGTAGGTGCCCTGTCCGGCGACCACGAGGGTCTTGCCTGCGTCGGTCGCGTCCGGGTCGGTGAAGACAACGCTCGAGGCAACCAGCGGCGCCGAGCCGGCCCCGGCGGCGTCGTTGCCGAGCAGGTCCAGCGTCACCGGTGTGCGGTAGCCGGTGGTACCGGCGTCGTTCCCTGCGGACGGCGTCACGGGCGTGACGGTCACGGACAGCTCGGCCTGCGTCGTGGCGCCGAAGCTGTCGGTGACCCGGTACGCCACCGGAGTGGCCGGGCCGGTGAACGCCGGCTCAGGGTCGAAGCTGGCATCTCCGGTCGCCGGGTCGATCGTCCAGGTGCCCTCACCGGCGACGACCAGCGTCCGGCCGCCGCTCGTCGCGGAGGGCGAGGTGAACACGAGGCTGGCCGGATCGAGGGTTCCCGTGCCACCGGCGCCGTCGTCGCCGGCGGTGTCGTTGGCGAGCGCGTGCAGGGTGACGTCCACGTTCTGCGGAGTCGTGGCCTGATCGTCGGACGCGACCGGCGGAGCGCCCACGGTGATCGTCAGGGTTGCGGACGCGGGCGTGCCGAGCCGGTCGGCCACCTGGTAGGCGATCGTCGCCGGCCCGGAGAAGCCGGCCTCGGGGGCGAAGCTGATCTCGCCGGTGCCGAGCACGGTCCAGGTGCCCTGGCCGGTGACCGCCAGCGTCTTGCCGCCGTCGGTCGCACCGGCAGTGCTGATCACGACGCTGCCCGGCACGAGCGGTGCGGACGCGGCGCCCTCGGCGTCGTTGGCCAGCACGTCGGTGGTGACCGGCGTCGCGGCGGAGGTGTGGTTCGTGTCGTCGGCGGCGGACGGGATGATCGGGGTCACCGTGATCGCCAGCGTCGAGTCGGCGCTGTGGCCGAAGCTGTCGCTGACCCGGTACGGAACAGCCGTCGCGGTGCCGCTGAAGCCGGGCTCGGGGTCGAAGGTGGCCGCGCCGGTGGCCGGATCGATCGTGTAGGTGCCCTCGCCGGCCACCACCAGGGTGCGACCGGAGTTGGTCGCGGCCGGGTCGGTGAACACCACTGTGGCCGGCTCCAGCGAGCCCGGGTCGGCTGCACCGTCCGTGCCCGCGGTGTCGTTGCCAAGCAGGTCGACGGTGACGTCGGTGTCCTGCGGCGTTGCGGCGATGTCGGGGTTGGCGACCGGCGGGGCGCCCACGGTGATCGTCAGGGTCGCGCTCGCGGTGGTGCCGTTGGCGTCGGCCGCCTGGTAGTCGACCGGGGTCGCCGCCCCGGAGAAGCCGGCCTCGGGGGTGAAGGTGACCGAGCCGTCGCCGTTCACGTGGTACACGCCCTCGCCCGCAACGGTCAGGGTCCTGCCCGCGTCGGTGGCGGTCGGGTCGGTCAGCACCACGCTGCCCGCGACCAGTGGGGCGGACAGGTCGCCCGCGCTGTCGTTGCCCAGCACCGGGGTGGTCACCGGCGTCCGGAACGGCGTGTGGTCGGTGTCGTCGGCCGCGGTCGGCTGCACCGGGGTGACCGTGACCGCGATGGTTGCGGCTGCGGAGTTGCCGAAGGAGTCGGTGACCTCGTACCAGACCGGGGTGGCCGGGCCGGAGAAGGACGGCAGCGGTGTGAACGTGATCTGGCCGGTCATCCCGTCGATGCTGTAGCTGCCCTCGCCGGGCACGTCCAGCGTCTTCCTGCCGGCGACGGCGTCCGGGGAGGTGAACTGCACCGAGGTCGGCGCCAGCGTGCCGGACGTGCCGGAGGCGCCGGCCACGTCATTGGCCAGGGGATCGATCAGGACGGGGGCGTTCTGCAGTGTGGTGGCGGTGTCGTTTGTCGCCGTCGGAGGTGTCCCCACGGTGACCACCAGCTGTGCGGTCGCGGTGGTTCCGTTGCTGTCCGAGATCCGGTAGGGCACGGCGTCGGTCGGCCCGCTGAAGCCGTCCGCAGGGCCGAACCGGACGGTGCCGTCGGCCTCGACGGTCCAGGTGCCCTGGGTCGTGACCAGGGTCTTGCCCCCATCGGTCGCGGTCGGGTCGGTGAACACCAGGCTGCCGACGACCAGCGGTGCGGAGG
>DAINOM010000256.1:0-3576 GCA_036735445.1 Propionicimonas sp.
CACCAACGCAGAGCTTGAGGACGTCGAGCTCGTGGTCTGCCCCGACCACCAGGTGTTCTCCCACACCAACCCGCTGAAGGGCCTGGTCGCCGGCGGCACGCTGATCATGCAGTCCGACCGGCAGCCGGTCGACGTGTGGCGGGAGCTGCCGGCGTTCGCCCGGCGCGCCATCCGCGAGCGCGGCATCCGATTCCTGGTGCTGGACGCCTTCGCGATCGCCCGTGCCCACGCCCCCAACCCGGAGCTGGAGACCCGGATGATGGGCATCGCGTTCATCGGCGCGATCCTCGGCCAGGTCGGTGTGCAGGGCGGGCCGGCGGAGATCGAGGCCGAGGTGCGCGCCGAGCTGGGCCGCAAGTTCGGCCGCCGCGGCGAGACCGTGATCGAGGCCAACCTGGCCGTGATCCGGGACGGGATGCAGGCCGTCGTCGTCGACTACGCCGAGCCCGCTTTCGCCGCCGTCGAGGCCGACCCGATCCTCGCCGGCGTGCGCGACTCGCTGTCGGTCGCGATGACCCCGTCCGTCTCCCGGGAGCGCACCAGCGGGCTGTTCGACCCCGGCTACTACGAGGAGATGCTGGCCCGGCCGTTCCGGGAGGGGACGATCGACGAGGCGCCCGTCCTGCCCGGCACCGGGCTGTTCATCCCGGTCGGCACGGGCGCGGCGAAGAACAAGGGCATCTTCCGGCGCACGGTGCCGGTCTTCGACCCCGCGTCCTGCACGGCCTGCCTGGAGTGCGCGCTGGCGTGCCCCGACAACGCGATCCCGAACACCGGCCACGAGCTCGGCGACCTGCTCTTCGCCGCGGTCGACGCCGCCACGTTGGGTGAGCCGGAGCGCGCGGCCTGGTACGGACTGGTGCCGGCGTGGGCGGAGGCCGTCCGGCAGGGCTACCGGGCCGATTCGGCGGCCACCGACCTGGCGGCCGTGGCCCGCGCCGCGGCAGCCACGTTGCCCGACGACCAGCTGCCATCCGGCCAGCTGGAGGCGGTGCTGGCCGCGGTCGCGGCGTTCCCGGTGGCCCGGACCCGGCCGCTGTTCGACGCCGCGGAGAAGTCCGAGCCGGGCAGCGGCGTGCTGTTCTCGGCCGTGGTCGACCCGTGGAAGTGCACGGGCTGCCTGCAGTGCATCGAGGTGTGCGGACCGGACGCGCTGTCGTCCGCCGACCAGGACGACGTGCTGCTGGAGATGCTGGCGACCCGGTTCGAGCGGCTGACGAAGCTGCCCGACTCGCCGTCCCGGCTGGCCGCGGACGCCACCGCACCCGGCGGCGACATCAAGCGCATCCTCCTGAACCGTGCGGACTACTACTCGATGACCGGCGGCCACGGCGCCTGCCGCGGCTGCGGCGAGGTGACCGCGATCCACCTGCTGAACGCGCTCAGCCACCGGATCGGCGAGGACCGCCGCCAGGCGCACCTGCGCGAGCTGGACAGCACGCTGGACGCCCTCGCCGAACTCGTCGCCAAACTCCCGGACGGCGCCCGGCGCGCGCGGGTGGCCGGGACGATCGCCGAACTCGAGCGCCGGCTGTACCTGTACGAGTCCGGCCCGACCGGCGACGGCCCGTCCCCGACGGTGGTGGCGAACTCCACCGGGTGTTCGAGCGTGTACGCGTCCACCGTCCCGTTCTCGCCCTACCTCGACCCGTGGGTGAACGGCCTGTTCCAGGACGCGCAGCCGCTCGCGATGGGCATCTACGAAGGGCTGGTCTCCGGCCTGGTCGGCGAGGTGCGGGCGCTGCGCGTCGCCCGGCTGGAGTTGGCCGGCGCGTATGACACTGAACTACACGACGCGACCCTGGCCACGCTCTCCTGGCGCGACTTCACCCCGGAGGAGCGCGCCCTGGTGCCCGTCGTGCTGACGATCAGCGGCGACGGCGCGGCGTTCGACATCGGCTTCGGCGCGATGTCGCGCGTGCTGGCCGGCGGCACCCCGATCAAGTCGCTCGTGCTGGACACCGGCGGGTACTCCAACACCGGCGGCCAGGCGTCCACGGCGAGCTTCGCCGGCCAGGACGCCGACCTCGCCCGCTACGGCAGCGCCCACGGCGGCAAGCAGGAGTCCCGCAAGGAGCTGGGCCTGCTGGCCGCGTTCCACCCGCACGTGTTCGTCTGCTCGACGGCGACGGCGTTCCACGGCCACTTCCTGCGGGCGTCCGCCGACCTGATCGGGTACTCCGAGGGCGCGGCGCTGATGATCGCCTACGCGCCCTGCGACACCGAGAACGGCATGGCCGAGGACCTGGCCAACGCCCGCTCGCGGCTCGCCGTGGAGAGCCGGATGCACCCGCTGTTCGTCCACGACCCGCGCAAGGGCGCCACGCTGGCCGAGCGGTTCAGCCTCGACGGCAACCCCGAGCCCGACGGCCTGTGGACGGAGACCTCGCTCACCTACCGCGACGAGCGCGGCCAGTTGCAGCTGCTGACGATCCCGCTGACGCCCGCCGACTTCGCCCTCGGCGAGGTGCGGTTCGCCAAGCAGTTCCGCTGGCTGGCGACCCACGAGGAGGCCGGCGCGGTGCCGATCTCCGAGTACGTCGACCTGCCCGTGCACCAGCGCACCGGCCGGACGCCGTTCGTCTACACCACCGACCGCCGGCGGCGGCTCGTGAAGATGGCGTGCTCGCCGAGCATCGTCGCCCTGGTCGAGGACCGTCGGCGCAACTGGCAGACCCTGCAGTTCCTCGCCGGGCAGTCGGAGACCGTCCTGGCGGCGCGGCACCGCGTGGAGGTGAACGAGTGGACGGCGCGCTACGGCGAGGCGATCGACGCTCGCGAGTCCGCGCTCGACGTGATCGCCAAGGCCATGGCCGACCTCGCCACGGCCAGCGGCGCGCCGGCCGGGGGCCCGCTGCACCTGGGCCTGTTCGGGGCGCCGATGGCCGCACCGGCCGAGGAACCGGCCCCGGCGGCGACGGCCGTGACCGACCGGCCGATCTGGCTCGATGTGGACGACCTGCCTCGATGCAACGACTGCGCGACCTGCTACCAGGAGCTCCCGGCGCTCTTCGAGAAGGCCACGATCGTGGTGGACGGGAACCCGCAGACCGTCGGCAGGATGCGTCCCGACGCCCTGGACGGCCTGGAGCTGACCACGGAACTGCAGGCCCGGATCACCCGGGTCAAGGCCACCTGTGACGCGGAGATCATCCAGTGACCACGCCGTCGTTCACCAACCAGCTCGGCCTGCTCGAGCGGCGCCTCGTCGCCGACCCCCGGGCGTTCCGGGAGCTGTTCACCGCGGACGGCATGGAGGCGGTGGCCTGGGAGTTCCGGCAACCGGAGCTCGGCGCGAAGTTCACCCGGCAGCTGTGGGAGGTGCTGAGCCGCGACGACGACTCCAGCAAGCTGCTGATGCGGTTCCTGTGGCAGTTGCCGCTGGGCAAGAAGCGGATGTTCATGCGCGCGCTGGACGAGCACCTGTCCGGCCGCTACCCGATGTTCGCCGGGTTGAGCGAGAACTGGCCGGCCGGCAACGCGATCCCGCCGTACGTCCGCAAGCCGGCCGAGCGCTCGGACGACTTCGAGCTGGTCAACAAGGGGTTCCTCGGCTACATGGACCTCGGCTACACC
>DAINOM010000257.1:0-3551 GCA_036735445.1 Propionicimonas sp.
GTGCCGGGCGGCTGCGAGTGGAGGCAGGGCTGTCGGGGGCCGTGGGTAGGGTGTAAGGGCGAACGACAGGGGGACCGTGGTGGCGAGGCAGAGACGATCGAACGCGCCGCAGGTGAGCGCGCCTGTCGTCGCGTCCGCGGAACTGGTTGGCGATGGTTTCGCTGTCGGGCTGCTTGCCCAGCGGATCCTGGATCCGGCGCGCACGACCTCGGTGGTCCTGGTCACCACCGACGTCGGCCAGTCGCAGCCGTACGTGCCGGTCGCGGAGTTGGCGGCGCGGGCGGGGGACCGGGCCGAGATCATGGTGGTACCGCACCAGTTGACGAACGTCCTGACCGACCGGCTGGGTCGGCCCTTCAGCGCGTTCAGGGGTGCTTGCCGGGTTTATCCGCCCGGGGACGGGTGGCGGAGGGACGCTCGCCTGTCGCCGCTGCGCCTTGCAGACACTCCGGAGCACCGAGCGAAGCTGCTGGAGTTGCTGGTCGGCGACCTCGCCGAGAACCTGCGCGGGCTGGCGGACCTGTGTGAGATGCCGACGGGGCCCATCAGTTGGGCGTTCACCAAGCAGATGCCGGAGATGTGCGACGTCTACGGGGGAGCGGCGCGGGTGTACCCGCCGGGAGACGGGTGGACCCGGGACCCGTACTCGGCCCCGCTACGGTTCGTCTACGGGCCCGCCGACGGGCAAGCGGCGATCGCCCAGCTCACCACGGATGCGATGCGTGCGGTCCGGGCAGGCGGGTCGTTCGCGGCTCCCGCCCAGCGGTCGGCGTCCGTGCAGGGCCGGGTGCTGGGGGTGACGGCCGGCCGCGGTCTGGTCCAGCTGACGCGGGGGGCCGGCATGGGATCGGTGTGGACCGACCTGGTCGCTCCCGACGTGGACGAGGCCTGCGTCCTGACCAAGGGCATGGCCATCGCCGGGACCCTCGACCTGGACAGCCGCCGCATCGATGTCTCGCCGATGCTGGTCGCTGCAGGGGACGCCCTCTCGGGCTATCAGGTGGGCAGCGTCGTCCTCGGGCTGACCAAGTCGGTGGAGCGGGCCCTTTGTGTCGTCGAGCTGTTCCCGGACTTCCCGGTCGTCATCGAACCGGGCGGGGTGGTGGTGACTTCGCGGCTGGTGGACCTGCGCACCCTGATCAGCGAGGGCGAGGTCGTGGTCGCCCGCGTGCTGGCTCGGGGTGAGTCGCCCGAGGACTGGCAGTTGTCGCTGGTTGATGTCAGCGTCGACGATGTGCCCCTCCCGGCGCCCAGCATCCTGATCGGGGGCCCGCCGTGGCTGCTGTCCCCGGCCGAGGACGAGGACTCGTTGGTGAGCCTGGCCGCCGAGCCGCCTGCCGTGGTGGCGCCTCCCTTGGCGGCCGTGCCTTCGTCCCGGACGCCGCCGGCACCCGCCTCGCTACCCAGCGGTGGGGGTGTACGCGCGGACGCCGAGGCGCTGGATTCCCTGACGATCGAACGGGACGCACTGCTGCAGGAACTGCAGCGGGAGCGGGAGGCCGCCCGGCAGGCGCGGAGAGAGCTGGGGGCGCTACGGACCGCGGTGCGTAAGGAGACCCGCCGGAGCGAAGCCCTGCAGGCACGCCTCACCCGGGCCGAAGGCGAACTGGGACGCTCGCTGAACGACGAGGCCCTGTTCAGCGACCCGATCAGACAGTTGGCGTTCGAGGTCGAGCAGGCGTGGGCGCGACGTGTCCCGGCCGAGCAGAAGGACGAGCTGCCACTAGCGCCGTGGAGCGTAGGCCTCGGCTTCTTCGACTCGTGGGCCGAGGTCGAAGGGGTGGCACGGTCGAAGGTCGTGGACGTGATCGTGGAGGTGCTCACCGGCCGCGTGTACGAGTTGGCCGGTCTGGAGGCGCACCAGTTGCGGTCGGGGCCGGGCGGCGATGATCCGCCTCGGGTGCGGGAGGACGGCGCCACGTGCTGGCGGGTTTCGCTGCAGGTCAAGACCCCGTCCGCGCGGCGGCTGCACTACTGGCTGCTCAACGACGGCAGCATCGAGCTCTCGAGCGTCCGCCTGCACGACGACATGCGTTCCTGAACCGGGTGACCCCCGGCGTCCACCAGACGGAGGGCTGCCCCGTTAGGGAGGGTGAGCCGGGACACAGCCGGCGGCCTTGGGGAGGGGCGACAGAGATGGCGATCAACGAGATCCGGCAGCAGGCGCGGAGGAGCGCTGCGGAACGCGTGGCACGGTTGCGGCAGCAGCGTGCGGACCTGGTCCGGCAGCAGGAGGAGCTGTCGTCCGCGGTGATGACGGCGCTCGCCGAACGCGACGCCCTGGTCGTCGACTCCGAGCGACGGGCCGGCAAGGCGCTGACCGCACTGCTGGCCACCGGGTTGAGCGTGCTCGAGGCGTCCCGGTGGTGTGAACTCTCGACCAGGGACGCCGGTCGGCTGGTGAGGCTCGCCTCGGGCGAGTCGCGGCCTCCGGAAACCGTCGGAGCCGACCAGTAGCTTCGTGGCCAAGGGCGCGAGGAGGACCATCATGACGACGAGCATCGGCTGCCCGCTTCGTTCGGTTCGGTTGCGCCGAGCGGGAGCGCTGGTGAAGGTTCCGCGGGTGGCGATCGCCACCCTGCTGTGGTTGGTGGTCATCGACGCCTTGCCCGGCCTCGCGGCGTGGATCGTCCTGGTGCTCGTCGTGGGAGGCACTGTGGCCGCGATCGTGGCCGAGCCGGTCGTGGTGCGGGCGCTTTGGTGGGCGACCCAGCCGACGCCACCCATCGTGATGTCCGGCGACTCGCAGCTCCGCGTTCTTGTCACCACTCGACCGGTCGAGGCGATCGGGCAGGCCGGACGCCGCCACCTCGTCATCCCCGTGGCGTGGGTCGGCAGGGCAGACCTGCCGGAGCTGCTGGCTATGGCCCGCCGACGCCAGTTGGTGACGGCGGGTTCTCTCGACGTCGCCTACCAGTGGTTCACGTGGCCGTGGCAGGTGCTGGCTGCGTTCGTCGGGGGGTTCGCAAGGGGTATCGCTCGGCTGCCGCTGGTCGGGTTCGCCTGGAGGATCCGTCTCGTGGTGGCCGGCATCGCTGGCTGGCAGAGCCTCGGCGCCGGCCAGTACCACGCCACAATCGGGATCCTGGTCGCGGTCGGGCTGACCTATCTGCTGCCCTGGACCGCCGGGCACGAGGGACGTCTCATCCGTGAGGCACTGGCGAGCGACGTCCGGCGTGTTCCGCTGAGTGCGCCCGAGCGTCCGGACCCGCGACGACAGTGCGCATCAGTCGGACGCCGTGCGTGCGCCCGGGCGCCTCGCGATGTTCAGCAGGTGTGTGGACAGCGGCGGTTCGCGGCGCCGGCGGTCTCGTGTGGGGGAGCGGGGAGTCGTGGGCGAGCCCACGGCGTCCGAACAGCTGGAAGGAAGGGATTCACGTCATGACCGCACGGCCGATGCCCACCGACTCGATTGCCAAGGTGGATCTCCTGCTCGGGCAGGCCATCATGCTTGGCCCCGACGACTGGAGCGACACCACCGCCAACCTCCACGAGGCCATGGGGATCGCGCTCCTGATGGTGGCTCAGCACCCCACCGGGGAGCCCGTTGA
>DAINOM010000258.1:0-3546 GCA_036735445.1 Propionicimonas sp.
GTCCACGAGGCCGGCTGGGCGGAGTTCCTGGCCGCCGGCGGCCGCGAGGTGGACGCCGCCGCGGCGCTCGCCGACCTCGGCGCGCAGCGCTGCGTGGTGGACGGCGTGGCCGGCATCGGCTCGCGTCCGGGGCTGGCAGCGCCGGTAGCCGCACTGGCGTCCGCCTGCAGGGAGCGGCGCGTGCCGGTGGTGGCGGTCGACCTGCCGTCCGGGCTGGCGCCCGAGCCGCCGTTCGCCGACGAGCCGCACTTCACCGCCGACCTCACGGTCACCTTCGGCGGGTACAAGCTGTGCCAGCTGCTCGAGCCGGCGCGGTCGGAGTGCGGCGAGGTCGAGCTGGTCGACATCGGGATCGAGCTGCCCGAACCGACGGTGTCCCAGTGGGAGCCTGCCGACCTGGCGGCAGTCTGGCCGGTGCCGGACGCGCGCAGCGACAAGTACTCCCGTGGCGTGGTGGGGCTGGACACCGGCTCCGTCCACTTCCCGGGAGCCGCCGTGCTGACCGCTGCCGGAGCGGTGGCTGCGGGCGCGGGGATGGTCCGCTACCTCGGACCGGCTGAAGCCGCCTCCCGGGTGCTGGACCGCTTCCCGAACGTGGTCGCCGCGCCGGGACGCGTGCAGGCGCTCGTGCTCGGCTCGGGCTGGGGCGACCGGGAGGACGGCGGTGCGGTGGCCCGCGCGGTGGCGTCCGGGGACCCCGTCCTCGTGGACGCGGACGGGCTGCGCCATCTGCCTGCGCGCGGGCATGCCGCCGTGCTGCTGACCCCCCACGCCGGTGAGTTGGCCCGGCTGCTCGGCGTCGAGCGGGCAACGGTGGCGGCCGACCCGCTCGCCGCCGTCCGCGCCGCGGTGGACCGTACGGGCTGCACGGTGCTGCTGAAGGGCGCCACCCAGTACGTCGCCAGTCCGCTGGACGACCGGCTCCACCTCGCCCTCCCCGGATCGGCCTGGACGGCGCAGGCGGGCTCGGGCGACGTCCTCGCCGGCATCTGCGGGACGCTGCTGGCCGCCGGCCTGACCACCGTGGCGGCCGCCCTGGCCGGCGCGAGTGTCCAGGCCCTCGCGGCGCGGACGACGCCGGGTCCCGTGCCGCCGCAGGACGTTCGGCTGCCGGTCGTGGGCCTGCAGTCCTTTTTGCCTGCTATCCCAGTGACGCCTACATAGCCCAACTAGGCATTTTGCTCCTTGGGTCACTGCAACGGACTGTGGCAAAGTGTACGAGTGTTGCGCGGACCATTGACCGCTCTCTCATCGTCCGGTAGCTTTCGAGATGCCGTGCCTCTCATCGCCGAGAAAGGATTGAAATGGCCCGCACCCCCAACCTAAAGAAGGTACCTCTGAGCATGGTCGTGCGAGGTGCCACCGGCATAGGAGTCGCATTAATCGCGACAGGTATGTCCACGACCGCCGCGGAAGCTGCCCTGAATGACGGGGTCTTTGTCAACGGTGGAACGAGGAGTTTCAGCATCTGTCGCGACGCGGCCAGCGAGACCTCATGCGGCAGCGGACTCGGTACGTTGCTCGCCGGCCAGAACAGCAAGACGAAGTACGGCTGGGCCGACACCGACATGATCTACATTCCGAGCAAGTGCACGCTCCAGGAGTATACGTGGTCCCAGAGCTCGATGCGCTGGATCAACTATGCCCTGGGCGGAAGTTCCGGACGGTGGATGAAGATCGGTGGACTGAATGGCACGGCTGTTCAGTTCAGGGTAGTTTGCTAGGTTCTTTGCTTGCGCGAAGAAATGCCGCCGCACGCTTTGACGCTTCGACGAAGTTCGTCGCGCGTCGACGTCAAGCGTAAGTCGAGACACTTCGTTCCGGCCCCGCTAGATTTGCGACGGGGCCGGAACGCGGCGCGCGTTTGCACTTGCTGACTTGATTGCGCGCGGGATCCTCACGTCAGCTCGCTCGAAGGAACCAACCGGTCGGGCGACGGTATCGTTGGACTTCTCGATGTTCGTCCTCCGATCCGCTACGTTGGATGACGCTGCCGACACCGACCGACGATCAAGGGGGGGGCTAGCCCGCGTGACGACTAGCACGTATTTCACCCCGGAGCTGGTGCGCATCCACGCCGGCTCGGCCACCCGGGAGGAGGCGATGCGGGAGGCCACCGACCTGCTCGTCGCCGCCGGCGCGGTGACGCCGGCCTACTTCGAGGCGATGCAGGAGCGGGAGCGGTCCGTGTCGACGTTCATGGGCAACGGGCTGGCGATCCCGCACGGCACGTTCGAGACCATGGACGCGGTGCTGGGTTCGGGCATCTCCGTCGTCCGCTACGACGGCGGGGTCGACTGGGGCGGTCACCCGGCGACCTTCGTCGTCGGCATCGCCGGCCGGGACGGTGAGCACCTCGACATCCTCGGCCAGATCGCCGTCCTGTTCTCCGACGCCGACGAGGTGGCCAGGCTCGCCGCAGCCGCCACCCCCGAGGAGTTGTACGCCCTGATCTCGGCCGCCGAGGCCTGAGCCGGACCTGCCGTCCCGGGACGCGTCGCCACGCGGGTGCAGGGATCCCGGCGTTCGCCGGGATGACGTAAGGGGTGACCGGGATGACGTGGGGGTGAACGGGATGACGTGGGGGTGAACGGAAGGGGACAGGTCCTTTTCCGTTCACCCGGAGGATTGCTCAGCCGTCGATGACGGCGACGAGTTCGTCCAGGAAGGCGGGCAGATCGGTGCCCTTGTGGACGAGGCGCTGGACGCTGTCGCGCTCGCTGAACACCTCGACCAGCTGCTCGAACACCGTCTGGAACGCCGCGCGGTCGCTCTCGGAGAACGCCACCATGACCACCACCTGGACGTGGCCCTCTCCCCACGGGATCGGCCGGTCGGCCATGCCCATGGCGATCGCCGTCCGGGTCGCGGTCATGCTCAGGGCGTGGGGCACGGCCAGCGACTCGGTGAACGCCGTGGACGACATCCGCTCTCGCTCGATGCTCCGCTCGACGTAGCTCTCGTCGATGACGCCCTCGGCGATCAGCAGCGCGCCGAGGCGGTGGATGATCGCCTCCTCGCCCGCGCCGGCGTCGAGATCCCGCACGAAGGACCGGGGGGCGAAGTACTTCTCCAGCTCGGCGCGCAGGCGGGCCAGCCGCCGCGTCCTGCGCACGCGCCGGGCCGCGGCCTGCACGCGCTCGACGTCCGCGTCGGAGAGGAACAGCGGGATGGTCACGATCCGGTCGCTGTGCTGCGGCGGGGCGATCGTGGTGAGGATCAGGTCCGAGTCCATCGACGCCCAGTCCGGGTCCGCCCGCGTCTCCACCCGCACGACCTCGATGGCCTTGCCGAGGGACCGGTCCACGCTGGAGCGCAGCAGGCTGTGCAGGTCGTGGTAGCCGGGGCACACGATCGTCGCGGTCGGCGGGGCGTCGTCGGTCCGGTTCCGCTCCAGCCGCGCCCCCACGTGGATCGCGATGTAGGCGATCTCCTCGTCGACCATCGGGATCCCGAGCCGGTCGGCCAGCCGGTTCGAGATGTACACCGCCACCTCGAAGATCATCGGATAGGACGCCTTCAGCGTGCGGGTCAGCGGGTTGCGCG
>DAINOM010000259.1:0-3544 GCA_036735445.1 Propionicimonas sp.
CGGTAGACGGCTTCGGCTTCGGCGTACAGCTTGTCCTTGGCGACCATGTCGTCGTACTCGTACGGCGTGCAGTCATACTCGGCACCACCAGCCTCCGGAGTACACCGCAAACTCGGCGTCGGCGCCGGCAACGGGGTATTGGCCGGCTGGCAGCCGGCCAACAGCACACAAGCCACCAGCACGCTCACCGCGTACCGGCCGGAACGAGAGACCATGGCGTCCTCCTGGGGGTGTCAGGAGTCTGACACACCAACCAACCCACCCGGCAGACCCAACCCCACCTATCCACACACCTCGGACGAAGTCGGACACTTATCCACAACCCCCAACAGGGGTCTCGACACGCTCAACCAACCGTAGCGAGGGACTCGACCAGCGCTTGGGGCGGCCCTTCGTGACGGTCGCAGAGCGACCTCCTCAGGGACCGACAAGGCGGGTCTCGACGGGCTCCACCAACGCTGGGGCGGGTCAGTGGCGGAAGAGCTCCAGGGTGAGGGCTTGCATGGCGGGATCGGCGTTCCAGGCGGCGCGGAGGCGGTCCTTGAGGGCGATCGCGGCGGCTTCGGGGTCGTGGGCGGCGGTGATCGCGCGGGAGACGGCGATCCGCTTGGCGCCGGCGGCGAGCACCTGGTCGAGCGTGGCCGCGGTGATCCCGCCGACGGCGAACCACGGCTTGGCGGACGGATCCGAGGGCGGGGCGACCGTCGTGGTGTACCGCACGAGCTCGAGGCCGGAGTCGGGGGTGAGGCCGGCGAAGACGGGTCCGACGGTCAGGTAGTTCACGTCGGGGTCGGCGAGGGCGGCGTCCACCTGGTCGCGCGAGTGACACGACCGTCCGATCAACGCCCACTGGTGCAGGTGCCGGCGCGCCCTCTTCGCGCGCTCGCCGCGCTCAGGCAGGTGCAGCAGGTCGGCCTGGAACTCCTCGGCCAGCGACACCGACTCGTACACGCTGACCAGTCCCTGGTAGCGGTGTCCCGCCTCCCGCATCAGGGTGAGGGCACTGAGCAGTTCCGCACGGTCCGCGCTGGGGTCGCGCAGCTGCATGATGTCGACGCCACCGGCGAAACAGGCGTCCACGAACGCGGCCAGTTCGGGCCGTTCGCGCCCGGCACCGGTGATCAACAGCAGGCGGGCCAGTCCCAGCCGGGTCGACAGTCCGAGAAGCGCGGTCACCTGTCCAGCCTACGGCCACGGCGCGTTGACAACGATGAACTTGTCGAGCGCACCTACAATCGCCTCTAGGTCTGGACGGCCTACTTCCCCGACTTGTCCGGAGCCACGAGTGACGACCATGAGCAACACCGACCCCCTCCTGGGGCACGTGCTGGACGGTCGGTATGAGATCCTCCGCAAGCTCGCCCGCGGCGGCATGGCAACGGTGTACCTCGCCACCGACCGGAGACTCACGCGCACTGTTGCGGTCAAGGTCATGCACGACAACCTCGGCAGCGACCAGGACTTCTCCAGCCGCTTCGACCGGGAAGCCCGCGCCGCCGCCCGCCTCTCGCACCCCAACGTGGTCTCCGTCTTCGACCAGGGCATGGACGCCGGCCGTCCCTACATGGTGATGGAGTACGTCGAGGGATCGACCCTGCGCCACCTGATCACCCGCGAGGCACCACTGGAGCCGCAGCGCGTGCTCGACCTGATCATCCCGGTGACGGCTGCGGTGGCCGCGGCCCACGAAGCCGGCATCATCCACCGTGACCTCAAGCCCGAGAACGTCCTGATCTCCACCCGCGGCCAGATCAAGGTGGCCGACTTCGGGCTGGCCCGCGCCGTCACCGCGCACACCGCGACCGCCCAGGGCATGCTGATCGGCACCGTCTCGTACATCGCGCCCGAGCTGGTCACCCATGGCCATGCCGACACCCGCTGCGACGTCTACGCCCTCGGGGTCCTGCTGTTCGAGATGCTCACCGGGAAGAAGCCGCACACCGGGGACACGCCGATCCAGGTGGCGTACAGCCACGTCCACAACACGATCAGTGCGCCCTCGGCGAGCGCGCCCGCCCAGTGGCGGGACACGCGTTCCGGCGTCCCGCCCTACCTGGACGCGCTCGTCATGGCCGCGGCGGCCCGGCAGCCGGCCGACCGTCCGGCGGACGCGAAGGTGCTGCTCGACCACCTGCGCCAGGCGCGCGAGGCGATCGAACTCGGGGTGATGGACGACCCTCTGCTCACCGCGCGGATGCGTGAGACCAGCCTGGACACCGCCACCCAGCTAACCGTGCAGGTCCCGGCCGTCGCCGGTCACCTGGACGAGGTCCAGCGGACGGCGACCCTGCGCTTCACCCCGTCCACCCCGATGAGCCCCAGCCACCCGGGCGCGGCGGACGGCATGCCCTACTACGACAGCCTGCCGCTGCCCAGCCCCGCCGCCGTCCCGCTGCAGCAGCGCCAGGCGCGCAAGCGGCGCCGGGGCGCCGTCTCGCTGGCGCTCCTGCTGCTCGTCACCGCCGTGCTCGGTGTCGGCGCCTGGTACTTCCTGGCCGGACGGTTCATCACCACTCCCGACTTCGACAACCTCACCCAGGACGCGGCGCTGCAGCTCGCGGCCAAGCACGGGCTGCTCGTGGACTTCCAGCAGGAGTTCAGCGAGACCATCCCGGTCAACCAGGTGACCCGCACCAACCCGGCGGCGGGCGACCGCGTGCTGCGCGGCGGCACCGTCGTCGCCTACCTCTCGAAGGGGCAGGAGCGTTACGCGGTCCCGTCCCTGTCCGGCAAGACCCCCGAGGCCGCCGAGGCCGCCCTGATCGAGGCGCATCTGACCCGCGGCAAGGACAAGGACGTCTACAGCGAGAACATCGAGGTCGGACTCGTCGTGAACGGCACGATCGAAGCCGGCAAGTCGGTCAAGCCGGGGACGGCCGTCGGCCTCAACATCTCCATCGGTCCTCCGCCGGTGAAGATCACCAGCGTCGTCGGCAAGACCTTCGAAGACGCCAAGGCGTACTTCGAGAGCCTGAAGCTCAATGTGGCCCGGGCGCCCGAGGACGTGTTCAGCTCCAAGATCCCCGCCGGCAGCGTGGCCGCCCAGGACCCCAAGAACGGCACCCTCGAGCGCGGCGGCACCGTCACCCTCACCGTCTCGAAGGGCCCCGAGATGATCGCGGTGCCCCCTGTCGGTGGACTCAGTGCGAGCGACGCCAAGAAGACCCTCGAAAAGGCCGGCTTCAAGGTCAAGGTCGAGAAGCACTATCTCGGCGAGAGGGTGTGGAGCACCACGCCCGGGGCCGGACAGATGGCGCCCAAGGGCTCGACCGTGGTGCTGACCCTGGTCTGACGGGGACGGTTCCTCTCTCGGTCCGCTTCGCTGAACGGCCGCCATCGCCGAGATCTGCGGACCAGCGGAACCGTTTCCCCCGTTCGTCCCCGACCGCTCAGGACGGCCTCCAGGGGCCCTTTCCGCGCAGGTCGACCAGCTGGCAGGGGGTCATCTCGCTGATCCGGTTGAACACCAGCGACCAACCGCGCTCGTTGAGCAGGCCGTCGTGGATCGGGAAGCCCTGCGGCGCGGCCACCTCGCGGGCGAAGT
>DAINOM010000260.1:0-3479 GCA_036735445.1 Propionicimonas sp.
TAGAAGCCCCGTGACCTGCGCAAAGACAGGGTTTTCAGGTGTGGGCAGGGGTTCTTAAACTCTCTACGGAGGTCCACGGGCCGGCTCGACGGGTGAGTGGCCGCCATCAACAGCGAGATCCCCATCGCCTCGTGGATCATCGCGGCCAGGTCGTCCCAACGGTCAGCAGTCAGCATGGTCGCCTGCCCAAGCAGGAGGTCGACCTTGGCGATCGACTCGATGGGGATCTGCGCTTCGGTCATGATCGTGATCCCTTCCTTCCAGAAGTCCTCGGATCGTGGGCACGCCCAAGACTCCCTTCGCCCGTACAAGTCACCAAGCGCGCGGGCGAGCGCCTCCGTCCGCAGGGCTCAGGGCCACGCCGCCGCGCAGGCGTGCAGGATCGGCGTCCGACGTGGGTCGCGGTAGGCCGGACGGGCAGCACAACCGGACGCCGCGTCGCTGGCGCGGCGTCCTTGGCCGACCGCCGTTCGAGGTCCGCGAGCGCCTGCGCGACCAAGCGCTCATGGCGGGCACGCGTCCACGGCAGCAGGTACGACAGTCCGATCACCACGGCGATCCCCACGGTGGCCGCGTGCCGGCCGGCGACGCCCGTCTGCCAGAGCGCGATGCCGGCGACCACCAAGCGCATCCGCCAGGCGAACCCGATCAGCGGGAGCCCGGACGCGCCGTGGGCGAATCCGTTCACAAATGAGCCGAGCACCTGCGACGGCCAGGTGAACCACTGGTAGGCGACATCGAACCGTCCCGCCGACACCAGCTGACGTTGCCGCGCTCGGGTGAGCAGCGCGGGTAGGTCACTCCGTCCGATCCAGGTCACCGGGACGACGAGGTGGCGGCGTCCGGCCTGCCCGATGCCGCCGGCCCGTCGACCGATGACCAGGACGCGGGCCCCCGGGTCGCCGGGGACCGCGAGTGGGGTCGAGGGGCGGCGCGCCCACCACACCAGGCGGATGATCACCGGTTCGGCGACGACCCCGGCAACCGCGCCGACGACGACGATCGCCAGGACGCCCCACGCTGCTGGGCCGGGCAGGGCTTCGATGACCAGCAGCCACACCACCGCGGCGATCACCACCCGCGGCAACTTCATGAGCACGCCCGCTCGGCGGAGTTGGCCGCTTCGGAACGGGTAGTCCGTTGACGTCGTCATGATGGTCCTCCTCGACCTCCCGATGCTCCGGAAGCTACCGGTCACCACTGACGGTTTCCCTCGCCGTCGAGGCGCCCTCGGCGCTGGTCGGCTGGGCGGCGAGCTTGACCAGTCGTGCGGCGTCCTTGTCGACGAGGTCGCACCACTGGGCTGCCTGCGCCAGGCTCAGGCCGCTGGACGCCAGCTCCTTGAGGGCCGCGCCCGCCCGCCGTTCGGCGTCCGCGATCACTGCGTCGCGTTCGGCCAGCGCGGTCATCACCGTGGCCGACAGCTCCTCCTGCTTCTTGACCAGGTCCGCCCGCTGCTGCCGCAACCGGGCGACCCGTTCCGCGGCGCTCTTGCGTGCCTGCTGCCGGATCTCGTTCATCGCCATCGCTGTCGTCCCTCCCGTGCCGTCGGCCGGTTCCCTCTCGTTCACCCTCCTAACGGGACGCCGCCGAACCTCGTGGACACCGAGCGCCCCCCAAGGACCCGTAGCGCGAACATCTGAAGCATCAGACCCCGCAATCACGCTCGACGCCGTCGACCCCTCGGAGCCGCCATCTCCAACCGACCGCGACACCGCGTCCAATCTCGTGCCCGCAGTCGTCCGCCGACGACGACACGACGACGACAAGCCCTTCCGACCCCCCTCATAACCCCTCAACCTCGAGACCCGCACACCTGCTGCAGCAGGGAGGACTCGTCACTCAGCTGGCCGGCCAGGGACCGCACGCCCAGAGCGAGCAGGACCACCAGCACGAACACCACCGTGGAGTGCCCGAGGGAGAACCAGAACCCGACCGACAGCGGCCGGCCACCCTCGGCGAGCTGCTTGCGGGTGGTGTTGTCGATCGCGGCGATGTGGTCGGCGTCGAACGCGTGCCGCATCCCGAGGGTGTAGGCGGTCAGGCCGAGGCCGAGCCCGAGGACCTCGCCGGCCCCGGCGGGCGAGGCCGTCGGGGCCGCGGTGGCCAGCACGCCCCAGCCGACCAGGTGCAGCAGCACGATGCAGCCGGCCATGCCGGCGATCGGCCGCCAGTCGGCCGGGTGGACGGCAGCCCTCAGAGCTTCGCCTGCCACTTCTGGGTCCACACCAGCTCGTTCGGCGTGCCCTTGAACTCGCTGCGGCCCTCCAGCTTGTCCAGGGTCGCCCGGACGTTGGCCTCGTTCGGGTGGTAGGCGTTGACGTAGCACTTGACCATGGTGGCGTCATGCAGGTGCGTGGTGAAGTTGTGGCTCACCATGAAGGTGGGTACTTCCCACACGTACCACGGGCACTCGTTGCTCATCGCGGTCTTCCACTGGATCCGGTAGTTGTTCTGGGCGCCGTACCCGATCACCTCGGCCAGGATCAGCGCCGCGTCCACTTCCTCGCGGTACCGCAGCGTCGGGCCCTTCACCCGGGTGGTGCCGTCGTTGACCGTCACCTCGTAGCCCCGCTCGGTCAGTGCGGCGATGTAGGTGTTGAGCATTTCCGCCTCACCGCCGCCGGTGATCCCGCCCACTTCCCCGGTGAGGTGGTAGATCCGGATGCGGCGGTGGTCGCGCGGGTTCAGCGGCAACTGGTCGAGGGTGTTCTTCACCAGCGTGATGCCCAGGTCGGCCGCGTTCGCGCGCATCGCCAGGTGCTCGGCGCAGCCCACTACGGCCAGGTCCTCCGGGGTGCGCAGCAGGGTGCCCTGGGCCGCGGCCCGGTGCAGGTTCAGCTTCGCCTTGAGCCCCAGGATGCGGCGGTTGGCGTCGTCCAGGCGCTCCTTGCTGATCACGCCCTTCTCGACGCCGGCCTTCATGAAGCCGAAGTCCTCGGCCAGGTCGTTGAAGAACAGGAAGGCGTCGCAGCCGGCAGCGATCGCGGCCGGCACGTAGTCCTCGCGGCGCATCGCCGAGGTCATGCCGAGCATGTGGCTGGCGTCGGTGATGACCGCGCCGTTGAAGCCCAGCCGGTCCTTCAGCAGCCCGTTGATCAGCTCGGGCGCGAGCGTGGCGGGCAGGATGTCGGCGTCGGTCAGGGCTGGGTTGAGCTCCTTCTGGTAGTGGGGCAGCGCGATGTGGCCGGCCATGATCATCTCCACGCCGTTCGCGATGTGGGCCCGGTAGACCTCGCCGAAGCTCGCCTCCCACTCCTCCGGCCGCAGTTCGTTCACGCCCAGCACGAGGTGCTGGTCGCGTTCCTCGGTGCCGTCGCCCGGCCAGTGCTTGATGCAGCTCAGGATCCCCGACTCCCGCTGGCCCTCCACGAACGGGATCGTGTACTTGATCACGTCCGCGGCGTTGGTGCCGTAGGCGCGGGTGTTGACGATGGTGTTGCGCCAGTTGAACAGGATGTCGACGCAGGGGTCGAAGT
>DAINOM010000261.1:0-3407 GCA_036735445.1 Propionicimonas sp.
AGAGCGCGCAGGCCGAGCGCTACACGATGACGCTGCGGAACCTGTACTTCATCTTCCTCGACGCCGCCTACAACCTGCCGCTGGTCGGGGTGGTGCTGCTGGGCACGCTGGGCTACGCGCAGGGGTGGGTGACGCTGGGCCAGATCACGACGGCCGCCATCTACGTCCAGAGCCTGGTCGAGCCGATGGACCGGCTGATCCAGGTCTTCGACACCATGCAGGTGGGCCTGGCCGCGACCACCCGGCTGCTGGGCGTCGCCGAGGTGCCGGAGGACCGGGAGGCCGGGGCGGAGCTGCCCGAGGGCACGGACGTCGTGGGCAGCGACCTGCGGTTCGCCTACCGTCCGGGCGTTGACGTGCTGCACGGCATCGACCTGGACCTGCGTCCGGGCGAGCGGCTGGCGATCGTCGGCCCGTCCGGCTCGGGCAAGTCGACGCTGGGCCGGCTGCTGGCGGGCATCAACGGTCCCCGCACCGGCGAGGTGGACATCGGCGGCGTGGACGTGATGACCCTGCCGCTGGACGTGCTGCGCACCGAGGTGGCCCTGGTCACCCAGGAACACCACGTGTTCGTCGGGACGGTGCGCGACAACATCGTGCTGGCCCGCGACCGCCACCTGGAGGGCGAGGAAGTGGACGCGGCCGTCATGGATGCGCTGCGGGCCGTGGATGCGCTCGACTGGGTGGAGCGGCTGCCGAACGGGCTGGACACGGTGCTCGGCCGCGGCCGGACGCACCTGACGCCCGCGCAGGCCCAGCAGGTGGCGCTCGCCCGGCTGATGGTCGCCGACCCGCACACGCTCGTCCTGGACGAGGCCACGTCGCTGATCGACCCGCGCACCGCCCGCCACCTGGAGGGTTCGATGGCGGCCCTGATGGAGGACCGGACGGTGATCGCGATCGCCCACCGCCTGCACACCGCCCACGACGCCGACCGGATCGCCGTGGTGATCGACGGCCGGATCGCCGAGCTCGGCTCGCACACCGAGCTGCTGGCGCGCAACGGCGAGTACGCCCGCCTCTGGCGCACCTGGCGCAGCTGAACAACGGGCAGCTGACCAACGGGGACGGTTCTCTACTCGGTCCAGCTGGACCGAGTAGAGAACCGTCCCCGTCGCTCAGAGGGTCAGGATCACCTTGCCGATGTTCTGGCCGGACTCCAGCTGGCGGTGGGCGTCGGCGACGCGATCGAGGGGGAAGCGGGACTCGCGGGCCGGCGTGATCCGTCCGGACGCGACCAGCGGCCACGCGCGTTCGACGACCGCGCGGCAGATCGCGGCCTTCTGGTCGACCGGACGGAACCGCAGGCTCGTCGCGGTCACGGTGGCCCGCTTGCTGAGCAGGCGGTTCAGGTCGAGGGTGCCCTTGCGTCCGCCCTGGAGGCCGATCACGACGAGCCGTCCGCCGATGGCGAGGGCAGCGACGTTCGACTCCAGGTACTTGGCGCCGATCACGTCCAGGATCACGTCGACCCCGCGGCCGTCGGTCGCCTCGGCGACATCGGCCGCCCAGTCCCCGTGGTAGTCGAGGGCGACGTCGGCACCGAGTTCGCGGCACAGCGCGAGCTTCTCGGCGGACCCCGCGGTGGTCAGGACGCGGGCGCCGACCGCCTTGGCGTACTGGATGGCGAAGGTGCCGATCCCGCCGGTCCCGCCGTGGATCAGCACGGTCTCCCCCGCCGCGAGGTGGACGTGGTCGAAGTTGGACACGACCGTCGCGGCCACCTCGATCAGTCCCGCAGCGGTGACGAGGTCGATCCCGTCCGGCGGCGGGATCACCTGGCCGGCGGGGACGGCGACGTACTCCGCGTACCCGCCGCCGGCGAGCAGCGCGACGCACGGGTCGCCGACCGTCCAGCCGGGCACCCCGGCGCCGATCGCGTCGACCGTCCCGGACACCTCCAGTCCGATCACCTCGCTGGTGCCGGGCGGGGGCGGGTAGAAGCCCTGCCGCTGCAACAGGTCGGCCCGGTTGACCCCGGCCGCGACCACGCGGACGACGATCTCGCCCGGCCCGGCCTCGGGACGCGGTGCCTCGGCGATGACCAGGTTCTTCGGTCCGCCGGGCTCGGTGACGGTGGCGATGCGCATGGCTCCAGCCTGCCACGGGCACGAACCTGCACGGACCGCGCGGGCGGTCGTTAAGATGACCCGACGGGCGAGGTCGCATAGTGGACTAGTGCAGCCGCCTTGAAAGCGGCCGAGCTTAACGGCTCCGTGGGTTCGAATCCCACCCTCGCCGCCCGTGGCCGATGGGGGGATCAGTGTCGTCGACAACGCATGAGGTGCGGCAGCGTCCACCCGTCCGCGCGCTGGCCCTGGCGGGTCTGCTGATGCTGGTGGGGCTCGTGCTGATGCTGATGGCGACCCTGCTGGAGGCCGGCCTGCCGCTCACGGTGATCGGCCTGGTGGTGATCGGGCTGGGTCTGGGCCTGTTCCTGGCGTCGGTGTGGATCTCCGGGACGATGCGCGTCGAGGTCCGTCTCGACGAGGACGGCTATGCGATCACGGCGCGGACGACCAGCCAGGCCGGCAAGTGGGCGGACGTGGTCCGGGTGACCCGCGGCAGTGACCGGATCACCCTGCACCACAAGGACGGCGGCGGCGTGCAGCTCGTCGTCGCCCGTGGCCGCACCGACGACCTGGACGCCCTCAGCTCGGACATCGCCGCCCGTCTGGACGCGAGTCGCGGCTACGGCGCCTGAGCAGGACGGATCCACTCATCGCTCCCTGAGGAGGTCTGGCGAGGATCCACCCACCGCTCCCTGAGGAGCGCCGGCGCGTCACGAAGGGCAACGCCCCGCCGGGGACTAGTCCTCGGGGTGGTAGCCGCAGATCTTGCTCAGGTCGTCGCTCTTGGTCTTCTTCTTCTTGGTGCCGGAGGTCTCGGTGCCGGTCGCCTCGTCCTCGGCGTCCGCCTTGGTCTCCTTGAGGGCCTTCTGCACCTTCTTCTGCGCGGCCGCCCAGTCAGGGTTGGAGCTGCTGAAACCGGTGCTCGGGGTGAACACGACGCTGCGCAGCTTGGTGCCCTTGACCTTCAGGCCGAGGTCGACGAGGGCCGGCAGCAGGGTGCGCGGCACGTCGGTCTCGATGGTGTTCTCGCCGGCGGAGGCGATCGCCTGGTAGTTCGAGAGCACCTTGTCGGGCGTGGTCTGCTGGACGACGGCGTTGATCACGCAGCGCTGGCGCTCCATCCGCTTGTAGTCGTCCAGGCCGTAGCGGCCGCGGGCGTACCACAGGGCGAGGCGGCCGTTGAGGTGCTGGTCGGCGCCGGGCTCGATGTAGCCGTCCGGCTTGATGCCGGCGTCGGTCTGGCCGCCGATCGGGATGCGGTAGTTCACGTTGACCGTGATGCCGCCGATGGCGTTGATGAAGTCCTTGAACCCGTCCATGTTGATCTTGACGAAG
>DAINOM010000262.1:0-3388 GCA_036735445.1 Propionicimonas sp.
ATCGGGATGATCTCCACCTCCGAGATCCGGATCTCGGTCGTGGTCGACATCGACGACGTCGACCGCGCCGTCCGCGCCGGTCACACCGCCTTCGGCCTCGACTCCGACGGCGAGGCGATCGTCTACGCCGGCACCGGCCGGTAGCTGGCGGAAAACGGGGACAGACCCCTTTTCCGCCACCTCGCTGGTCCCACCTAGACTCGAACCGTGATCTTCAAGCGTGTTGGTGAGTCCCGTCCGTACCCGGAGCACGGCTACGTGCAGAAGCAATGGGCTGCGATCGCCCCGCAGCAGGTGCGCCTGGACGAGCTCGTCACCACCAAGCGCACCCTCGACCTGGAGGCACTGCTCGAGGAGGACTCCACGTTCTACGGCGACCTGTTCGCGCACGTCGTGAGCTACCAGGGCGACCTCTACCTCGAGGACGGGCTGCACCGGGCCCTGCGGGCGGCGCTGCAGCAGCGCCAGACGATGCACGCCCGGGTCCTGGAGCTGGCGTAGGCTTGGTCGGGTTGTTGCTCGCCGAGAGGGTCAAGGAGTGAACGTGCGACAGGTGATCCGGGTCCTGAAGACCCCGGTGACGCTGCTGATCCTCCTCGCCATCCTCGGCTACGGGGCGTACTGGGGCTACCAGCAGGTGAGCGTGGACACCAAGCGTGGCGTCACCGCCTGTGTCCCGACCGACGTCGGCTCGACCCTCACCCCGGAGCGGGTGACCGTCCGGGTGCTCAACGGCGGAGAAGCGGGCGGCCACGCCAAGCGGACCCGCGAGTTCCTGCTCGCCTTCGGCTTCCGGGTCATCTACTACAACAACACCGACCGCTCGGTGCAGACGACGACGATCCTCGGCAACGCCGCGGACAGCCCTGAGGTGCTGCTGCTGCAGAAGATGTTCGACGGAGCGGTCACCGAGGGCGACGGTCGCGCCGACCATGTGGTCGACGTGATCGTGCCGACGAAGTACCAGGAGATCCCGAACCCGCCGAAGCCGTCCATCCCGGTGGAGGGCCCCGTCTGCCTGCCGCCGATCACGGCGGCCACTCCGTCGGCGACGGCCACCGAGTCCGGCACGGCCACGCCCAGCGCGACCGCGACCAAGAAGAAGTAGCGCCCCTACTCCTCCGGCGACCAACGGGCGAGCCGCCCGTGGCGCGAGATGCTGTGCAGGCGGTGCTCCACCTTCCGACGGTCGGTGCCGTTGGTGACGATCAGCAGGTCGTCGCCGGAGCGGACGATCTGTTCCGGCTTCGGCGTGAACGGCTCGTTCTCGCGGACGATCAGCGACACCACGGAGTTCCTCGGCAGCCGCAGTTCGCGGATGGTCACGCCGTGCAGCCGGGAGCCCTCCGGCACATGCACCTGCATCATGTCCGCCTTGATCGTGTCCAGCGGCGCGAACTCGATGTCGACGTCGGTGGCGTCCTCACCGGTGGACACCTTCAGCAGCCGCGCGATCCAGGGCAGCGGCGGTGCCTGGATGAACGTGAAGAAGACCACGAACGCGAACACCACGTCGAACAGCTGGCTCGCCCCGGGCACACCGGCGGCCAGCGGGATCGTCGCCAGGATGATCGGCACCGCCCCGCGCAGGCCCGCCCAGGACACGAACACCTGTTCCCGCCAGCCCACCTTGAACCACGCCAGGCACGCGACCACGGAGAGCGGACGGGCGACGAACGTGAGGAACGCGCCGATCAGCAGGCCCGACCCCAGTGCCCGGAAGGAGAGGTCGAGCGGATCGGCCAGCATGCCGAGCATGACGAACAGCCCGATCTGGGCGATCCAGCCGACGCCCTCGGCGAACGACTTCGTGGCGTTGCGGTGCGGCAGCTCACCGTTGCCGAGGATGAGCGCGGCGACGTACACCGCCGCGAAGCCGGAGAGATGGGCGGACGATCCGGCGCCATAGGCCAGCACCGCCCAGCCCAGCGCCCCCAGCGGGTAGAGGCCGGACGCGGGGAGCGCGACCCGGCGCAGGATCTGGACGCCGATCCAGCCCACCACGGCTCCGACCAGCACACCGCCGGCCAGTTCGAGCACGATCAGCCCGGTGATCACCAGCGGGGTGTCCTCGGGGGTGCCGCTGATCGCCCAGCTGGTGGCGGTGGCCACGAGCAGCACGATCGGTGCGTCGTTGAGGCCGGACTCGGCCTCCAGCGTGGCGCGTAGTCGCGGCGGTAGCGGCACTTTCCGCAGCACCGAGAAGATGGCGGCCGCGTCCGTCGGCGAGATGATCGCCCCGAGCAGGACGGCGAGCGCCCAGTCCACGCCCAGCGCGTAGTGGGCGAAGAGGGCCACGAGCAGGACCGACAACGCGACCCCGGCCGTCGCCAGCAGCAGGGCCATCGGCATCGCCCCGCGGATCTCCTGCCACCGGGTGGTGAAGCCGCCCTCGGCGAGGATCACCACGAGCGCCGCGAAGCCGAGGGAGTGGGCCAGGTCGGCGTCGTCGAACCGCAGGCCGAGTTCCGCGACGAGCACACCCAGGCCGAGGAAGATCAGCAGCGAGGGCAACCCCAGCCGCACGCCGACCCGGGCGGCCAGGACGGAGGCGAGCAGGACGGCCGAACCAAGCAGCAATACCTGGTCCAGTCCCACGCGCGGCCTCCCGTTTCTCGGATTTTAGCGGTACCCGAACCTCAACCTCACCAAGGCCGAACCGATCGTGGGGACGACGACCGGGCCCGCGGGGCCGCCAGCTGAATGGAGGGGTTCGGAGTCAGCTGAACAGTTCGCGGGCCCGGCCGGCGGCAACGACCGCGTCCAGATCGCCGCCCACCTGGGCGGTGACGGCAGCGGCCACCGCACCCTCGACGAGCGGGCCGTCGGCGAACCTCACGTGCGCCGACTCGTCCTCGTCGAGGAAATCGAGCACCGACTCGACCGTCATGGTCGCGGAGCCCAGATCGCTCAGGATCGCCACGTCGTGACCGGCCGCGCGCAAAGCGGTCACGGCGTCGTTGACCCGATCGAACGACGTGCCGATCCGGCCGTCGTCCGTGCCACCGGCCGCCCGGATGGCGACATCCTTCGCCATCTGGGCGGCCAGCTCCACCACCCCCTCGGCCAACTTCACCGAGTGGGAGACGATCACGAGGCCTACGGCGGTCACACTGCCTCCGCGGCGTCGGCAGCCGTGGCCAGGATGTAGGCGGTCGAGGTCGCCCCCGGATCCTGGTGGCCGATCGAGCGCTCACCGAGGTACGACGCGCGTCCCTTGGTGGCGAGCATCGGGATCGTGGCCTCCGCACCCTTGGCCGCGGCGTCCGCCGCCGCCCTGAGCACCGCTGCCGGCTCGGCCCCGGCCTCTGCCGCGGCCCTCGCCGCCTCCAGCGCCGGGGTCCAGGCGTCCACCATGGTCTTCTCGCCCGTGGTCGCCTTGCCGCGG
>DAINOM010000263.1:0-3374 GCA_036735445.1 Propionicimonas sp.
CGCCGCGCACGGCCAGCCGTTCGCGACCACGCTGACCGGGTTCAAGTGGATCGGCCGGGTGCCGGGGCTGGCGTTCGGCTACGAGGAGGCGATCGGCTACTGCACCGACGCGGCCGCCGTCCCGGACAAGGACGGGATCACCACCCTCGTCCGGATCCTCGCCCTCGTCGCCGGGCTGAATGCGGCCGGGTCATCGATCGCCGAGCGGCTGGACGAGATCGCCGCCACTTACGGGGTGCACCTGACCTCGCAGCTGTCGTTCCGGGTGGCGGACCTGTCGCTGATCGCGGACGCGATGGCCCGGGTGCGGGCCACTCCCCCGTCCGCTCTGGCCGGGGAACCGGTCACGTCCGTCGACCTGGCCACGGGCAGCGCCGAGCTGCCGCCGACCGACGGCATGCTGTTCACCGGCGACCAGGTGCGGGTGGTGGTGCGTCCCTCGGGCACCGAGCCCAAACTGAAGTGCTACCTGCAGGTGCGCCTCCCGGCCGGTGGCGACCTTGGTGCTGAGCGCGCACGCGCAGCCGTAGTGATGGCACAGGCACGGGCCGACATGACCCGGGCCCTCGGACTGTGACCGAGGCTGGCTGCCGGCTGGTGCTGATCGCCGGCGCGTCCGGCAGCGGGAAGTCGAGGCTGGCGCACGCCGCCGGGTGCCCGTCCCTGCGGCTGGACGACTTCTACTTCGACGCCGACCATCCCGACCTGCCGCGGACGGAGTTCGGCATCCCCGACTGGGACGACCCGCGGTGCTGGGACGCCGAAGCGGCGGTCGCGGCACTGCGCGCGCTGCTGGCGTCCGGCGAGGTGGTGGTGCCGACGTACTCGATCAGCGAGAGCCGCCGGACGGGCAGCCACCACCTGCGGCTGGACGGCGCGCCGTGCCTCACCGCCGAGGGGATCTTCGCGATCGAGTTCCTGGCCACCTGCCGTGCCGCCGGATTGGCCCCGGAGGCGATCTACCTGGACCGCCCGGCGCCGATGGTGTTCTGGCTGCGACTGCGCCGTGACCTGGCGAAGAAGCGCAAGCCGCCGCTGATCCTGCTGCGCCGCGGCCTCGCCCTGTGGCGCGCACAGCCCGCCCTGAAGCGCAAGGCCCTAGCAGCCGGCTTCACCCCCCTCAATATGCGCACCGCCGTCGCCCGGCTCACCGACCCCCACAACAGTGTGGAGAGTTCCCCGGCGTAGTCGCCGGATCTTCTCCACGTCGTCGTGGGGCCCCGCCATCTTCACAACGTGGTGGAGCGATTCCCGGTGCAGTCGCCGGAATATCTTCACACTGTTGTGGGGACGGCGGGCGGCAAGGGGCCGGAGTGGCCTGTGGATAGAGCATCGTTATCCACAGGCCGGGCAGACCCACTCGATTTCCGGGCTGTCGTCGTCAACCATCGCTGCATGCACGCTTCACACCGGCCGGGACGAGAACTGCGGACCCTGGCAGCTGAGCAGGCCGACCTGATCACGACCGGGCAGGCGGGCGCGCTCGGCTTCGGCGAGGACGCCATCGAGCGAATGATCCGGGACGGGCACTGGACGAGGCGGAGCAGCGGCCTGTTCGACACGGCGCCACGGCACGACGGCTTCGCCAAGGACGTCTGGGCGGCCTCCCTCCAGGCTGGCGAGCCGTATGCCATTGGGGGCGAGGCCGCACTGCGCCTACACGGACTCGACCGGCCCGTGGACAAGATCGATGTCTGGGTGCCATTCGAGCGCCAGCCGTCGTCCGTCGGCAGGACCAGGGTCCACCGGGACAGGCTGGGACGGGTGGAGCGCGGACGCGGTACGCCCGTGCGGATCCGTCCTGAGGACGCCCTTGTCGACGTGGGCCAGCGGCTGCCGACCGAAGCCCTCGTCGGCGTCCTCTCTGATGCCGTTCGGCTGCGGATCACGACCCTTGAACGCGTCCGTGAAACGCTTGACCAGCGGCATCGCGTGCGTCTGCGGGCGCGCTTCGCCGACATCGTCGGGGACCTCTCCGGTATCGAGAGCACGCTGGAGTACGTCTACCGGCGCGATGTCGAGCGAGCCCACGGCCTGCCCACGGCGGTGCGCCAGGAGTCCCTCTCGGCAGGCAGCAGGAGCGACGCCCTCTACGAGGAGTACGGGGTGTTGGTCGAAGTGGATGGTCGGCTCGGACACGAGGACGCCAACTCCGCTTTCCGCGACCTGCATCGCGACAACGCGCACGCCACTCGCGACCTCATCACACTCAGGTACGGCAGCGCCGACCTGCGCGGCCGTCCGTGCGTTGCCGCACGTCAGCTGTGGTCAGTTCTACACGCCCGCGGCTGGCCGGAACCCTTCCAGGAGTGCCCCCGCTGCCACCCCTGACCCGGCCGCCCCTGCCCCCGACCCTGCCGCCTCACAACAACGTGTAGGGAAAGCCGGCAAGACGCCGGGAAAAGCCGCACAACGTTGTGAGATCTGCGAGGTGGCGGGAGGAGGGGGCGCCCGGGCGCGAGCGGAGACTCAGGCGATCGGGGCCCAGGTGGGGCCGGTCTGGGCCAGGGTCTCGTCGAGCTTGATGAACAGCGGGGTCGGCTTCGTCAGGGGGGTGCCGGGCTCGATCGGACGCGACTCCCACACGGCCTGCTGGGACGCGTAGTCGCCGGTCAGCACCGGGTAGTCGGGACCACCCTCCTCGGACACCACCCGCAGTTCGGGCTGCGCGGCCCACACGCCCTCGCCGCCGAGCGCCTCGAACACCTTCTGGGCGGCGTGCGGCAGCAGCGGCGTGAGCAGCGTGTTGCAGTCCGAGACGACCTGCAGGGCGACGTGCAGGACGGTGTCCCGGCGCACCGGGTCGTCCTTCAGCTTCCAGGGCTCCTGCTCGGAGATGTACTTGTTCGCCAGCCCGACGACCCGCATCGCCTCCGAGGTGGCCTGCTTGAACTTGCACCGGCCCCACAGGTCGCCGACGACGTCGAACGCCGCCTTCGAGGCGGCCAGCAGCTCCCGGTCGGCCTCGGTCAGCTCGCCCGCGACCGGGACGGCCCCGACGTTCTTGTGCGCCATCGAGATCGACCGGTTCACGAGGTTGCCCCACTCGTTGGCCAGCTCGAAGTTGTTGCGCCGGACGAACTCCTCCCAGGTGAAGTCCGTGTCCTGGTTCTCCGGGCCGGCGACCGCGATGAAGTACCGCAACGCATCCGGGCCGAACTCGGCCAGGAAGTCCCGGACGTAGATCACGTGCCCCCGCGACGACGCCAGCTTCGAGCCAGACATCGTCAGGTACTCCGACGACACCACCTCCGTCGGCAGGTTCAGCGGCGAGTAGGCCGACCCCCGTCCGCCCTTGTCGCCCTGGCCGTTGGCACCCAGCAGGATGGCCGGCCAGATCACCGAGTGGAAGGTGATGTTGTCCTTGCCCATGA
>DAINOM010000264.1:0-3340 GCA_036735445.1 Propionicimonas sp.
GGCCAGGACCGCGAGGACCGCACCGCCGACCGCGATCGCGAGCAGCGGGGACAGGGCCGGCTCGGCGGTCGCGCGGACGAGCGTGCCCGCGACGAGGGCGAGGTCGTCCGACACCCGGTGGCGCAGGCCCTGCAGGACCCACCACGCCGCGACCCACACCAGTGCGGTCCAGCCCAGCAGGCTCAGCCCGAGCCCGATCAGGGGCCGCCGGGCGCCCGGCCAGACCCAGACCGCGGCGATCGCCAGTGCCAGTGCTGTCCACGGCAGCCAGGCCGCGACCGCCGTCAGGGCCCGGAAGCCGCCTTGCAGCAGCGGCAGCAGCTGGGGGTCGATCCGGAACAGGGTGATGCCGCCGGTCACCTCCGGCAGCCGGTCGATGAACGGGACGCCGGCGTCCGCCAGCCGCTGGGTGATCGCATCGGCGAAGGGCGCGAACCGCAGCTGCACCTCGCCCTCGGTCACCTGCAGCCGGCCCGGCTCACCGGTGAGCAGCGACACCAGCTCGCCGTGGGCGATCCGCAGGCTCGCCGTGGCCGCGGCGTCGAAGGTGTCGCCGGCGACGAACTCGCCGACGACCCGGGTGACCACCGCGCCGACCAGCCGGTTGTCGGCCACGCCGAGCTGTTCGGTGATCGCTGCGGCGAGCTGCGTGGTCAGAACCCGGTGGACGGACTCGCTGCGCACGACCGGGGTGTACGTGGCGACGAAGGCGTCGGTGTCCGCCACGAGCGCCTGCGCCCGTGCCGCGACCACCGACAGCGGGGCCACCAGCCCGGCCAGCACGGCGAGCAGGATCCCGATCGCCGTGCGGGCGGCTCTCACCCCTCGCCCACCTGTTCGGCCAGCTCCAGCCACTGTCCCTCCAGCTCGTCCTGCCGGGCCAGGGTCTCGTCCAGTTCGCTGCCCAGCGTGACCAGTCTCTCGTAGTCGGCGGCGTGCGTGGCCATCTGCGCGTGCAACACGTCGATCCGGGTGCCGAGCTTCGCCAGCTGGGACTCCACCCGGGCGAGGTCCTTGCGCGCCTGGCGCTGGCGGGCCGCGTCGCCGGCACTGGACCGGAGAGGTTGTTCGGCTGCCGGGGATCCCGGCGTCCGCCGGGATGACGGTGGGGTGGCCGATTGCCCACGCCGTCGCTCCAGGTACTCCTCGACCCCACCGGGGAGCAGGACGCAGCTGCCGTCGCCCAGCAGCGCGTACTGCACGTCACAGGTGCGCTCGAGGAACCACCGGTCGTGCGAGACCACCACCAGCGTGCCGGGCCAGCCGTCCAGGTAGTCCTCGATCACGGTGAGGGTGTCGATGTCGAGGTCGTTCGTCGGCTCGTCCAGCAGCAGCACGTTCGGCTCGCTGAGCAGCAGCCGCAGGAACTGCAGCCGCCGCCGCTCGCCGCCGGACAGTTCGCCGATCCGGGTGACCAGCCGCTGGCCCGAGAAGCCGAAGTCCTCCAGCAGGCTGGACGCGGACGACTCCTTACCCGTCGCCAGCCGCACCTGCCGCTGCAGCCGCTGCACCGACTCCAGCACCCGCTCGGACTCGTCCGGGACATCGACCGGACCGAGTGAGGAACCGTCCCCGGCTTCCGGGGGACGGTTCCCCACTCGGTCCAGGTTGGCCGCATTCTGAGTGAGATGGCCGATCCGCAGGGTGCGGCCGCGCTTGACCCGGCCGTGCTGTGGGGCCACCTCGCCGGTGAGCAGCCGCAGCAGGGTGGTCTTGCCGGAGCCGTTCACCCCGACGATGCCGATCCGGTCGCCGGGGCCGATCGACCAGTCGAGGTGGTCGAACAGGACGCGGTGGTCGTCCGGCACGGCGTAGCTGACGTCGTGCAGGTCGAACACGTCCTTGCCGAGGCGGGCGGTGGCGAACTCGCGCAGCGTCAGGGTGTCCCTGGGCTCGGGGACGTCGCGGATCAGGACGTTCGCCGCGTCGATCCGGAACTTCGGCTTGGACGTGCGCGCGGGCGGCCCGCGGCGCAGCCAGGCGAGTTCCTTGCGCAGCAGGTTCTGCCGCCGGGCCTCGTTCGCCGCGGCCTGGCGGACGCGCTCGGCCCGGGCGAGGACGTAGGCCGCGTAGCCGCCGTCGTAGGCGTCCACCCGGGCGTCGTGCACCTCCCAGACCCGGTTGCAGACCGCGTCCAGGAACCAGCGGTCGTGGCTGACCACCAGCATCGCCGTCCCCGCCGCCTGCAGCGTGTTGAGGTGGCCGGCCAGCCACGCCACCGCCTCCACGTCGAGATGGTTGGTGGGCTCGTCCAGCACGAGCAGCTCGTGTCCGGCGAGCAGGACGGCGGCCAGGCTCGCCCTGCGCCGCTCGCCGCCGCTCAGTTCCGCGACCGGACGGGCGAGCTCCACGTGGCCGAGCAGGTGCGTGACCACCGCGCGCTTCCCCGCGTCCGCGGCCCAGACATGGTCCGGACGCCCGCCGACGACGACGTCGCGAACGCTCGCGCCGGGCGGGAAGTCCTCGACCTGGCCCAGGTGGCCGATGGACGCGGAGCGGTTCCGCACCACCTGGCCGGAGTCGGGCTCGCGCTCGCCGACCAGGATCTCGAGCAGGGTGGTCTTGCCGTCGCCGTTGCGGCCGACCACGCCGACGACGTCACCGGAGTCGAGACCGAGGCTGACCTCGTCCAGCAGGATCCGGGTGCCGAACGCCAGCGCGATCCGCTCGGCGTTGACCAGATTGGCCAAGGTCCGCCGCTCAGCGTCCGCGCATCGCCCGGTTGACGCCCTTCATGGACGGCATCGGGCCACGCGGCATCGGCACCTTCGGCCGGACGGCGTCCAGCGCCCGCAGCCGGGCCTTCACGTCGGTGACCTGGCTCGCCTCGAGCTTCTTCGGCAGCTTCTTGATGGTGTCGGCCAGCTTGGCCAGCGGGACCTGTCCCTCGCCGTCGCCCATCACGATCGTGGTCACGACGACGCCGTAGGCCACCTGCTCGTGCTTGCGGGTCTCGGACGTGAGCAGGCTCTTCACCCGGGCAGCCGAGCCCTCGCCGACCAGGACGATGCCGCCCGGGCCGACCGCGCGGTGCACGACGTCGAGCTGCTTGGTGGCGGCGATCGCCGGTTCGTAGAACCACTTCTTCTTGTCGAGCATGCTCAGCGCGACCTCCGCGGAGCCCGGCTGCCCGGCGTAGCGGATGAAGGTGGCCTTCTTGGCCCGGTCGAGCAGCACCCACAGGGCCGCGGTCAGCCCGCCGACGACGCCGAGGATCAGCCACATCCACCACGATCCCGCGAACACCCCGACCACGACGGACAGCACCAGCACGCCCACGAACGCGGCGGCGAGCAGCAGGTTCAGCTGCTTGTCGACCTCTGCGGTGACCTTGTAGGTC
>DAINOM010000265.1:0-3314 GCA_036735445.1 Propionicimonas sp.
TGCCGGATTCGATGCGGGCGGTGGCGGTCATGCCGGCGGCTTTGGCGTAGGCGATGGCGGCGGCCTTGGCGCGGGCGGCGGCGATCTCGACGTTCCCGCCGGTGCCGGTGTAGGTGTCGGCGTCGAGTTGCTGGCCGGCGGTGCGGGCGGCCTGGGCGGCGACGTCCCCGGCAAGGCGGGCGGTGTTGACTCGGCCGGACAGGTCGACGGCGAGCCCGACGATCATCGTGAGGGCGGCGGCGATCAGGACCGTCCACACGGTGACGGCGGCGCCGCGTTCGTCCCGCAGCCGGCTGCGCATGGTCACTTCCGCTCCCGGTACTCGTCCAGCGCGCTGGTCGCGGTCTCCTCCACCGTCACAGTGCCGCCGAATCCGGGCAGGCCGAGATCCGCGACCGGCACCTCGCACACCACGCGCACGGTCACGGTGGCGGGTGTCCCGACCGGCTTGGTGAACCCGGTGAGGTCGGGCACGACCTGGGTGGTGGCGCACGGCAGCTTCTGGTTGGCCAGCGTCGAGGCGGCGATCCGGGCCGCGGCGCTGCGGGCTTCGGGCTGGGTGCGGGCCAAGCTCGCCGCCCGGGCCGCGTCGAACGCCGCGGGCTGCACCGCCTGCCGGGCCAGGACGAGGCGCCCGCCGAAGATCACCACCAGCACGAACAGCACCAGCACCGGGGCGACAAGAGTGATCTCGACCGCCGCCGAGCCCCGCTCATCCCGCCAACGTCCAGACCTCATGAGACGGCCTCGACCGGCACGGTGGCCGACTGGGAGGTCACCGGCTCCCAGCCCGGCACCAGGCTGAGGGTGCTGCCGGTGACCGTCGCGGTGACGGCCTGCGCCCGGAGCTGGCAGGTGACGTGCAGCCCGGCGAGGGCGTCGCCGGCGCGGGCGGCCAGGTCGGTGGCGGTGCGGACGCAGTCCGCGGTGGTGCCCTTGTCGGCGGCGCCGGCGGCGGCTCCGGCCTGCGCGGCGGCCAGCGCGGTGGTCCGTCCGTAGAAGTACATCGCCGCACCCAGCGCGATCCAGACGACGAGCAGGAGGGTGGGCATGAGCAGCACCATCTGGACCGAGACCGAACCCCGGTCGCTGTGTCTGCTTGCCATCGCCAACCCGTTTCTTGTCGTTGTCGGCTCTCAGAGCTTGGCGAGGAGTCCGTTGATGTAGCCGTTGAGGGCGAGAACGACGACGCCGGCGATGGCGGCGATGCCGATGATCCACAGCAGTTGTTCGATGCTGAGGGAGAATCCGCGTTCGTCGCGTGCTTTGGACACGATGGCGTGCAGCCAGGCGGCGAGCTGCTTGTGGTCGGTCATTTCGGTTCCTTTCGATCCTGCGAGGGTGGGTGGTCAGGTGGCGGCGAGGCGGAGCAGGGCGGGGATGAGGAGGATGGCGACGAAGGTGAACGCCATCAGGACCGAGGGGATGGCCATGCGTTCGCCGATGATGTTGGCCTGGGCCTGGTCTTCGGCGAGGATCGCGTGGCGCAGTTCGGCGGAGCGGTCGCGGAGGGTGTCGACGACCTGGGAGCCTTCCTCTCCGGCCAGACGCATGATGTCGGCCAGGTCGTCGAGGTCGGTCAGGCCTTGGTCGGCGGCCAGGTCGTGGAGGGCGTCCCAGGCGGTGTCGCCGGAGTAGCGGGAGCGGGCCAGGGCGTCGCCGATGCGGCGGAACGGCCACGTCTCGCCGACCCGGGCGGCGTTCTCCAACGCCTGCCGGGTACCGGATCCGCCGGCGTTGCGTTCCAGGGCGACCAGGTCGACGTAAGAGCCGAGCGCCCGGCGGAACTCGACCCGCGCCTTCTTGGCTGCGTCGGACAGGTTGCCGTCGGGCAGGAACCAGGCCAGGAACATCGCGAGCAGGGTCGCCCCAATCGGGACGGCGACCGGCATCGGCAGCGTGCGGGAGAAGATCGCCGACAGCAGCGGCACCCCGACCGCGGCGGTGGCGACGAAGACGACCTTCTCCCCATAGAACACGTGCAGCGGCTTGCCCATCAGCGCCAGGTCGCGGCGGGGGGCGTTGGCCCACAGCCGGGACGGGAGGCGTCGCATCGCCCACAAGCCGAGCCGGCTCTCCAAACGGGACCGGTCACCGTCTGTCCGGGCCTCGGGAACGGGGATGCGGCGCACGGGCGGGGAGATGCGTTCGAGGGCCTGTACCGGGTCGGGGTGGGCGGGCACCAGCCACCAGACCAGACTCGCGAGGCCAGCCCCGACCAGGGCGCCGGACAGCATCCACAGCTGGAGAGTGCTCATCGCCGTCCCTGACCGTGGACCTGGCCGAGAATGCGCGTGGCCGGCTGAAGCTCGGCCATCCGGCGGAGCCACCACAGCAGCAGGCCGTAGCAGGAGAGCAGGGCCAGCAGGATGAGCTGGCCGATCGGGGTGGCGTAGGGAGCGAAGAACCGGCCGCCCAGCCCGAAGAAGACCAGAGCACCAATCGACAGCAAGGTGACCATGCGGGCCGACGCGCGCGGCTTGGCCCGGTCGGCTTCGATCTGACGGCGGCCACGGACGTCAGCGGCGACCGACTCGGCCAGCCCGGTCAGCACCCGGGCCAGTCCGTCGCCGCGTTTGGCGGCGCCGAGGATCAATGCAGCGCAGACCAGGTCGCCGGTGGCGTCGTCGAGGTCGTCGGCGAAGGCGCGCAGCGCCTGTTCGGTCGACCAGCGGGACCGCATCCTCCCCACGAGCCGGGCAACCTCGGGCCGGATCGCGTCCGGCGCCGACCGCAGGCTGGCCTGGATCGCCGCCTCGATGCCCTGCCCGGCGGTCAGCACCCCAGCCAGATTACGGGTCCACTCGGCGATCGCATCCATCCGGGCGATCTGCCGGTCCGCACTGGACACCATCAGCAACGCCGGTAGGCCCAGCACCGCCGCCGGCAGGACCGGCACGGCGACCACCCAGCCGGTCGCCACCATCACCACCACGCCGAGAGCCAACGCGGCCAGGCTCGACCGGTGCTGCCAGGCCGGCAGCCCACGCCACCAGCGCACCATGCGCCCCGCGCGTGCCGGCCGGGCGGGCCGCGCTTCTCGTGCCGGTCGCGGAGTCAGCGCATAGATGCCGAGCAGAACCCCGCCGACGACCAAGGCTCCGGCGAGCGCGGCCAGCAGCGTGCTCATCGCGGCCTCCCCTCAGTCGCTTCGGTCTCGAAGCCGGCCAGGTCGAACCCGGCCGAGACCAGCCGGCCACGGAGGTCCTCGGGAAGAGTGTGGGCGACCGCGCAGCCGCCCGGGACGGGGGCGAACACGGTGGTGGTGGCGTAGCCGCGGGGTCGTTCGCCGGGGCTGACGGCCAGGACTTCCT
>DAINOM010000266.1:0-3289 GCA_036735445.1 Propionicimonas sp.
AGACGGCGGACGTGAGCGGGCCCCGTGTCGTCGTCCCGGGCTTGACCCGGGATCCCGTGGGTTGCGTTGCCGGTTTGGTGCAGGGATCCCGGCGTTCGCCGGGATGACGGTGGGGACGTTGTCGGCGAGCAGCAGCTCCGAGACGGCGGACGTGAGCGGGCCCCGTGTCGTCGTCCCGGGCTTGACCCGGGATCCGGGTTGCGAGGCCGGTGCAGGGATCCCGGCGTTCGCCGGGATGACGGGGTGGGGACGTTGTCGCTCAGGCGTCGGCGAGCAGCAACTCCGAGACGGCGGACGCGAGCGATGCGGGCAGACCAAGGGCCTGAATGCTGGCGACGCGGCGCAGGGGTTCGGACTCGGTGGCCAGGACCTCCCAGATGACGTTCTTCGTCTTGTACTCCGCCTGGGCCGCCGACAGCAGGTCGAACAGGCGCGCCTCGACCTGGTTGTCGGCGGGGCGCAGGTCGCCGGCGAGCCGCAGTTCGGCGCCGGCGGCCGTGGCCACGGTCAGCTCGACCATGAGCGGTCCGGCCGCCGCCGCGACCGCCGACCCGTCCGGCAACTGGGCGGACACGGCGTCGAGGCCGTGCACGATCACGCGGTAGCGGCGCTCGTCCGGCAGCAGATCGAGGGCACCTTCCGCGGCGGCGATCCGGAATACGCCGGACGTCTGGTCCCAGGTGAACCGGGTGGTCACCGCACGCGGGACGGCCGCGTCGTCGTCCTCGTAGAGCGTGAAGTCGCCATCCGCCCCGGCGAAGACGTGCAACTCGAGCGCGTCCGGGTTCGCCAGATCGAAGTCGTCCGGGAAGGTCAGCGGCACGATCGCGCCCGCCCTGGCCAGCACCGGGTAGCCCGCGAGGCCACGGTGCAGCTCCACGAACCGTCCGCCGGTGTAGCGGACGCCGGTGAAGAAGTCCACCCACTCACCCGCGGGCAGCCAGGTCGTCACCGAGGCCATCGTGGTCAGCCGGTCCGTCGGGGTGGTGAGGGGTGCGACCAGCAACTCGGTGCCGAACAGGAAGGTGTTCCGCGAGGCCAGCGCTTCGGGCCGCGGCTCGACGTGGTACAGCGGACGGACCAGCGGCTCGCCGGCCGAGTGCGCACGCTCGGCCATCGTGTACAGGTACGGCACCAGCCGGTGGCGCAGGCGCAGCGCGTCCTCCATCGCCGTCCGGGCCAGCGGTGAGTACTTCCACGGCTCCTTGCCCGCGAACACGTCCTTGGTGGAGTGCAGCCGGTTGATCGGTGAGAAGGTGCCGAGCTGGAACCAGCGGGCGGCCAGCTCGTCGTCGCGGATGCCGAAGGCGTGCCCGCCGATGTCGTGGCTCCACCAGCCGTAGCCGATGTTGGCCGCGGACGCGGTGAAGTACGGCTGGAAGTCGAGGCTCGCCCACGTGGTCAGGCTGTCCCCGGAGAAGCCGACCGGGTAGCGGTGCGAGCCCGGCCCGGCGTACCGCGAGAAGGTGAGCGGACGCTTCCCGTCCCTGGCCGAGTCGAGGAAGTGGTAGTGGTTCAGCATCCACAGCGGGTCGAGCCCGGGGATCGCGGTGTACGAGCCCTGCTGCCAGTCCAGCCACCAGAAGTCGACGCCGTCGGCCTCCATCGGGTGGTGGACCTCCTCCAGGTACGCGGCCAGGAACTCGGGGCTGGCGATGTTGAAGTTCACCGGCTGCCCGGACGCCGGGTCGATGCCCAGCCGCCGGGCGAGCTCGGGATAACGGTCCTCGTACGCCCGGACCCCGTCCGCCGGGTGCACGTTCAGCGACACCTTCAGACCGTGCTCGTGCAGCCAGGCCAGGAACGCCGGGGGATCGGGGAACAGGTCGGTGTTCCAGGAGTAGCCCGTCCAGCCGTGGCCGTAGGCCGGGTCGATGTCGACCCAGTGCCAGTCCATGTCGACGACGGCGACGCTGAACGGCAGCCGGTCGGCCTCGAACCGCTCGATCAGCGCCTGGTACTCCTGTGCGGTGTAGGCGTAGTAGCGGCTCCACCAGTTGCCGAGCGCCCACCGGGGGAGCAGCGGCTGCGGCCCGGAGAGCCGGTAGAAGTCGCGGACGGCCGCGGCGACGTCGTAGCCGTAGCCGAAGTAGTACAGGTCGAGGTTGCCCTGGATCCGCGGGGCGACCCATCCGTCCGCCAGGGCCAGGCCGGTGTCCTCCAGCACGGCGTACCCGGTGGTGGAGGCCAGGCCGTCCTCCAGCCGGACGGCTCCGTCCACGCCGTCCAGTGTGCGGGCGGTGCCGCCCAGGTTGCCGGCCTGCCAGGGGCTCGCCTCGAAGTGGACGCCGTAACGCCACTCGCTGTGGTAGCTGTTCCCGCCGACCTGGCGGATGGTGAGCCCGGACGGGCTGAACGGGCCCTCGTCGTAGTCGAGCACCAGGCCCTCGGTGAACAGGTGCAGGCCGGAGGCGTCCCTGACCACGCGGAAGTCGACCGGGCCGAGGTCGCGGTAGAGCGCGAGCTGGGTGGCCCGGTCCTCGAACTGCCCGGTGGGGGAGTACTCCAGCCGGAGCAGCCACGGCGTGAGCACGGTGATCCGGTAGTGCTCGCCCACTACCTGGTTCTCCGCGGGGGCGATCGGGTCGGCGTCGATTCTCAGGTGCTGGGGCAGGTCGGCCATGGGCAGGAGTCTAGGTGGGCCGTTCGGGGGAAGTGACGGTCAGGTGAACAATCGCGTACCGCTACCCGCGGACGGCGTGTCGGGCGGCGGACGTCCCCGGCGGCAGGCTTACTCTCTGACCACGGACGGCCCATCCGTCCGGACGAGAGGCAGCAGATGCGTCGTCCTGCTCCACGGAGCGTGACCCGCGGGCCCGCACCCGGACCCTGCCCCTTCGGCTGACCAGCACAGGTGAGCCGGACGGGTGGCGATCCGGCTCGGACAAGGATCGATATGCCTCGCTCCGCGACCAGGACCGTGTTCTCCGGCACCCGTGACGCCGCTCTGGCACTCAGGACGTTCGTGATCGACACGTCCGTACTGCTGAGCGACCCGTACGCCCTGCGCAACTTCGCCGAGCACAGCGTGGTGGTGCCGGTGGTGGTGATCACCGAGCTGGAGGCCAAGCGGCACCATCCCGAGCTCGGCTACTTCGCGCGGACGGCGCTGCGTTACCTGGACGACCTGCGGGTGCGCTATGGGGGCCTGGACTCGCCCGTCCCGGTGAACGAGGTGGAAGGCACGCTGCGGGTGGAGCTCAACCACACCGATCCGGACGTGCTGCCGCCGGGATTCCGGCTGGGTGACAACGACTCCCGCATCCTCGCGGTCGCGCTGAACTACCGC
>DAINOM010000267.1:0-3276 GCA_036735445.1 Propionicimonas sp.
CCGACTACCTGCTCATCCACGGCCTGCTGCACCTGCTCGGCCACGACCACGCCGAACCGGCCGAGAAGAAGGTCATGTTCGACCTCAACGACAAGATCATCGCCGCCTGGAACACCGCGCGCCAGTGAACGACCGGGGACAGGTCCCATTCCCGTTCACTGGACGACGGGGACGGATCCCTTTCCGTTCACGCCGCCGGACCGGGGCGCGTCCCACCCGTTCACTACACTGATGCACCACCGACCGAGCGAGGCGTGAACAGGCGTTGACCCAGACCCAGTGGATCCTGCTGGCCATTGCCGCGGTGTGCGTCCTGCTCGCCGCCCTGGTCACCACGGCAGAGGCGGCGCTGTCCTCGATCTCCCGGTCGCGGGCCGAGGGACTGGCGGAGGGCGGCCACCGCGCGGCCCGTCGCCTGCTGCAGGTGGCGCAGGACCCGGCACCGCACCTGAACACGTCCCTGTTCCTGCGGATCCTGCTCGAAGTGGTCGCCACTGTGCTGGTCACGCTGGTGTTCTTCGAGAACTTCGGCGCCGTCTGGGAGCAGATCCTGTACCCGGTGCTGACCATGGTCGTGGTGTCGTTCATCGTGCTCGGCGTCGCACCGCGCACCCTCGGCCGCCAGCACGCCGAGCGGGTGGCGCTGGCGGCAGCCGGCCCGATCGGGGCCCTGACGACCGTGCTCGGCCCGATCCCGCAACTGATGATCCTGCTGGGCAACGCGCTCACGCCCGGACGGGGGTTCGCCGACGGCCCGTTCACCTCCGAGGCGGAACTGCGCGAGCTCGTGGACATCGCGGAGGCGCGCGAGGTGATCGAGGCGGGCGAGCGGCAGATGATCCACTCGGTCTTCGAACTCGGCGACACGATCGTCAAGGAAGTCATGGTGCCGCGCACCGAGATGGTCTACATCGAGTCGCACAAGACGTTGCGGCAAGGGGTTTCGCTGGCCCTCCGGTCGGGCTTCAGCCGGATCCCGGTGATCGGCGAGGACGTGGACGACGTGGTCGGCGTGCTGTACCTGAAGGACGTGATCCGCCGGATGTACGACAACCCGAAGGCGCAGACCAACGAGACCGTGGACACGCTGATGCGTCCGCCGACCTTCTGCCCCGACTCCAAGCCGGTCGACGAGTTGCTCCGCGAGATGCAGCTCACCCGCAGCCACGTGGTGATCGTGATCGACGAGTTCGGCGGCACCGCGGGCCTGGCCACCATCGAGGACGTGCTGGAGGAGATCGTCGGCGAGATCGTCGACGAGTACGACCAGGAGGTGCCGCCGGTCACCGAGCTGGACGAGGGACGGTTCCGGGTGTCCGCCCGGCTGCCGATCGACGACCTGGGCCGGCTCTTCGGCCTCAAGCTCGACGACGAGGACGTGGACACGGTCCTCGGCCTGATGGCGAAGGAGCTGAACAAGGTGCCGATCCCCGGCTCGGTCGTGCAGTGGGAAGGCATCGAACTGACCGCGGAGCGCGGCGCCGACCGCCGCCACACCGTCCAGACCGTGCTCGCCACCCTCGTCCCCGAGGACGGCGACCCCGCCGCAGAAGCCGCGGCCAAACTGGCCACCGAATCCGCCCGGAGGGACTCATGAGCGACCACCCCGGACCGCTGGTCGAGCCTGTCGAGACCCCTGCCCCGGTCCCTGAGGAGCTTCGCGAGGAACGAGCGGAGCGTCACGAAGGGCCCCCCGCTCCCTTCCGCTCGGGCTTCGCCTGCTTCGTGGGCCGCCCGAACGCCGGCAAGTCGACCCTGATGAATGCGCTTGTGGGCACGAAGATCGCGATCGCTTCGTCGAAGCCGCAGACCACGCGGCACGCCGTCCGGGGCATCGTGAACCGGCCCGACGCCCAGCTGATCGTGGTCGACACCCCGGGCCTGCACCGGCCCCGGACCCTGCTGGGTGAGCGGCTGAACGACCTGGTCAGGGACACCTGGTCCGAGGTCGACGTGGTGGGGGTGTGCCTGCCCGCCAACCAGCGGATCGGTCCCGGCGACACCTACCTCGTCGGCGAACTGGCCAAGCTCACCAAGCGGCCGCTGCTGGTGGCGCTGGCCACCAAGTCCGACCTGGTCAGCCCGGGACGGATGGCCGAGCACCTGCTGAAGATCGCGTCGCTGGAGGAGGAGCTCGGCATTCGCTGGGAGAGCATCATCCCGGTCTCCGCGCTCACCGACGACCAGGTGGACGTGGTCGCGGACGAGTTGGTCAAGCTGCTGCCGGAGGGGCCGCGGTACTACCCGGACGGCGAGGTCACCGACGAGCCGACCGAGACGCTGATCGCCGAGCTGATCCGCGAAGCCGCGCTGGAGGGCGTCCGCGACGAACTGCCGCACTCCCTGATGGTGGTGGTCGAGGAGATGGGGGAGCGTCCCGATCGTCCGGCGGACCGGCCACTGCTGGACATCTACGCGTCCATGGTCGTCGAGCGCGACTCGCAGAAGGGCATCGTGATCGGCCACAAGGGCCAGCGCCTGAAGGAGGTCGGCATGGCCGCCCGCGCGCAGATCGCCGCCCTGGTCGGCATGCCCGTCCACCTCGACCTGCGCGTGAAGGTGCTCAAGGACTGGCAGCGGGACCCCAAGCACCTCAACCGCCTGGGCTTCTGAACTGCGGGGACGGTTCTCAATTCGGTTCACCAGCTGGTGAACCGAATTGAAGGGTGCGGGGATCCCGGCGTTCGCCGGGATGACGTTGGGGGGCCGGGATGACGGTGGGAGGTTGTCATGCCGGACTTGACCTTGTCATCCCGGACTTGATCCGGGATCCCCGTGTGAGTTGTCAGGGAGGTGCGGGGATCCCGGCGTTCGCCGGGATGACGTTGGGGGGCCGGGGTGACGTGGGGGTCCGGGGTGACGTCGGGGGTCCGGACCGTGCGTCCCGGGTGGTGGGCGGGTGCTGGTCATCGTCGGCGAGGTGTGCGACCATGGCTGACATGTCGTGGGCGCGACTCCTGCTTGGTCGCCGCAGCGAGGCCTAGAGAAGATCAGGCCTCCTCGCTGCGGAGTTCGTCACGCGCCTGGCCCCAAGCCCGCATCCGAGCGAGGAACCCATGACCACTTCCACTTTCCCGACGCGCCAGCAGCCCGTCCCGGTACAGCAGCCGTCCCCGATGCCGTTCGGCCGGTACACGCCGTTCGAGCCCATCGACCTGCCGGACCGCACCTGGCCGACGAAGAAGATCACCGCCGCGCCCCGGTGGCTGTCCACCGATCTGCGGGACGGCAACCAGGCGCTGATCGACCCGATGACGCCGTCGCGGAAGCGGAAGA
>DAINOM010000268.1:0-3216 GCA_036735445.1 Propionicimonas sp.
TGACGGAACCAGAATCCGGCGGGCTGCCAATTACCCCATACCCCAAAGTCGGCCCTGCGGCCGAGGTGTGACTTTACTAGACCTCGTCGCGGGCACCAAACCGGGCTCCCGGCGTGGCTGTCGCCACCCTCATCCGGGCTGCGATCCACACCGCGACAAGGGTGAAAGCCACGTAGCCGCCGAGGCTCCACGCCGAGTCGAGCCACGTGACCGACCGGACAGCCTTCAGCTCGACGATCGAACCGCTCAGCGCGGCGTAGCCGAAGGCGACCACGTTGTTCACCACGTGCGCAGCGATGCCCGCCTCCAGGCCGCCGGTGCGCACCGCCAGGTACCCGGCCAGCAGGCCGAAGGCGAACCGGTTGAGGAACAGCGGGATGTCCTGCGTCCCGTGCAGCAGTGCGAACACCGCCGCCGACCCCACCACCCCGAAGAACGGGCTCGTCGGCGCCGCCGTGTGCAGCGCCTGCAGGAGGTAGCCGCGGAAGAAGTACTCCTCCGCCGCCGCCTGCAACGGCGACGTGAGCAGGATCGCCAGCAGGAACCACCACACGTCCCGCTCGGGCGCGAACACCCACGGCTGGCCCGTCCGGGAGACCACCCACACCCCGACCAGCGCGATCCCGCCGGCCAGCATGCACGCCAGGCCGAACCGCCAGCGGAAGCCCGGCTGGACGGAGTGCAGCCAGTGCGGGTCGAACCGGTGCACGAACAGCACCAGCGCGAAGCTGAGCGGGATCAGCAGGCCCAGCGCCAGCTGCGTGGACGCCATCCCCGCCGGCAGCTGGAAGCTCGCTGCGGCCCGCGTGTACTCCGTCCACGTGCCCGGCGTCCCGGACGCCAGCCAGAACAGGCCGAACAGCGCGTACGCCGCGACAGGCGTGATCAGCAGGTAGGTGACCAGGCCCAGCAGCGGCCCGAGCAGTCCGCGGGCGATCACCCGCCACCGCGGGCGCAGCGGGTCGTCCAGCACCAGCACGTCGGCGTAAGACACCTCGGGCTGCGGCTCGTGCTGCACCCACCGGGACATCCGCTGCCGGAACACTCCGGCCAGCGCCGACACCTCAGGCGTCCTCGGCGACGACCGGGTTCGCCAGCGTGCCGATCCCTGAGATCGTCACGCTCACCCGGTCGCCGGCCACCATCGGTCCGACCCCTGCGGGCGTCCCGGTCAGGATGACGTCGCCCGGCAGCAGGGTCGTGAACGAGGTCACGTACGCGACCAGGTCGGCGATCCCGTGCACGAGTTGGGCGGTGCTCGCGGCCTGCACCGGTTCGTCGTTGAGGGTGGTGACCAGGTCGAGTCGGCCGGCCTCCTCGATGCTGATGTGCGTGGCGATCCACGGACCCAGCGGGCAGAAGCTGTCGAAGCCCTTCGCGCGCGACCACTGCCCGTCCTGCGCCTGCAGGTCGCGGCAGGTGACGTCGTTGGCGATCGTGTAGCCGAAGACCACGTCCGCGGCGCGCTCCGGCGGCACCCGGCGGCAGATCCGCCCGATCACGATCGCCAGTTCGCCCTCGTAGTGCAGGTCGTCGGTCTCCGGCGGACGGACGATCGGCTCGCCCGGTCCGATCACCGACGTGTTCGGCTTGAGGAAGACCAGCGGCGCGTCCGGCACCTCGTTGCCCAGTTCGCGGGCGTGCTCGGCGTAGTTGCGGCCCACACCGACGACCTTGCTGCGCGGGATGACCGGCGCGACCAGCCGGACGTCCGCCAGCGGCAGCCGCTCGCCGGTGTAGTGGACGGGTCCGGCCAGCGGGTCGCCGGAGACCACGGCGATCGTGTCGGGATTGGGACCCTGGTCCTCTGCGAGCTCGACCACCCCGTAGGTGGGGTCTCCCTGGGCGACGAACCTGGCAACGCGCATGGCCGGGAGTCTAGCGAGGCGCACTGAACCGAAATGGGGACAGGTCCCATTCCCGTTCACTCCGGTCGGGGTGAACGGGAATGGGACCTGTCCCCGGTCGTTCAGGCGACCACGTTGGCGAGGGGCTCCCCCGCGGCGAAGCGGGCCAGCTGGTCGCGGACGAGGCGCTGCATGCGCGGGTAGAACGCCGTGCTCTGGCCGCCGACGTGTGGGCTGACCAGGACACCGGGCGTGCGCCACAGCGGGTGGTCCGGGGGCAGGGGCTCGGGGTCGGTCACGTCCAGCGCTGCCCGGATCCGGCCGGACGCAGTGGCAGCCACCAGTGCGTCCGTGTCGACCACCTTGCCGCGGGAGACGTTCACCAGCAGCGCGCCCTCCGGCATGGCGGCCAGCTCGGCGGCCCCGATCAGGTGCTCGGTGTCCGGGGTCAGCGGGGTGATCACGAACACCACGTCGGCCTCCGGCAGCAGCGTGGGCAGGTCGCCGATCGGGTGGACGGGGACGTCTCCCGTCCGCTCCCTTCGGGCGACGCGGGTCACCGACGCCACCTCGAAGCCGGCCAGCCGCCGCTCGATCGCCTCGCCGATCCGGCCGTAGCCGATGATCAGCACCCGCCGGTCGGCCAGCGACGTGGCGAAGTCGTTGCCCCACGTCCCGGACGGCATGTTGCGCGCATAGGTGTCCAGGTGGCGGTTGCTGGCCAGCGCCAGCGAGACGGCGAGCTCGGCGGTGCTGGCGTCGTGCACGCCCGCGGCGTTGCAGAGCTGCACACCCTCGGGCAGGAACGGCAGGAAGTTGTCGTAACCCGCGCTGAGCAGTTGCACGACCTTGAGGCTGCCCATCTCGTCCACGCGCTCCATCACCGCGGGCGCCGGGTGCATGTAGGGCGCCACCAGCAACTCCACCTCGGCGATCGAATCGGGCCAGGTGCCGTCGGCGAGGAAGAGGTCTGCGACCAGCCCGTCGGGGAGCGGCCCGAGCGCGGCCTCCGCCGCGGCCAGATCCGGATAGGGCAGCCAGATGCGTCGTGCCATGCCCCTACCCTATGGTGCGCTCATGAGCACTTTCGACGCCGTTGAGCTGATCCGCACCAAGCGCGACGGGGGCCGCCTCACCGATGAGGCGATCGACTGGCTGATCCGGGCGTACACCGACGGCCAGGTTCGCGACGAGCAGATGTCCGCGATGGCGATGGCGATCTTCTTCCGCGGGCTGGACGGCGCGGAACTGAGCCGCTGGACCAACGCCATGATCGCCACCGGCGAGCGGATGGACTTCTCCAGCCTGTCCCGCCCGACCGTCGACAAGCACTCCACCGGCGGGGTCGGCGACAAGATCACCCTGCCGC
>DAINOM010000269.1:0-3215 GCA_036735445.1 Propionicimonas sp.
CGAGGTCGCTGAACTGTTCGCCCTGTTGGGTGAGGAGCCGGCCGCGATCCGTGCCTTGGCCGAGGCGTTGGCGACGTTGCAGGCGATCCAGACTGCCAAGCAGCGGCTGTCGGTGCTGCCGAGCACGGTGTTGCGCGCCGGGCTGCGGGAGCGGGCCGAGGTGCTGCGCCCATGACCACATCCGTCGCCCCGGTCGTGTCCGTGGAGGATCTGCGACGCGCCTACCGCGCCGCTCTCGCCGGCGAGTTCCGCCACCCGAACCACCGCAGGCCGATCCCGACCGATCCGGCGTCGTCTGGTTGGGAACCCGACGGAGCGGAGCAGGTGGTGCTGGTGGTGGGCGCCTGTGGTGGCGTCGGCGCTTCGACGGTGGCTCTGGGTCTGGCGACCTGTGCGGGTGGTGCGCGGCTGGTGGAGTGCTGCACGGTGGCGGCCTCTGGTCTGGCGGGGGCGAGCACCGCCGAGATGGGTGTCGTCGGGGACGGCTGGGTGCAGGGGACCCGGGACGCGGTGTTGATCGAGCGCCGCTCTGATCGGGTGCTCAGCTTCGCCGCGATGCCCGCGCCGGCCCCTACCGGTCGTCGGCTGACGGTCGTTGACTGCCCGGGCGACGTTGATGTTCTGCTGGCGACCTCAGGCTGGCTGGGGGAGCTGGCTCGCACCGTGGCGTCGGTGGTCGTGGTGTCCCGTCCGTCCGGCCCTGGGCTGCGAAGACTCGAGGCCGCTGTCGGTCTGCTCGGCGCGGCTCGTGTTCAGGGGGTGCTGGTTGGCGCACCGCGGCACTGGCCCCGGCAGCTCGAACGCTATCTGGGCCCCATCTGCCGGCAGTTGCGCGCCGGGTCGCGCCTGGTGCTGGTGCCTCACGATGCGCGTCTCGCGGTGGAGGGTCTCACCCCGGATTCGTTGCCGGCGTCGTTGCTGGCCGCTATTTCGCCCGTGTTCGAAGGCTTGAGAGGAACGTTGCGATGATCCTTGCCGCGATTGCTGCCGGTGTGGTGCCGGCGTGGATTCCGTTGAAGGTGTGTCCGAAGGCGCCGCCGGGTGCGCAGCAGTATGCCGATGACATCACCGGCTATGTGTTGTGGGGCGTGATCATTCTGTTCGCGGTCGGGGTGATTGTGGCGATCGGTGCGATTGTCGCGGGCCGGATCTTCAACATGCCGCACGCCAGCAAGGCGGGCATTGTCGGCATTTTCGTCGTCGTGCTGGCCGCGATCGCGTTCGTGGTCGCCCCGGGAATCGTCGACAGCATCCTCGGGAACGGCTGCATCTGATGCGCACCATGTCCACTCGTCGCCAGACAGACGCCATTCCGTGGAGCCGGAACCGGCTGTTGGCGATGCTCGCCGGAATCGGGGTCGGAGTCTGCGTGCTGCTGGCCGGTCTGGCAATCGCCGTCTGGTCGGTCGTCGTCGACCCGGCCCCGATCCCTGCCGCGAATGCCGTGGCTGGGTCTGCTGTGCCGGCGGTGTCTGTGCGGGATCGGATCGCGGCCGCCCCGATGGCCAGCGTCGACCCGGACGCGGCGTTCAGCCCGGACCCCGCCACCGCCGAGATCCCGCAGATCCTGATCCCGCTGGCCACGGTGGAGGCCGGCCCGGCCGGGGTGCCGACCGGGTTCCCGCACACCCCGCAGGGCGCGGTTGGACAGCTGGCCGCTGTCGAGAAGACGGTGCTGGAGTCGATGAGCCTGCCGGTGGCCCGCGACATCCACCAGGCCTGGGTCGAGCCGGGCGGACCCGCGGTCGAAACGTGGGAGCTGACGAGGGACGTGGAGTCGTTCCTGGCCGCGGGCCGTCAGGGCGGCCAGACGAAGGATGTCACCACGCTGGTGTCGGCCACCCCGGCCGGCGCGATGGTGAAGGGCGTGGACGGGCCGGACTGGACGCTGGCCTGTGTGCTGATGGACGTTCAGGTCGCGATCCGCACCGAGGCCCGGATGGGCTACGGCTTCTGCTCCCGTATGCAGTGGAACCCCACCGAGGGCCGCTGGCTGGTCGCCGCCGGCTCCCCTCCGGCGGCGGCGCCGTCGACGTGGCCGGGTTCGCGGGCCGCGGCGGCTGCCGGCTGGTTGTCCTGGGCTGAGGAACTGGGGCGATAGCGATGCCGTGGGATCCGTTCACCAAACTGGCCTCGACCGCCGCCCAGATCGTCACTGACGCCTGGACGGCGTGCTGGCTGAGTGTGTGGAACGCCGGGCTGTGGGTGCTGCGGCTGGTGCTGTCGTGGATGGACGCCTGGCTGACCCCGGATCTGTCCGCGGACGGGCCCGCGCATGACCTGTATCAGGTGACGTTCTGGATCGCCGGGGTGTTGGTGGTGGTGATGCTGGTCGTCCAGCTTGGCATCGCAGCGGGACGCCGGGACGGCAAGGGGCTGGCCCGGGCGGGGATCGGGCTGGCGCAGTTCGCGGTCCTGACCGGCGGCTGGCTCGCCTACACGGTTGCGGTCACCGCCGCGGTGGGTGGCCTGACTCGGTCGGTGATGGAGCAGTTGCTGGGGGTGACGTCGTGGAACTCGTGGCAGCCGTGGACCAGCCTGGACACCAAGCAGATCAGCGACGCCGGCCTGGCGACCGTGCTGGGCCTGCTCGGGTTGTTGATGTGGATCGCGGCGATCGGGCACCTGCTGGTGATCCTGGCCCGGGACGCGGCGTTGATGGTGCTGGTCGCGACCGGCCCGATCGCCGCCGCGGGGCTGGTGAACGAGGGCACCCGCGCCTGGTTCTGGAAGGCGTTCCGCTGGTTCCACGCCGCGGTCGCCACCCCACTGCTGGTCGTGATCGTGACCGGGGTCGGCACCAAACTCGTCGAAGGGGTGGCCGCCGGCAAGACCGGAACGGTGGAGGCGTCGGTCGGCACCATGCTGCCCGGGATCGTGCTGATCTGCATCGCAGTCATCTCCCCGGTCGCCCTGTTCAAACTGCTGGCCTTCGTCGACCCCGGCACCGCCTCCGGCGCCTCGATGCGAGCTGGGCTGCAGGCCGCCGGCGGAATCCAAGGACTGCTCAGCGGCAAACCCACCGCTGGCGGCGACGACACCGCGGCCGCCTCCAACGGCAACCAGTCGGCCGGCGAGGCGAACGCCGACGCCGCCACCACCAGCCGGATCGCCGGAGTGCTGCAGCACGCCGGCGGCGGCCTGGCGTTCGGCATCGGTCTGGTCAGCCGGGTCGGCGCGCAGGGCACCTCGCTGCTCACCGACATGACCAACCA
>DAINOM010000270.1:0-3203 GCA_036735445.1 Propionicimonas sp.
TGCTGCTCGGAGTGAGCTTCCCACCCACAAACAGTTGGTCGCCCTTGTGGTAGAGCGGGGTCTCGGCCGTGTTGAGGTACTTGGGTCCGTGTCCGTCGTCGTCGCTGTGGCTGGGGTTGCGTCGTGCGACGAAGCCGAGGATCGCACCGTTGGTGTTGGTGATGGGGAAGGTGACGCGGTCGCGGAAGCGGTCGATCAGGCGTCCGGTGCTGGCTCGGGTGGCGACGCCTGCTGCGAGCATTTCCTGGTCGGTGATGTTCTGGCGGCGTAGGTGGGTGACGAGGCTGGTCCACCCGTCTGGTGCGTAGCCGGGTCGTAGGTCGGTTCCGGTGAGGTCTTGGCCGAAGCGTTCGGTGACGTAGCTGCGGGCCCAGCTGTCGGTGTAGCAGTGCTGGTAGTAGTCGGCGGTGAGCTGGTTGATCTGGATGAGTCGCGCTGGTGGCGGGGCGTCGCGCCACATGTCGCGCCGGTCGAGCATGGCCCTGATCTCGGCGGGCGTGGGCTCTGGAGCCGGCAGCCCGCGACGAACGATCGCCTCGAATGCGAGTGCCTTGTCGACGTCCAAGTCGAAGTCGTTCTCGTCCACGACGGCAGCGTCGGGCGGCTCCGTCTGGCGCACCGCCTGGTCGGCGCTGGCCATGAGGGCTGGCGTCGCGGGGGTGTAGCCGTCGTTGAGGTCTGCGGGCGGTTCGTCCTCGATCAGGCCGGGGTCGTCGTGGTCGGCTGTCGGGTGGGTGAGGAGGGAGAGTCGCCAGACCCATGCTTGGCAGGTGTCGACGTGTTCGTCGGTGGGGGTGTGGCGGGCGTCGTCGAGGAGGGTGTCGAGGTGCCAGCCGCGGGCCAGCCCGTGCTCGATGGTGGTGACGAGGGCGGGCCACCATGGGCTGCCGCTCAGCTTGTGGGCCTCATTCTGGCCGATGGTCTGGGTGAACTGGTCGAGCCATTCGGTGGTCAGGTGGTGCGCGGTGTCCGCTTCTTCGGCGACGGCTGGGGTGAGGTGTCTGGCCATCCGCCACCACAGAGCTGCGGCGGCGTGGTCGTCGGGCAGGGGTCCCTGACTGGCCGCGTGGTCGATGAGACTGCGGGGGTTGATGCCACTGCTGGAGAGTTGGGCGAGGCGGCGGGCGAGGGTGGGTGCGAAGTCGTCGGCCAGGAGTGCCGGGGAGATGGCGGCGAGGGTGTCGTGCCATTCGTCGAGGGCTGCGGTCTGGCTGGCGTGGAGCTGATGGTCGAGTCGCTGCTGGTAGCGGTGGCTGGCAGCGTCGTGTTGGGGTTCGCCGGTGGGCCGAAGGTCGGTGTCGGGGACACCGTTGGCTGCCCGCCAGACCTCGACTTCGGTGACTAGGCTGGCTGGCGGTGCGGACGCCCAAGATGCGGCCCACGCGGGCTGGGTCGGGTGATCGTTACGGATGTGGTCGGCGAGGTCTCGGATCAGGTCTTGTCGGGCGGTGAGGTACTGGCCCCACAGCGGGTGTTGGCCGAGTTCGGCGGGGATGCCAGCCAGCCAGGGGAGTGGTCCGTGACTGCGGGTGGTGCGCTGGTCGGCGATGCGCCAGGCGAGGATCGCGGCGGGCTCGCGGCCGGCGGTGATGGGGTCGGCGACGGCGCGGGCGAGGGCTTGGATGGGGTCGCGCCGGTCGGCTTCGACGAGGAGGAGTTCGGCCTGGAGGGTGGGCCAGGCGGGGGAGCGGGTGATCCGGGGGAGGGCTTCTTCGACGCGTCGTTCGAGGCCGCGCAGGCCGACGTCGCCGGCGATGTGGGCGGCGGCGAAGCTGAGCGCGTCGTTGTAGCGGGCGATCGCGGGGCCGAGCTGGAGGGCCGGGTCGTCGGCGTCGCGGAGCTGGGTGGTGGCCGAGATCGGGGATTCGTCGCGGGCCAGGATCGTTTCGAGGATGTTGGTCGGGGTGGGCGGGTTGATGGTCTCGGGGTTGATCGCGGTGTGGGGGTCGCCGTCGCCGACGACGACGAGGTAGGCGGCGTTGTGGTGTCGGCCGCGGGTGAGCATGGTGTAGGCCTGCTGGCGGGTTTCGGTGCCGGTGAGCAGTCCGTGGACGGTGTCGGCGGTGATGCCTTGGGCGGTGTGGATGGTGGAGGCGTAGCCGAGTTCGACTTGTTCGGCGACGTAGTCGGCGGGCAGGGTGACGTGCCGTCCGGATTGGGTGTGACGTGCCTGGAGGCCGCCGGTGCGGGTGGTGCCGGTGACGGTCCACCGGTCGCCGTTCTTGACCCAGTCGTTGGTCGCGACGCGGAGGAGCCGGTTGTTCTGGCGGGTGATGATGGTGTCGCCGATGCTGGCCCGGTTCCCGTCGGCGAGCTCGACCTCCTCCTGGGGATTGTGGCCGTTGAGGCGTTGGGTGCGGGCGCGCTGGTTGAGTTCGGCGACGCGTTCGCGGGTGCCGGCGAGCATGATCGTGTCGCGGCCGTGGTTGCGGTCGGCGGTCCAGGCGTTGAACAGGTGGTCGGCCATGGTGGTTTCGTCGCCGACGTGGATGCGGTGTTGGTCGAGGTAGAAGCCGAGCGCGGCGGGTTGCCCTTCGCGCAGGGCGAGGGAGGCGGAGCCTTCGGCGGGGTCGGTGAACCGGAGCAGTTCGGTGAGCCGAAGGGCGCCGTGGTGGGCTTGGATGTCGCGCAGGACGCCGCCGGCGCCGATCGCGGCGAGTTGTTGGTCGTCGCCGATGAGCCGGACGCTGCCGCCCCGGTTGAGGATGTAGGTGACGGCCTGGTCGAGGCTGATGGTGTCGGCCATGCCGGCTTCGTCGATGATCACCAGGGTCTTGGGTCCGATGCGCTGGTTCCAGGTGGTGGGGTCGCCGAGGCCGGGGGTGATGTCCCAGACGAGTTTGGCCAGCGTGTCGTGGTGGCCCTGCATCTGGGTTCCGAGTTGGGCTGCTGCGGCGGCGGAGGGGGCGAGGCCGATGACGTTGCCGCCGGACGCGGTCCAGGCCATCGACAGGGCGTCCATGGCGGTGGTCTTGCCCGATCCGGCCGGCGCGATCGCGAGCTGGACGCGGGCCCCGGAGGTCGCCATTTCGCGGACGAGGAGGACTTGGCCGGGGTTGAGCTGGACCCGGTTCGCTGCGCATTCGAGAAGCGCCAGGTCGATCGCGGTCGGATCGGCGACCATGCCGCCGTGGTGTCCGGCGGCGGCGACGAGGCGTTGTTCGGCCTGCAGGACGCGGCCGGAGGTGAACAGTTGGGAGCCG
>DAINOM010000271.1:0-3196 GCA_036735445.1 Propionicimonas sp.
CCCGGGAGGGCTCGGGCTTGGTGTCGGTCAGGCGGCTCGGTGGTAGCGCTTGAGGGCTGCCTGGCGGGTGACGCCGAGCATTGCTCCGATCAGGGTCCAGGAGGCGCCCTGGGCGCGGGCTTCGGCGACGGCGGCGTCGATCCGGTCCTGGGCGGCGTTTCGATCACGGACCGCGGCCAGGATGGCCTGCAGGGCCTGGCCGTCGAAGCTGGCGATCGGGTCGGGACCCTCCCCACCGTTGGCGTTCTGGAGCTCGTCGAGCATCTCGGTTTCGGTGCGCATCTGGTTCACCTTCTTTCACAGGTACTTGGATCGGGCGGGCATGGCGTGGAAGACCCTGTCGGCGGCCGGGTTGTAGCCGACCTCCAGGAGGTGGCCGTCGGAGCGGGGGCCGACCAGCAGCAGGTAGCCGTCCATGGCGTGGACCCGGATCGCATGATCGATGGCGTGGCGGATGTCGTCGTCGCCGGCGCCGTGCTTGTGGGCGCTGTCCACGATCTCCACACCTGACAACCATAGTTGTCAGCTCGGTCTGGTTCAACACTCGGCTCCCATCACAGGCACGGTCCGGGGAACAAGGGCTATCCGGTCTGTTCGGCCTTCTGGGGGGAGGTTGGGGGAGGTGTTGCTGGCTACGGGTTTCGCTCACGTCGAGCGGCCAGGAGCGATCGGGACACCCGAGCCCCGATGTTCGGGGGGAGGTTGGGGGGAGGCAGGCCTGACTAGGGAGTTCATCCGGCGGGGGGCTTCTTGCCTGGTGCGGCGGTGGACGGGTGGGGGGAGGTTGCTGTGGTGCCCTGATGGTGTGCTCGGACGGCCCGGCGGGGATGCGGTGAAGGAAGTTGCGGTGCGGGGTGTCCGGATCGGCCGGTGCTGGCGGCTTAAGGCAGTGCAGGTCACTCCCCCGGGGCGCGTGGCTGAGAAGTCGCGAAGGACCGGGCTGGGCTGTCCGGGACGGGTGGTCGCCGTCGGCTTAGTGGGCTGTGAGGGGGCTCGGCCGGAGCCGTGATCCCAAGAGTGGGGCGCCGGCGGATATGAGAGGAGGTGGGGTGGCGGTGGCGATTGGGTTGCAAAAGATCTCCGCGGTGGTGGGGTATGAGTACCTGACCCGGCACGTCGCCGTGCTGGACGCGACCAGCAAGGGCTACCAGCGCCTGGATGCCTACTACTTGGCCAAGGGTGAGGAGCCCGGCTCCTGGTGGGGTGCCGGCCTGGCAGGCGTCAAATTGTCGGTAGGTGATCCGGTGACCGCCGAGCAGATGCGGCTGCTGTTCGGCCACGGGCTCGACCCGACCACCGGCGGCAAGCTCGGCCGCGCCTACTCGGTGTTCGACCACACCCCGACCGTGTTCGAAACCCAGCTGGCCGACCGGCTCACCGCGTGGCGTGTCACGCACGGGGTGCCGGCCCCGGTGCCGCTGCCGAAAGGGGTGCTCGCCGCGCAGCGGACCACGCTGGCCACAGAGTGGTTCACCGCAGCCCATGCAGGGCTCACCCCGGACGCGCGGCAGGTGCGTGATGTGATCGCGAAGAACACCTCACATCCGCGGGTGGCGGTCGCCGGGTTCGACATCACCCTCACCCCACCCAAGACAATCTCCACCCTGTGGGCGGTCGCCGACCGGCCCCTCGCCGCGACGATCCGGACGGTGCACGATGCGGCGGTCACCGACGCCCTCACCTACCTGGAAGCCAACGTGTTGTTCACCCGGAAGGGCCACGCCGGGGTCCGGCACCTGCCGGTGCGCGGCCTGGTTGCGGCCCGGTTCGTCCACCGCGACTCCCGGGCCGGGGACCCGGACCTGCACACCCATGTGGCGGTGGCGAACAAGGTCCAGACCGAGGCCGGGGAATGGATGGCGATCGACGCCACCGTGCTGTACGCGGCCAAGGTCACCCTGTCCGAGGCGTACACCGCCAGCCTGATCGGCCGGCTGCGGGACCTCGGCCTGGCCCTGGTGCCGACCGGACGGGACGGGAAACGACCCGTCTATGAGATCGCCGGCATCAACCCGGCCCTGGCGCAACGCTGGTCGACCCGGCGAGGTCAGGTGGTGGGCAGGACCGGCCAACTCGTGTCCGAGTTCGAAGGCGAGTACGGACGGCTGCCCACCCCGGAAGAGCGGCTCGAGCTGGCGCAGCGGGCGACCCTGGACACCCGGCCGGACAAGCACGAACCGCGCAGCGAACACGACCAACGCAGCGCCTGGGCCGCCGAAGCCACCAGCCTGCTCGGCCGCGACGGCATCCAGCGCATGCTGCACGCGGTCACCCACCAGCCGCCGGCACCCGTCACCATGCCGGATCGGCGCTGGATCGCCCGCACCGCCCGGAGCGTGGTCGCGATCGTGGAGTCGGAGAAGTCGTCGTGGACGCCGTGGAACGTGCGCTCCGAAGCGTTCCGGCAGGCTACCGCCGCCAACATCGGCCACCACCAACTGAACGCCGTGGTCGAACAGGTCACCGCCGAGGCCCTGTCCGAGCAGGTGTCGGTGCCGATCCGCACCACCCGCACCCTGCCCGTCGAACCCGACCTCCTGCTGCGCCCTGACGGCACCCCCGCCTACGAACAGCCCGGCGCCACCCGGTATACCTCGATGCGGATCCTGCGCGCCGAAGCCCGCCTCGTCGACGCCGCCGCCCGCCACGGCGGCCGGACCGCCGACCCCAACTCGATCCAACTCGCCATCCTCCAAACGATGGCAAACCGGCAACCGCTGAACGAAGCCCAACAAGCCCTGGTCGCGGGCATGGCCGGCTCCGGGCTGCGGCTCCAGCTGGCGATCGCGCCCGCCGGGACCGGGAAGACCACCGCCATGCGCACCCTCGCCTGTGCCTGGACCAACAGCGGCGGCACCATCCTCGGCCTCGCCCCCTCCGCCGCCGCCGCCGAACAACTCCGACTCCAACTCAGCCAGACCGCTGTCGCGGAGAACCTGGCCAAGATGGTGTGGGCCATCAACCACCGCGAACACCTCGCCGAAGACGTGGGGCCCGACACGCTGGTGATCATCGACGAAGCCGGCATGGCCGACACCCTCACGCTCGACTACCTGGTCGGCTGGTGCCTCGACCAAGGCGCCTCCGTCCGGCTCATCGGCGACGACCAACAGTTGGGCGCGATCGGTGCCGGCGGGGTGTTGCGCGACATCACCACCAGCCACGGCGCCCTCCACCTCGACCAGGTTCTCCGGTT
>DAINOM010000272.1:0-3195 GCA_036735445.1 Propionicimonas sp.
CCCGTCCGCCGGAGTTCAAGCAGGAGCTGAAGCGCCGCTACGCCGCAGCCAACATGGCAGCCGGACGCCGTCCCAACGCCCGGCTCGATTCGGACGTGCTCGCGCAGATCCGCACGGAGGTCGCCACCGAGTTCTTCGTCAAGGAGTTCGGCCGGCCGCCGGAGTCTTCGCGCGAGCTCCACCGTGAGGTTGCGATCTGGTCGCGTCCGACTGCCACGACGATCGCGGGCGTCGATCTCACCGTGTCGCCAACCAAGTCCTTTTCCACCGCCTGGGCGCTCGCTCCGCTCGCCACCAGCCGACAGCTCGAGGAGCTGCACCACCGCGCCGTCGCCCGGATGATCACCTACCTGGAGACCCAAGCGTTCAGCCGGGTGGGACCCGGCGGCGTCCGAAACGTCGAGGCCCGCGGCTTGGTCGTCGCGGCGTTCGACCACCGCAGCACCCGCGCCGGCGACCCCGATCTGCACACGCACCTCGTCATCGCCAACAAGGTGCAGGCCACCGACGGACGCTGGTACGCCCTCAACACCAACCTGATCTACAAGGCGAAAGTCGCCGCCTCCGAGCTGTACACCGCCACGCTGGAGGCCGGCCTCGCCGAGACCTTCGGCATCCAGTTCGTCGAGCGCACCACCGGACGCGGCAAGCGTCCCGTCCGCGAGATCGACGGCATCGACCCGGCACTGAACATGCGCTGGTCGACCCGCCGCGGACAGATCGAACACCGCCGGGACGAACTCGCTGCTACCTTCCTGGCCGACCACGGACGTCCGCCCACTGAGGTCGAGATGATCGCCCTCGCCCAGCGCGCCAACCTCGAGACCCGCGACGCCAAGCCCGAGCCACGCTCTCTCGCCGAGCAGCGGGCTACTTGGCGCACCCAGGCCGAACAGGTGCTCGGCGCCGGGGGAGTGGAGCGCATGGTCGGGACAGCTTTCGGCCGCGAACCCGTCCACGCGAAGACGCCGACCATCGATTGGCTCATCGCCACCTCCGCCCGCGTCATCGGCACCGTCGAGCAAGAGCGGTCGACCTGGCAGGGCTGGCACGTCCGCGCTGAGGCGCTGCGGCAGGCACGAGCAGCCGGCGTCTCCACCGAACTGCTCGACCGGGTCGTCGAAACCCTCGTCGACCTTGCCCTGGAGACCCGATCGCTGCGGCTCACCAAGGACGACCCGATCGAGGAACCCGACGCGCTGCGCCGCAGTGATGGCCAGAGCGTCTACACCATCCCCGGCATGGACTGGTACACCTCCAGCCGCATCCTCGACGCCGAAGACCGCATCGTCGCCCACGCCGCACGCGCGGACGGACGCGTCGTCTCCCGCGAGATCGTCGACCTCGCCCTGCTCGAAGCGCTCGCCAACGGCACCCAGCTCACCTCCGGACAGCGGGACCTGGTCGAGGCTATGGCCCGGTCGGGACGCCGCGTGCAGCTCGCCATCGCGCCCGCCGGCACCGGCAAGACCACGGCGATGCGGACGCTGGGCGCAGCCTGGACCGAATCCGGCGGCACCGTCATCGGCCTGGCTCCGTCCGCGGCCGCCGCGAAGGCCCTCGCCGACCAGCTCGACGTGCCCTGCGACACGCTCGCCAAGCTCAGCTGGAGCCTCGACCATCCCGAGCAGCCCCAGCCCGCGTGGATGGCTGCCATCGGACCCGACAGCCTGGTCGTGATCGACGAAGCGGGCATGGCCGACACCCTCAGCCTCGACCGCGCGATCGACCACATCGTCGGACGCGGCGGCAGCGTCCGGCTCATCGGAGACGACCGGCAGCTGTCCGCGATCGGCGCCGGCGGCGTCCTGGCCGACATCGAGGCAGCGATCGGTGCCTGCCGGCTCACCGAGGTGCTTCGCTTCGACGACCCGGCCGAAGCTGAAGCGTCCCTCGCGCTGCGGGAGGGACGTGCCGAGGCACTGGGCTACTACCTCGACCACGACCGCATCCACGTCGGCGACGTGGCGACCATGGCGCACGCAGTGTTGGACGCCTGGACGCAGGACCGCGCGAACGGTCTGGACGCGCTGATGCTCGCCCCGACAAGGGATCTCGTCACTGAGTTGAACCGGCTCGCGCAGCGGCGCCACCTCGAAGGCCGCACCATGCTCGGCCGCGGTGCTGGGCTTGCCGACGGCTCCATCGCGGTCGCCGGCGACCTGGTGATCACCCGCGCCAATGCCCGCCAGTTGCCAGTCGGCAGCCGCGACTGGGTCAAGAACGGCGACCGGTGGAGCGTGGCGAGCGTCTTCCCCGACGGGGGCATGCGCGTCCAAAGCCTGCGAACGAACCACACCGTTCAACTGCCCGCCGACTACGTCCGCGGGTGCGTCGACCTCGGCTATGCCACCACGATCCACGGCGCCCAGGGGCTCACCGCCGACACCATGCACGGCCTGGCGACGGGCGAGGAATCCCGCCAGGAGCTGTACACGATGCTCACCCGCGGACGGCGGGCGAACCACCTCTACCTCGAGGTCGTCGGCGACGGCGACCCGCACGGGCTCGCGCACACCGACTCGGTCCACCTGCTCACCGCGGTCGAGCGGCTGGAACGGGCGCTCACGCACGACGACGCTCCGGTGTCGGCCAGCACGCAGCTGCGGGAGCAGGACGACCCGACCAAGCTCCTCGCACCGGCCGTGGCACGGTACACGGACGCGCTCGGCGTCGCCGCCGAACAGGTGCTCGGGGAAGAGGTCGGCCAGCGGCTCGACCAGGCAGCCGACAACCTCGTCCTGTGGCTCACCGAGTGCCCGGCCTGGGACACCCTGCGCTCCGACTTGCTGGGTCTCGCCGCGGACGGCCACGACCCGGTTGCGCTGCTGCGCAGAATCACCAGACTCGGCGAGCTCAATACAGCCCGCGATGCCGCGGCCGTGCTCGACCATCGACTGCACTTGTTGATCCCGGACGAGCGAACCGGACCGTTGCCGTGGCTGCGCGGCATCCCCTCCAGGGTGGCTGAGGACGCGACGTGGGGGCCATATCTCCGGGCCCGAGCCGAGCGCGTCGAGCTGCTCACACAGGCGGTCCGCGAGGCGACCATCGCCGGGGACGTCCCCCTGACCTGGCTACGGAATCCAGCCGGTCGTCCACACCTCCGCCGGGACGACGAGGTGCTTGTGGATATCTCGGTCTGGCGGGCAGCGATGGACGTTGCCAGCAGCGATCGGCGACCCACCGGCGAAC
>DAINOM010000273.1:0-3179 GCA_036735445.1 Propionicimonas sp.
TCCGCTCGGCGTCCTCGGCGCGGGCGACGAGGGTGGCCTGGGGCGTCCGCACGACGACCAGGCCGGACACCCCGAGCAGGCCGATCACCGAACCCGCGTCCGCGTTCACGATGACGTTGTCGGTCGCGTCGATGGCCACGCTCAACCCGGAGAGGGCGTTGCCGGCGCTGTCGCTGGCGAGGATCTCGGCGAGGCTGGCGTAGCCGCCCACGTCCCGCCACTGGACGGGGAGCGCGACCGCGGCGACGTGAGCGCTGCCCTGCCCGACCGACACCGGCTCCATCACGCCGTAGTCGACCGAGGTCTTGGCCAGTCCGGGGAAGATGTCGGCCAGCCGGTCGGGGTGCTCGGCGAGTTCGGTGATCGAGGCGTGCGTGGCCGGCAGCAGCAGCCGCAACTGCTCCAGCAGCGTCGCCGCCCGCCAGACGAACATCCCGGCGTTCCACCAGTACTCGCCCGAGGCGAGGTAGCCCTCCGCCACCTCGCGGGCGGGCTTCTCCGCGAACTGGACGACCCGGTGTGCCCCCTCGAACCCGGCCAGGGCCTCACCGCGGTGCAGGTAGCCGTAGCCGGTGTGCGGGCTGGTGGGGACGACGCCCAGCGTGACCAGGGCGTTCGCGTCGGCCTCGGCGACGGCGAAGGCGGTGTCGAGGCAGCGGACGAACACGTCGATCGGCTCGATCACGTGGTCGGCGGTCACCTGGGCGATCACGGCGTCCGGGTCGCGGCGGGCCAGGACGGCGGCGGGCCACGCGACAGCGTTGAGCGAGTCGCGGCCGACCGGCTCACCCAGGATGTTCCCGGCGGGCAGTTCCGGCAGCTGCGTGGCCACCTCCTCGGCGTAGGCCGCGCCGGTGACCACCAGGATCCGCTCCGCGGGCACCGACGCGAGCGAGCGGTCGAAGGCCAGCCGCAGCAGGCTGCGGCCCTCGACCAGCGGCAGCAGCTGCTTGGGAGTCCCCTGCCGCGACAGCGGCCACAACCTGGTGCCGGAGCCCCCGGCCATGATCACCACGTAGCGCACGGGCTGAGCCTATCCACCTACCATGGCCGCGTGACGGAGAACCCGATCGTGCGCGCGCTCACCCAGCGTGCCCGGCGCGCGGGGACGGACCCGCTGCTGACCTGGTACCGGCCCGAGACCGGCGCCCGCACCGAACTGAGCGTGCGGACCGTGGCGAACTGGGTGGACAAGACCGCGAACCTGCTGACCACCCTCGGCGTGGAGGGCCGCGTCGCCGGCCCGGTGAGCCGCAGCCATCCGGGCCACTGGATGAGCCTGGTCTGGCCGCTGGCCGCGTGGCAGCACGGTTGCGGCTACCTCGCCGCCGAGCCGGACGCCGGGTCTGAGCTGGTCGTGATCGGGCCCGACGACCCGCAGGCGGTGCCGGGACTCACCACGATCGCCTGCTCGCTGCACCCACTGGGCCTGGGGCTTCGCGAGCTTCCGTCCGGCGTACTCGACTTCAGCAGCGAGGCGCTGGCCGAGCCGGACGCGCACGGGGCCGAGCCGGTCGACCTGTCCGCTCCGGCGTGGCTGGACCAGAGCCGGACGCTGAGCCATGCCGCGACCGGGGACGTCGCGCCGCAGCCGGGACGGGCGCTCGTCCGTCCGACCACCGCCTGGGAGACGCTGGCCGCGGCCGTGCTGGCGCCCGTGCTGGGCGGCGGCTCGGCCGTGGTGGTGGAGGGCCCGGTCGACGCGGACGCACTGGCCGCGATCGAGGCGGCCGAACGGGTCAACGCGAGGATGGCATGATGGCGGGCGCCACTCCCCTACCCGACGGAGCCCAGTCATGATCTCTCGCCGCTCGCTGCTCACCTCCGCCGGGGTCGTCGCCGGCGGGCTGGCCGCGTCCGCGCTCGCGGCCTGCACCGGGACGCCGAACATCCCGCGCCCGACCGCGTCCCCGACCGGGCCGGTCAAGGACCAGCTGGACGAGGTGCTGCGGATCATCGCGAACGGTTCGACGAACTTCGGCGTCTACATCGAGGACGCGCGCAGCGGCGGCACCTACAGCTTCACCGGCGACTACGCGAGCCAGAGCGCGTCGATGGCGAAGCCGATGATCGTGGCCATGGCGCTGCGCAAGGCCCGCGCCGACGGCCAGGCGCTCAGCGCGGAGCACCAGGAGAACGCCCGCAAGGCGATCACGAACTCCGACAACGACGCGGCGACCGCGCTGTGGACGTACGCGGGCTACCAGACCTACCAGTCCCTGGCCGACGACCTCGGCCTGTCACACACCCACCTGGACGAGAACAGGGCCGACCAGTGGAGCTGGACGTGGACGACCCCGTCCGACCAGGTGCTGCTGGCGAAGACCCTTGCCATGGGCGGGTCGAAGGCCCTCACCGACGACGAGTGCCGCTTCATCTGGGACCTGATGGGCCAGGTGCAGGACGACCAGGCCTGGGGCGTCGGCCAGCCGAAGTCCGGCACCGTGAAGGCGCACCTGAAGAACGGCTGGGTGCAGTTCAAGTCCACCGACGGGTTGTGGGCGGTCAACTCCATGGGCGCCGTCGACGGCGACGCCCGCTTCTACCGGCTGGCGGTGATGACCCGCGTCCCCGACTTCGACACCGGTCGCGCGGTCACCAGCGAGGTCGGCAAGTGGGTCTTCTCGATCCTCGGCTCGGGCACCCTCTGATCCCCACCGCTGGTCGAGCCGGCCCCAACCGCTGGTTGAGCCTGTCGAAACCCTGGAAGCCTCAGCTGCTGACCTTGCAGATGCTGTCGAGGTCGTCGGTGTCGGTCTTCGAGTTCTTGCTGGCGGACGGCTTGGGACTGGCCGAACCGGACCCGGACGCGGACGGGCTGCCGGACGGGTTGGCGTCCTCGGCCTCGGAGGCGGCGATCTTGTCGGCGACGACCGTCCGGATCTTCGCGAAATCCGGGTCCATCGGCACGATCAGCGGCGGCGTGAAGCTCACCGACGCCATCGGCAGCGACTTGCCCTTCATCGCCAGGTCGAGCAGCGTGCCCAGCTCGGAGGACGGCACGTTGGTCGCGACAATCTGCTCGCCGGCCTTGGCGATGTCCTGGAACTTGGTGAGCACGACCTCCGGCTTGAGCTGGCGCAGCATGGCGTTCATCACGCACTTCTGCCGCACCATCCGCTCGTAGTCGGTGGAGTACTCCCGGGAGCGGGCGAACCAGAGGGCGTGGAAGCCGTCCA
>DAINOM010000274.1:0-3111 GCA_036735445.1 Propionicimonas sp.
AGAAGAACACCGAGGTGCGCCGCTGCGCGATCGAGCGCCTCGGCTGGGATGCGGTCACCGACCGGATGCGGCTCGTCGCGACCGCAGACGATCCAGGCAACCCGGGCCAGGTGCTGGCCCTGTACGACCTCGACTCACTGCGCGGCCTGTACGAGGCGGACGCGCGGATCCTGCTGGTCTCCAACGCCTCCCTGGACAAGGGCGGGCACCGGCGCCGGTTCGGGCTGCCGGTTCCCGGTCATCACACCGACCCGGTCGCTGCGGCGGCCGAGCTATTCAACGTGCCCGTCTCCACCTACCAGCAGCTCAACCGGGCCTGCTGACCACACGGGAAAGGAACCCGATCCACCATGCAGACGAACTCTCAGATCCTCACTACTCACGGCTACAGCGACCTCGCGGTCGAGTACCCCGAGCTGGAGATCCCCGTGCTCACCGGTGCCCAGCGTCAGGGTGACGTGCTGATCGTGCCCTGCGAGCCGCGGGAGGGCGGTGTGCCGCTCGGGAAGGGTGTCGAGGTTGTCCGGTCCGAGGCCGGGTCGAATACCCACTGCCTCCACGGCGACGGCGAATGGCTTCCAGCGCCGGACGCCGCGACAGGCCTGGTGCAGGGCTACCTGACCGTTCCCGATGGCGGTGAGGCGTACCTGATCCACTCCGAGGAGCACGGCGCCATGGGGATCGGACCCGGCACCTATGAGCTGCGTCGCCAGCGCGAATTCGCTGGCGAATGGCGACGCGTCGCGGATTGACGGGCTGACCGATGGCGATGTGCAAGGAGTGCCCGACCCGGATCCTGTGGGTCCGGACGCGGAAGGGCCGGGCGATGGCGGTCAACGCCTCCCCGGGCGAGCACACCCCGAACATCGCCGTGCAGCGGGTCGGTGACCGTCTGGTCGACGCCCGCGTGATCACCGCCGACCAGCCCGCCCAGGTCCACGAAGAGGTCTACGTGGCGCACTGGGTGACCTGCCCCAAGGCGGCTGAGATGCGCCGCACCCACACGACGAGCAACACCAACCGATCGACCGTCACGCCGGCGGAACCGGCGCTGTTCTGAAGGGACTCCACGCGATGTTGATCCGAATCCTCGCCCTGGCGGCCGCGGCCGTCCTGGCCTACCTGCTGTTCAGCCACAGCCCGGCCGTCCCGGCCGCGCTGGCCTACGCCGGACAGGGGGTGTGAGCCATGAGCGCGAAGACGAAGCTGGCCGGGAAGCTGCCCGGTGACGAGCCGGTCAACGGTGTCGACTTCCTCGCCGAAGAACTGTGCGAGCGGTTCGACGCGTCCGACCCGAACAACCCGCCCGCGGTCCTGATCATCGGTATCGCGCGGGTCCGGAAGTACGAGACGGTCCGCGGCGACGACGGCCACGTCAGGGTGCCCACCCTGGAGATCTCGCGCCTGGAGGCCCTCGGCGTCCTCGGCCGTGACCCGATGGACCTGATCGGGCTGGCGTCGCAGAAGGATCAGCAGCAGCTGCTGAAGGTCGCCGAGGCCCGGACCGGTGCTGATCCGCTGCCGATCGACGCCGTGTCCGGCGAAGACAACCACCAGGTGCTCTGACCGGTCATGGTCGTTCAGCAGATCAGTGAGCGCCAGGTCGCGGACCTGGTGACGTCGTTGGCGCGCGGCCGCTCGATCGCGCAGACCGCGACGAGGCTGCGGATCCCGTCCGAGGCCGTCGACTTCATTGGTCGGCAGAACGGCTACCCGGACACCACCGAGTTGAACCGCAACAGCCGGATCCTGAACAAGCGGCTGCGGGACGTCCCGCCCGATGAGGACGTCGACACCGACGTGCCGATCAGCGAGAGCGACCCTGCTGCGGCCCCATCCGAGGTCGAGGAACCGGAAGTGGACGAGCCCGACGTGGTGCTGTGGCGGTGCGTCCGGCGTGGCTGCGGCTACGCGCTGAGCGGCCCGAAGAGCGCCGCCGAGGACGACGTGCAGCACGCGATCCAGCTGCACAAGCAGACCCACAGCGACCAGGACACGACGGTCGTGATCCCGGGCCCGGTGCATGTCGGGCATCCGGCCAACGAGCGGCGTCCGCACGACTGCGCGGCGTGCCGGGACGAGGCGGTCGAGCCGCCCGTGATCGTGCCCGGCGAGGTCGTCGAGGAGTTCTCCTCGGTCGCCGCCGCAGTAGACGAGCTGGTCGAGTCGACGCTCGGCTCGTACGAGTGCCCCGTCTCCGGCTGCGGCTACAACCTCTCGTGGGCCGGCCCGGCCGACGACTTGGCGTCGGACGACTACATCGACCAGCAGATCGCCAACCACGAGGAGTGGCACCGCTCCGGCGTCGAGGTTGCGCATGTGCCGAACGGCCACAGGATGCCGACGCAGGTTGGCGCGCTGCTCGGCGACATGGTCCACCTTCTCGCTGAGGCCGCCTCCACAGACTCCCCGGGTCCCCTTCCCCCGGTGGAGGTCGTCCCGGACGCCGCTGACGTCGCCACGTCGGAGCAACACGGCGTCCGGGACGCCAGGGGGCCGTTCGAGCACGCCCGTACCGAGGGCGGATGGGAGGCGGCTGGTCCGCGGACCGTCGAGCGGCTTCTCGACGAGGCCGCCCGGACCGGGCACGAGCCGATCATGGAACTGGCCGCCCGGATCCGTGGCGACCTGCAGCTGCTGGCCGACCGGCTGGACCGGTGGGTCGACCTGGCCGACCAGCGCCGCGCGATCCTCCACGAGCTCGACATTCTGGGCCGCCGGCAGGACGAGCTGACCGAGAAGCTGGCCCGGCTCGACGCCGACACCGACCAGCCCCCTGTGGTGGTCGCTTCGCAGACCCCGACGGAGTTCGGCGAGGCGGTCGACGACCTGAGGTCGGCGATCGATGGGGAGCGGTTGTCGCTCTCGCTGCCCAGCAACGAGGTCTGGGGTGCACTCCCGGTCGAGGTCCGGAAGCGGATCCGGCCGTGGGCTGAGGAGCACCAGCTCCCGCTGTCGCGTCGCGGGCAGATGCCTCGGGTGACCGTCCTCAAGTACCTGGCTGCTCACCCGGAGGACGATCACCGGTGAGCGTCTCTGTTTCGATCGCGCAGGCCGCGCAGATCGCCACGGCGCGGATCGCGCAGCTGGATCAGGCGATCGCCGTCCTCG
>DAINOM010000275.1:0-3104 GCA_036735445.1 Propionicimonas sp.
TCGGGCTCTACCAGGCCATCTTCATGGCCAACGCCGGTGGCGCCTGGGACAACGCGAAGAAGATCGTCGAGGTCGACCTGCAGGCGAAGGGCACCGAGCTGCACGACGCCTCGATCGTCGGCGACACCGTCGGCGACCCGTTCAAGGACACCTCCTCGGTGGCCCTGAACCCGGTGATCAAGTTCACCACCCTGTTCGGCATGCTGGCGATCGAGCTGTCGCTGATCATCAACAACAGCGCCATCAACGGGGTGCTGGCCGTGGTGTTCTTCCTCGCGTCCGTCTACATGGTGTGGCGGTCCTTCTACGGCATGCGGATCGACCAGCCGATGCTGACGGCGGCCGACTTCGCCTACCTGAAGGAGGCTCCGGAGGCCGCTCCGGTGGAGGAGCCGGTCAAGGCCTGACCTGTCCGATCCCGTCCGCTGCCCGGTTCCCGCGAGGGGGCCGGGCAGCGGCGTTCCCGCTTCCCTACACTGAGCGGGTGCCCGCTGCCCTGACCCTCGCCGACGTCCGGCTGAGCCTGGGCGGACGGGAGGTCCTCGCCGGGCTGAGCCTGACCGCCGCCGCGGGCGAGGTGACCGCGGTCCTCGGCCCGAACGGGGCCGGCAAGACCACCATGATCCGGTGCTGCACGGGACTGCTCGTGCCCGATGCCGGACGGATCGAGGTGCTCGGCCGGCCGGCGGGCGCGCCGTCCGCCAATGACCGGGTGGGGCTGATGCCGCAGTCGACGGGCGCCTGGTCGGGGGTGCGGCCGCGGGAGCTGCTCACGTACCTGGGCTCGCTCTACGCCGCTCCCCTGCCGGTCGCCGCCCTCGTCGCGGAGTTGGGCATCGAGCCGTTCGCGGGGACGCCCTATCGCCGGCTGTCCGGCGGCCAGCAGCAGCTGGTGAACCTCGCCGGCGCGATCGTCGGGCGGCCCGAGCTTGTCTTCCTCGACGAGCCCACCGCGGGCCTCGACCCGCACGTCCGCAGACAGGTGTGGACGCTGATCCGCAGCCTCCGCGACGCCGGCGTCGCCGTGCTGCTGACCACCCACGCCATGGACGAGGCCGAGCGGCTGGCCGACCGGGTCGTCCTGCTGGACGCCGGCCACCAGGTGGCCACCGGGACCGTCCCGGAACTCACGGCCGACCGCAGCCTCGAACAGCTGTTCCTCGACCTGACCACGCCCGGAGGTGCCCGGTGAGCCTCGACCTGCGTCCGGCGGCGGCACCGGCGCCCCGCGTGAGCCGGGTCGTGCGCCATGCGCTGATGGAGACCCGGCTGCTCGTCCGCAACGGCGAGCAACTGCTGCTGGCACTGGTCATCCCGCTCGCGCTGGTGATCGGCCAGGCGACAGTCGGCGCCCGGTTCGGCATCCACCGCGAGCCGTTCGTGGCGTCGGTGATCGCGCTCGGGCTGTGGTCCAGTGGCTTCACCTCACCGGCGATCACCACGGCGTTCGAGCGTCGCTACGGCGTGCTGGAGCGGCTGGTGGCCACCCCGCTGCGCCGTGCCGACCTGCTGCTCGGCAAGGCGACGATGATCGCGCTGGTCGCCCTCGGCCAGGCGGCGGTGCTCGTCGTGGCGGGGCTGCTCACCGGCTGGGCGCCGCGCCCGGCGTGGCCGCAGACGCTCGTGCTCGCCGGGGTGGTGCCGCTGGCGCTCGCCGCGTTCGCCGGGCTGGCCCTGTCGCTCGCCGGGCGCGCGTCCGCGGAACTCACCCTCGGTCTCGCGAACCTGGTCTACCTGCTCGGCGCGGCGGGCGGCCTGCTGGTGCCGGTCGCCGCCTTTCCGGCCTGGGCGCAGCCGCTGCTGGCGGCCCTGCCGACCACGGCGCTCGGCCAGACCCTGCGCACCTGGGCCAGTGGTGGCTTCGACCCGTGGCCACTGCTCGTCGTCCTGCTCTGGGCCGTCGGGGCCCTCGTCCTGGCAAGGAAGGTGTTCCGATGGACCTCGTAGGCACGCCCGCGGCCCTGCGGCGCTGGACGGTCGCGTCCCTGGTCGCGAACATGGGCCTGGTCGTGACCGGTGGCCTGGTCCGGGTCACCGGCTCCGGACTCGGCTGCAGCACGTGGCCGCAGTGCGAGCCCGGCTCGTACACCCCGCACGGCGACGCGCCGCTGCACGCCTACATCGAGTTCGGCAACCGGCTGCTGACCTTCGTGCTCGCCGCGGTCGCGATCGGCACCTTCGTCGCCGCCTGGCGGGCGCGGGACGCCGCCGGCCGCCCCCGGCGCGGCCTCCGCGGGCTGGCGCTGGCGGCCGGGCTGGGCATTCCCGCGCAGGCCGTGATCGGCGGCCTGTCGGTGCTCACCGCGCTGAACCCGTGGGTGGTGGGACTGCACATGGTCGTCTCGGTCGCCCTGATCGTGCTCTGCGTGCTGATGGTGCACGACGCCTTCGCGGTGCGGCCGGTGGGGCTGAGCCGACCCGTCCGGTGGCTGGTGCTGCTGGCGTCCGGGCTGGGCCTGCTGGCCGTGCTGTTCGGCATCGTGGTGACCGGGGCCGGACCCAACTCCGGCGACGGTGGCGCGGCCCGCAACGGGCTGGACACGCTCTGGACGGCCCGGATCCACTCCCTGACCGTGTGGGCGGTGGTCGCCGCGACCGTCGCCCTGCTCTGGCTCGTGCGGCGGGACCCGTCCGTCCGTCGTGCGGTGTTGCTGCTACTGGTCGTCGAACTGCTCCAGGGTGCCGTCGGCTACGCGCAGTACTTCCTCGGCCTGCCCCCGGCGCTGGTCGCGCTGCACATGCTCGGCACCGCCCTGTTCACCGCCGCACTGGCCCATCTCTGGTGGCTCACCCGCACTCCTCTCACCGACTTGTCAGAACCTCGGTGAGCCATAGCCGGCAGAGATTCTGACAACTCGGCGAGCCGGCCGCGAAGATCAGAACAGCAGCGGGTCCACGGCGGCCGCGATGAACACGATCGCGAGGTAGCTGTTGGAGAGGTGGAACAGCCGCATGGGTTTCAGCGCGGCGTCCACCAGGCCCCGGCGGGCCCTCAGCAGGAGTGCTGAGGCCTCGACCAGCATCGCGGCGCCGGCGACGGCCGCGACCACCGGGTAGAGCCAGCCGGTGCCGGCCACCGGCCACAGCAGCAGGCTGACCGCGAC
>DAINOM010000276.1:0-3055 GCA_036735445.1 Propionicimonas sp.
CCATCCAGGCGCAGGTGCTGGAGGTGCTGAAGACCGCCCAGAAGGAGACCGGCGCGGCGATCATCATGATCACCCACGACCTCGGGATCGTGGCCGGCATGTCCGAGCGGGTGGTGGTGATGTACGCCGGGCGTCCGGTCGAGCAGGGTTCGGTGGACGACATCTTCTACCGGCCCCGGATGCCGTACACGATCGGCCTGCTGGGCACCGTCCCGCGGCTGGACCGGGCCAGCGAGGGCGCGCTGCCGGTGCTGGAGGGCAACCCGCCGTCCGTGGTCGACCTGCCGCCCGGCTGCCCGTTCGTCCCCCGTTGTCCGGCGGCGATCGAGCAGTGCACGCTGGCCGAGCCCGAGCTGGAACCGACTGATTCGATGGACCACCTGGCGGCCTGCATCCGGCTCGACGACCTGGTCGGCAAGGGCCACGAAGAGCTGTACCCGGTGCCGCAGCTGGCGACGTCCGAGTTGCGGCAGCTGCCGCGCGAGGACCGTCCGGCGGTGCTGGAGCTGAAGGGGCTGAAGCGGCACTACCCGCTGATGAAGGGCGCGATCTACCGGCGCCGGATCGGCACCGTGTACGCCGTGGACGGCATCGACCTCGACATCCGCGAGGGCGAGACCCTGGGGCTGGTGGGGGAGTCGGGCTGCGGCAAGACCACCACGCTGCTGGAGATCCTGAACCTCAGCACGCCGACCGCCGGGTCGGTGAGCGTGCTGGGCAAGAACACGGCCAGGCTGGGACGGCGGGACCGCAAGCAGTTGCGGCGCAACCTGCAGGTGGTGTTCCAGGACCCGATGGCGTCGCTGGACCCGCGGATGCCGATCTACGACATCATCGCCGAGCCGATGGGCGTCCACGGCTACAGCAAGTCGGAGATCGACGGACGGGTCCGCGACCTGCTGCAGCTCGTCGGCCTGGAGCCCGCGCACGCCGACCGCTACCCGCAGCACTTCTCGGGTGGCCAGCGGCAGCGGATCGGCATCGCCCGCGCGCTCTCGCTGGAGCCGAAGGTGATGGTGCTGGACGAGCCGGTGTCGGCTCTGGACGTGTCCATCCAGGCGGGCGTGATCAACCTGCTGGACGACCTGCAGGGCAAGCTCGGGCTGTCGTACCTGTTCGTCGCGCACGACCTCGCGGTGATCCGGCACATCGCCGACCGGGTCGCGGTGATGTACCTCGGCTCGATCGTCGAGGTGGGCGACGTGGACGAGGTGTATACGAACCCCGCCCACCCGTACACGCAGGCGCTGCTGTCGGCGATCCCGATCCCCGACCCGGACACCGAGCGCTCCCGGCACCGGATCGTGCTGTCCGGTGACCTGCCGAGCCCGGCCGATCCGCCGTCGGGCTGCAAGTTCCGCACCCGGTGCTTCCGCTACGCCGCCCTGGACGAGGAGTTGCGCCAGCGCTGCCGCGAGGTGCCGCCGCCGCTCGCCGACCAGGCCGGAGACCACCAGGCCGCCTGCCACTACGCCGGCCCCGGTCTCCTCGGCTCCGCCGACCCCGCCCACGCCGCCGCCCCCGCCTGACGCCCCACGCCCGCTCATCGCGGCCCCCCGGTCGTCCGGGGCCGTCGGTCGTCCGGCCCTCGGTCATCCCGGGCTTGCCCCGGGATCCCGCGAGCAAGGTTGCCGGCCGGGCGCCGGGGATCCCGGCGTTCGCCGGGATGACGTGTAACTTCTCCGCTCCCTGAGGAGTCGGCGAGAACGGGCTCCCTGCCAACCGCTCCCTGAGGAGCCGGCGAGGAACGAGTCGGCGTCACGAAGGGGCTGCCGCGCGGCCCGTAAACCCTGGAACAAGCCCCCGCCAGGCCGCGAAAACTCCGTCCGCTGCGAATTTCGTTAGCAGGTCGTTACGCGTGGGGATTGGGGAAGGCATGGTGGCAAGGGGTATCGTCGGAAGCTATCTGAATGGCCGCGGTCGCGTCGCCCCTCGGCGCCGTCGGGTCATGACCCACATGGAGGAAACAGGAACAGTGAAGGCTTCAAGAATCCTGATGCCGCTGATCGCCGGAGGCCTGGCCCTGACCATGGCCGCCTGCGGCGGACCGTCCCAGGCGCCCACGGCTGGTGGCACCACTGGCGCCGTCCCCGGCTCGCCCGCACCCTCGGGTGGTTGGGACATCAAAGAAACCCCCCACGACCAGCTGGTCGCCGGCGAGTTCGTCGGCTACATGAGCAGCCAGATCACGACGTGGAACCAGTTCAACATCACCGGTAACGACAACGAACTGGTCTTCCTGCAGTCGCCGATCCGGCCGACCTACTACGACTTCAAGGGCGACGGCGAGCCCGTCATCAACCCGGACTACCTGGTCGAGGCGAAGACCGACGTCACCGACAAGCTGGTGGTCACCCTCGAGCTCAACCCGAAGGCCACCTGGAACGACGGCACGGTGATCGACGCCGACGACTGGATCGCCACGTGGAAGGCCCAGAACGGCACCAACAAGGACTTCGCCGCCGCGTCCACCGACGGCTGGAACCAGGTCACGTCCGTCGCCGCGGGTGCGAGCCCGCAGGAGGTCGTGATCACCTTCAAGAGCACCTACCCGGACTGGACGGCGATCGTCGCCGACGGCCCGCTGCCCGCCGACGGCGTGGCAACCCCGAAGCTGTTCAACGACGGCTGGACGGAGTACAAGGACGCGTGGTTCAGCGGCCCGTTCAAGGTCGAGAGCTGGGACAAGACCAGCGGCCTCGTCACGATGGTCCCGAACGACAAGTGGTGGGGTGCGAAGCCGGTTCTGACCAAGATCAGCTGGAAGCAGATCGCACCGGAGGGCCTGGCCGCGGCGTTCGCGAACCAGGAGGTCGACTACTACGACATCGGCGCTGACCCGGACGGCTACGCGCAGGCCAAGGGCGCCCAGAACTCCGAGGTGCGGGTGGCCGCCGGTCCGAACTTCCGGCACTTCACCATCAACTCCAAGTCGCCGAACCTGTCCGATGTGAAGGTTCGCCAGGCGATCATGATGGGCGTCGACCGTACCGTCATCGCGCAGTCCGACCTCGCCGGCCTGCCGGGCGACAAGGTGCCGCTGAACAACAACCTG
>DAINOM010000277.1:0-3012 GCA_036735445.1 Propionicimonas sp.
GCGCTGCGGATCCCGGTCAGCTACCTGGCCGAGCTGTTCACCGCCGGCGACACCGCGGTGGTCACGGACGTGCTGCAGAAGCTGGCCGCGATGCGGGCCTACATGCGCGGGGTGACCCTGGGCACCGGACGGGACGCCGAACTGGCGGCGGCCGTCGGGATGACGCCCGAGGCCATGGAGCAGATGTACCGGCTGCTGGCGATCGCCAAGTACGACGAGCGCTACGTCATTCCGACCGCCCACCGCGAGGAGGCCCACAACCTGGAGGAGCTGGCCTGCTCGCTCGACTTCGAGGGCGGCCCGGGCATGTACGAGTCCGGCCCGTTCGGTGAGGCGTCCGGACGCCCCGTCCCGGTGGCGATCGAGACCTACACCGCCCTCAAGCAGCGCCAGCAGGCCGAGGAGGCCGCCTCGGCCGACCAGCTGCAGAACCGCACCGCCCTGCTCAACTGGGACGCCAACGAGAACCCGGGAGCGAGGCCATGAGCACGCTCCTGAACCGCCTGCGGAAAGGAACCCCGGGTCAGCCTGGTGAACGCCGGAACCGGAATGACGAGTCCCCCACCACCGTCATCCCGGCGAAAGCCGGGATCCCCGGCCCCAGCGTGAGAAAGGAGATCCCGGGTCAAGCCCGGGATGACGTGGTGGTCTGCCAGGCTGCGGCGCTCGTCCTGGCCTACCCGGAGCCCGGACTGCTCGACCGGCTCGACACCATCGAGGCGGCGCTCGCCGGCACCCCGGCGGCCGAGCGGTTCGCGCCCGTCCTCGCCCACCTCCGCGGCCAGTCGCTGCGCGAGGTGCAGTCGTACCACGTGCAGGAGTTCGACCTCTCCCGCAGGCACGCGCTGCACCTGTCCTACTGGACGGACGGCGACACCCGGCGGCGCGGCGAGGTCCTGGCCGAGATCAAGGGCGTCTACCGCGAGTCCGGCCTGCTGGTCGACACCGGCGGCGAGTTGCCCGACTACCTGCCGATGGTGCTGGAGTTCGCCGCCACCGATCCGGCGCGCGGGCTGGAGCTGCTGCAGCGGTTCCGCGCGAGCCTCGAGTTGATCCGGCTGGGGCTGGAGGCCGACCGGCTGCCGCACGCCGGCGTGCTGGCCGCGATCTGCGCATGCCTGCCCGGCGACTCGCCGCGGACCAGGGCCGAGGTCCAGGCCCGCTACGGCGAGGTCCAGCCGGTCGAGTTCGTCGGGCTGGACTCGCTCTCGTCCCCGGCGCGGGAGCTCCCGGCGTTCGCCGGGATGACGGAAGGCCACGCCGGGATGACGAGCGAAAGCGTCATCCCGGGCCCCGACCCGGGATCTCCGACGGAGAGGAGGAGGGCGAGATGAACGCGCTGCACATCCTGCTGTGGGGGGTCCTGCCCTACCTGGTCGCGCTCACGCTGCTCGGTGGGCTGGTCTGGCGTTACCGGTACGACCAGTTCGGCTGGACGACCCGGTCGTCGCAGCTGTACGAGTCGAGGCTGCTGCGGATCGCGTCCCCGCTGTTCCACTACGGGCTGTTCGTGGTGCTGATGGGCCACCTGCTCGGCCTGCTGATCCCGAAGTCGTGGACCGACCTGGTGGTGTCGCAGGAGACCTACCACATGGTCGCGCTCGGCGCGGGCACGGTCGCCGGCATAGCCACGCTGGTGGGCATCGGGCTGCTGATCTACCGTCGCCGCACCACCGGACCGGTGTTCCTCGCCACCACCCGCAACGACAAGCTGATGTACGTCGTGCTCACCGCGGCGATCGTGCTGGGCATGATCGCCACCCTGACCGGCGGCCACTACCCCACCGGCGAGGAGCACAACTACCGCGAGACGGTCTCGATCTGGTTCCGTTCGCTGCTCGTCTTCTCCCCCGACGTCGAGGCGATGGCCGAGAGCACCTGGCAGTTCCAGGTGCACGTGCTGGTCGGCCTGTCGCTGATCGCGCTCGTGCCGTTCAGCCGCCTCGTGCACGCCTTCACCGTCCCCCTGCACTACCTGTTCCGGCCCTATGTCGTGTACCGCAGCCGGGACGCCGTCGCCCCGACCCCCTCCCGCGGGCGCGTCCGCGGCTGGGATCCGGTCGGCACCCAGGACCGAGACAGAAAGACGAAATGACCCATACACCCACCGCCGTGGCGTCGCACCACGGCGACGATGTGATCGCGCCCATCCACGACACCGGACGCGGGGCGAACCGCGTCCTGGCGATGTCGACGATCGACTTCACCGTGATGTTCGCGGTGTGGATGATGTTCGGCATCCTCGGCATCGAGATCCAGAAGGAACTGCTGCTCGACGACGTGCAGCTGTCCTGGATCAGCGCCCTGGCCGTCCTCAACGGCTCGCTGTGGCGACTGCCGGCCGGCATGCTCACCGACCGGATCGGTGGCCGGAAGATCACCATCGCCATGCTGGCGGCCACCGCCGTCCCCGCCTACTTCGTCTCCACGGCGCACAGCTACGGCGTGCTGCTGGTGCTGGCCTTCCTGGTCGGCTTCGCGGGCAACCTGTTCAGCGTCGGCATCGCCTGGAACGCCGCCTGGTTCGGCCGCGAGCGGCAGGGCTTCGCGCTCGGCCTGTTCGGGGCCGGCAACGTGGGTGCGTCGGTGACCAAGTTCATCGGCCCGCCGCTGATCGCCGGCACCGCGGGCGCCACCTTCCTCTTCGGGATCCAGGGCGGCTGGCGGCTCGTCCCGGTGATCTACTCCGTGCTGCTGGTCGTGCTGGCCGTGCTGACCTGGGTGCTCGTCCCCCACCACGACCGGAAGGCCGGCGAGAGCAAGCCGATCGCCGAGATGCTCGCGCCGCTCAAGCACGTGCGGGTGTGGCGGTTCAGCCTGTACTACGTGGCCGTGTTCGGCGCCTACGTTGCGCTGTCGTCCTGGCTGCCGAAGTACTACGTGGACAACTTCAAGGTCGACCTCTACACCGCGGCCCTGCTCACCGCGGTGTTCATCTTCCCGGCGTCGCTGCTGCGTCCGGTCGGCGGCTGGATCTCCGACCGGATCGGCGCCCGCAAGGTGATGTACGCC
>DAINOM010000278.1:0-3009 GCA_036735445.1 Propionicimonas sp.
CGGCATCGGCAACGCGTCCACGTTCAAGCAGATGCCGATGATCTTCGAGCGCCGCCAGGCCGGCGGCGTGATCGGCTGGACCGGTGCCATCGCCGCGTTCGGTCCGTTCCTGTTCGGCGTCGGCCTGACCATCATGCCGGCGACGGCGTTCTACTGGATCGGCGTGGCGTGGGCCGTGGCCTGCGTCGCCCTGACCTGGTGGCGCTACGCCCGTCCGGGAGCCCCGAAGAAGTCCTGACCGACGCCAGAAGCTGCCGAACGTTGCCGGAGCTGCCGAACCTTCGGCAGCTCCGGCACGTTTCGGCAGCCTTTGTCAGGACCGACGACTGGTCGAGGGTGGACGATGGGGAGACGTCAGATGTGCCCGGCGCCGTCCAGCTGCGCGACGATGTGGGCGAGCAGCGGGCCGACCACACCGATCGCGTCCTTCACCCCGCCGCGCGAGCCCGGCGCGGTCAGCACGAAGGTGGACGGCCGGCCGAGGACCACGCCGGCCACCTCGCGGGAGACAAGGGCGGACGGGACGTGGCCGGCACCGCGACGCCGGATCTCCTCCCCGATGCCGGGCACCTGGTAGTCCAGCAGGGGTGTGACCGCGTCCACGGTGACGTCGCTCGGGCCGATCCCCGTTCCGCCGCTGGTGACCACCACCCGCGAGCCGGCGGTGATCCCGGCCCGGATCGCAGCCTGGATCGCCTCGACGCGGTCCGGCACGACCACCAGGTCGGCGACCACGTCGTGCGTTGCCAGCAGGTCGACGGCCACGGGGCCGGCGCGATTCTCGTCCGCGCCCGAGGCGACCTCGTCGGAGACCGTGATGACCGTGGCGACCAGCGGGGCAGCGTCCATGGCCGCAGACTATCGCCCGGCTACGTACTTATACCCCAGAGGGTACTTTGTGCTAACATTAGACCATGACGCAGACCTCGACAACACAGCGCATCACCCATCTGATCGGCCACGAGTACTGGACCGGCACCTCCGAGCGCACCGCACCGGTGTTCAACCCTGCCACCGGACGCCGGACCGGCGAGGTCGACCTCGCCTCGAAGGAACTGGTCGACGAGGTCGTCGCCCGGGCCGCCCAAGCGGCGGTCGGCTGGGCGGCCACGTCGATGACCCGGCGCGGACGGGTGCTGTTCGCCTTCCGCGAGCTGCTCAACGCCAACCGCCAGCGGATCGCCGAGATCATCACCTCCGAGCACGGCAAGACCGTCTCCGACGCCCTCGGCGAGGTCACCCGCGGCCTGGAGGTCGTCGAGTTCGCCTGCGGCATCCCGCACCTGCTCAAGGGCGGCCATTCGGAGAGCGTGTCGACCAGCGTCGACTCCTACTCGCTGCTGCAGCCGCTCGGCGTGGTGGGCGTCATCTCGCCGTTCAACTTCCCGGCGATGGTGCCGATGTGGTTCGTCCCGATCGCGATCGCCGCCGGCAACGCCGTGGTCATCAAGCCGTCGGAGAAGGACCCGTCCGCGGTGAACGCGATCGCCGAACTGTGGCGCGAGGCCGGCCTGCCCGAGGGCGTCATGAACGTGGTGCACGGCGACAAGGAAGCCGTGGACGCGCTGCTCGACAACCCCGAGGTGAAGGCGATCTCGTTCGTCGGCTCGACCCCGATCGCGCGGTACGTGTACGAACGCGGCACGGCCGCCGGCAAGCGCATCCAGGCGCTCGGCGGCGCGAAGAACCACATGCTGGTGCTGCCGGACGCCGACCTCGACCTGGCCGCCGACGCCGCGGTCAGCGGCGCCTACGGATCGGCCGGCGAGCGGTGCATGGCGGTGTCGGTGGTACTCGCGGTGGACTCGATCGCGGACGCCCTGGTGGCGAAGATCGCCGAGCGCGTCCGGACGCTGACGACCGGGGACGGGACCGGCAGCGCCGACATGGGTCCGATCGTCACCGAGCAGTCCCGGGACCGGATCGTCGGCTACATCGAGGCCGGGGACGCCGCGGGCGCCGACCTGGTGATCGACGGTCGCGAAGGCCCGTTCGACGGGGACGCGGACGGCTACTACGTCGGCCCGACACTGTTCGACAACGTCGGCACCGAGATGAGCATCTACACCGACGAGATCTTCGGCCCGGTGCTGTCGGTGGTCCGGGTCGGCGGCTTCGAGGAGGGCCTGGCCCTGATCAACGCCAACGAGTACGGCAACGGCTCGGTGATCTTCACCAACGACGGCGGCGCGGCCCGCAAGTTCGAGATCGAGGTGGAAGCCGGCATGGTCGGCATCAACGTGCCGGTGCCCGTCCCGATGGCCTACTACTCGTTCGGCGGCTGGAAGAACTCGCTGTTCGGCGACTCCCACGCCCACGGCACCGAGGGCGTCCACTTCTACACCCGCTCGAAGACCGTCACCCGCCGCTGGCCCGACCCGACCCACCGCGGCCTGTCCCTGGGCTTCCCGCAGAACAACTGAGCCACGCCCCCAACCGCCGCTGAACGACCAGGGACGGTTCTCTACTCGGTCCAGCTGGACCGAGTAGAGAACCGTCCCCAGGTCTCGGCCGACGAGGGGTCTCGTCAGACCGTGCGGGTGGTGCCGTCGGCGTCGGTCGCGGTGATCGTGAAGGTCTCGGCGACGAGGTCGGCGTCGAGGGTGGCCGACCGGCCGTCCCTGCGCCACGTCACCAGCAGGCGTCCGGGCTCGGTGTCGGCGACCTCGCAGGCGGCGTCCCAGCCGAAGGCGCCGAAGGTGCTGCGGAAGCGCAACAGCTCGAGCTGGCGGGTCACGACCGGCCAGGCCAGCCGCGCCGCCGCGTCCTCGGCGGACAGGTTGGTGCGGTTGATCTCCTTGTGGCCGCCCGGTCCGGCCTGCGCGACCGCGTCGTGGTCGTTCGTCCCGGCGAGCAGGTCGAGGTACCACACCTGCGGCTTGCCGGGCATGAACAGCTGCACGGCCCGGGCCAACAGCAGCCGGGCGTCGCTCTCCCCCAGCGCGCTGTAGTACGTCGCGTTGACCTGGTAGTACATGTTCTTCGCGCCGTGCAGGTCCTTCACGTAGC
>DAINOM010000279.1:0-2983 GCA_036735445.1 Propionicimonas sp.
CGGCCGGACGGGCCCAGCGCCTGCTCGACCGGACGCGGCCAGCGCTTCTCCACACTGACCACGACCGCGCAGACCCGCTCCAGGCCGAGCAGGCCGACCGCAGCCTCCAGTCGTCGCAGTCCCGGCAGGGTCGGGCGGGTGACCACCACAGCCGCCGGGACGTTGCGGATCGTGGCACCCAGCCAGCCCGAGTCGCCGACCAGGAGATCGACGTCCCAGCCGCAGTCCAGAACCGTGAGCGCCTTGGCCGTCACCGAGGGGGTCGGACAGTGGGCCGGACTCTCGATCCGCTCCCCGCGCCGCTCGACCAGGACCGGCCCGCGTGATCCCTGCACCCACCCGTCCGCGGTGACCCCGAGTTCAGCCGTGCTGGCACCCGCCAGCCCGGACGCCGCGACCGTGCAGCACTCAACGACGCGGGCATCCTCAGCGGCTGAGGCGAGTCCGAGCGCGACCGTCGAGGCGCCCGCGCCGCCCAGACAGCCGACCACCGCCACGACCTGCTCATCGTCGGCCGGGCTCCAAACACCGTCGACGTCGGTGAAACGGTCGACGCGACGGCTCCCCGTCCGGAACTCGCCGAGCGTCACCGCGCGGTAGGCGCGCGTGAGTTCGTCCACCGCGACAACGCCGTTCATGCGCCGACAGCCAGTGCGGCATGCCGTCGGGCCACAGCCCGCCTCAGCGTCGCCGCGTCCAGCGACGCCAACTCCCGCTTCGCCTGCTGAATCGCTTGCAACTCCAGCGCATTCGCAGCCAGCTGGTCGATAACGTCCTGCTCGCCGGCGATCTGATCGAGCAGCCGGGCTACATCGTCGTGATCCACACTCATGTCTCCACCGCCTTCTCCGGGTTCACCCCCTTAAGCCAGCGAAAGGGCCCGTTCCGGACATCGGAACCCCCGGTTCTTCAGAGGACCTGGGCTGGTGGCTCAGGGGAGCGGTGCTCGCGAATCGACGGCTCGCCACGCGGGATCCCGCCCGACAGGCTGTCGAGATGGCTGCGGACAGCCATCAGGCGTCGAACTCCAACGAACGAGATCCATTCGGACGAACAGCGTTGGGTCCGGATCTCGGCTGGACGTCCTATCAGAATCCGGTGGGCTCCTGCGGGAGTCCGTAGCCGTCCAGAGCCGTCATCGTGTTGGTCGGGCCGCCGGAAGTCCGGTCGCCAGGCGTCCCCCGCCTCCCTGCCGCTATAGCGGGGTGTGGGGGGCGACGATTGTCTTCATAACGAGGGTTGAGGTGAGTCGCTGGACGCCGGGGAGTTGGGACAGTGCCTCGTCGTACAGCTGTTGGTAGTGCTGTTTGGACGCTGCGCTGACGAGCAGTTGATAGTCGGGCTCGCCGAACAGCCGGTACGCGTGAACGATGTTGGGGACGTTCTGAACAGCGGCTTCGAATGCCGCGACCGAGTTGGAGTCGCCCGCGCGCATGGTGACGAAGACGAGGGCTTCGAACGGGAGTCCGAGGAGGTCGTTGTCCAGCTCGGCGCGGTATCCGCGGATGACGCCGGCTGCTTCGAGGTCGCGGATGCGGCGGTGGCAGGCGGACAGGCTCAGCCCGATCCGGGACGCGATGTCGGTGACCGTCGCCCGGCCGTCCTGCTGCAGGATAGAGAGAATCGCGCGGTCCAGGGCGTCCATATCGAAGATTCTCCCATGAGTCGCCTCGCTGAACGAAGAGATGCGAAACACATTCGGCCCGATTCTCCATAGCCTCTCTCCCAGTCCAGTTCCCTTCGGGCGAAGAGGCGGGTCATCGTGAGCATGGCGTCAGTGGTCCCGTTCTGGGCGGTGTCGATGCTGTTCGTTCTCACTCCGGGGGCGGATTGGGCCTACGCGATGGCCGCGGGCATGCAGCGCGGGGTGTTCTGGTCGGTGACCGGGATGCTCACCGGGCACCTCCTGGCCACGTTGATGGTCGCCGCGGGACTGGCCACGCTGCTTGCCTCCTTCCCTGTGGGGATGGCCGCGCTCACCGCGACCGGGAGCCTCTACCTGGGATGGCTCGGCGCCCGCACCCTGCGCCAGCGCCACGACAGCGCCGGCGACGTCGCTGCTCCGGGCCCGGGCCGCCGCCGGTTCATCACCGGGCTCGGAGTGAGCCTGCTGAACCCCAAGGTATTCCTGCTGTTCTTGGCGCTGCTACCTCAGTTCGTCACGCCCGGGATGGCTTGGCCCGTCAGCGCCCAACTCCTTGCCCTCGGCGCGATCCACGTCGGCAACTGCGCGATCATCTACTACGCCGTCGGGTACGGTGCCGGCACGGTCCTGACCGGCCGACCCCGTGCCAGGCACGCCGTGACCACGCTCACCGGGATCGTGCTGATCGCGCTCGGGGCCGCGCTCGCCATTGAGCAACTCACCACCCTGCTCACCTGAACCCGAAACCGAGAAGGAAGGCACAACCTCAGTGATCACAGCCGAGCAGCGACAGCTGCGCGATCTTGTCTATGCAACGTTCGCATCCCAGGGACGCGCACCATCCCCGGCCGAACTGGCTCGCCGGACGGGGGCAACTCTGACTCAGGTGCAGGAGAACCTGCAGACACTCGCCGACGCGCACGCCCTCGTGCTCAGCACCGACGGCGACGCGATCCGGATGGCCCACCCGTTCACCTCCGCGCCGATGGCCTTCGTCGTCACACCGCTGGACGGGCACGACGACCGGCGCTGGTGGGGCGGCTGCGCCTGGGACTCCTTCGGCATCAGTGCGGCCCTCCACCTGGACGTCCGCATAGACACCACCTGCCCGCAGTGCGGCGCGCACCTCGCATACGTGGCCGGCCCCGACACCCCGCCGCCCGCCGGCCTGGCCGTCCGCTTCCCCCGGCCGGCTACCCAGTGGTGGGATGACGTGGTCGCGACCTGCACGATGATCCGCACCTACTGCAGCCGGGACCACGCCGAACAATGGACCGACCAGCACGCCCCCGGCCACGGCTACATCGCCGAGGCGGCCGCCGTCTGGCGGCTCGCCCA
>DAINOM010000280.1:0-2982 GCA_036735445.1 Propionicimonas sp.
CGGCGCGGGTATCTGAGCCGGATCCGCTGCGTCGTGGGGCGGCGCCCCGAGGGCGCCGTCGGCGCCGGAGAGCGCCCAGGCTGCAACGAGATCGATCAGCGTGCGGGTCATCGGTGCCAACCTGGAGCGCAGCTCGACGTGGTGTCGCGGCCCCCGCCAGGTTCGGGCGTCGACTGCTGGATCGGGCGAGGCTGCCGTGGCGATCAGAGTGGCCAACGGGACGAATCGAGCGACGGCGACCTCCGAGATGTTGGCTGGCGCGGAGAGAGGGTGCCCGCGACCAGGCCAGGACGGGCGTCACAAGGAACCCGCTCTCGGGTAGGGCGAACCCGGGCAGCGTGGCGACGACGTGGACGCTTTCCGGATCAAGTCCTACTTCCTCGCGCGCTTCTCTCAGAGCAGTGGTGATGGCGTCGTGGTCGTCCCTGTCATGGGCGCCTCCAGGGAAGGTGACACGACCGGAGTAGTCCCTCAGGTCGGCGGCGCGCTCAGTGAGCAGCACTTCTGGTCCGGCGGGCCCGGACGTGATCAGGATCAGGACCGCGCTGGGCCGGAGGGTCGCCGGGCGGACAGCGCGGGGCTGTCAGCTGGGTTCTCGGTGGCGACCCGGGCAGCCCAGTCGGGCATGGGCGGGGTCCCAACGGGCCTGCGTTGGGTATCCCTCCTGGGGGCGGGGTGCCACTGGGTTTGACCGGAGGCCAGCCGCAGCGTGGCCACACCAGGGTCGGGCCCCGCGCCATTGACCAGGCGCAGCTGCTGTCCGAATCTGGGGTGGCCGAACACCGCTCTGGCCGGGCGGGGGGAGGCCGCGCCGGAGGTGGCGGCCGGCCATTCTGCGGGGTTGTTGGCGACGACCACAAAGGCCTGGTTCGCGCCGAAGAGCTGGGCGGCCAGGCCGCCGAAGGCGGTGAGGGTGGCTCCCGGGCGCTGTCAGGCGCAGCAGGAGAGTTTCGAGACGTCGGTGGTGAAGGCTTTGGCGGCGATGCGGATGCCCTCGGTCATGGTCAGGTAGGGGGCCCACGCGTTGGCGACTTGGGCGATGGTTTTGCCTAGGATGTGGACGCCGGCGGCGGCGAGTTCGCCGGCGTCGGCGGCGACCGCGGTCAGGCCGAGGATCTCGCCCGTGTCGGCGCTGGCGACGATCTTGATGAATCCGCGGGTGTCTCGATTCACCACGGCACGGGGCACGTAGTGCAGTGGCAGGACCCGGCACACGCAGCGGATCCCGGCCGCGACGGTTTCCTTCTCGGTCATCCCGACCGCGCCGACGGCGGGGCTGGTGAACATCACCCGCGGCAACCGGGTGTAGTCGATCGCGGTGTCCGCTTCGGTGAACGCGTTCTCTGCGGCGAGGGTGCCGTGTCGTGCGGCGACGTACACGAACTCGGGGTGCCCGGTGACATCACCCGCGGCCCACACGCGAGGATTCGACGTGCGCAGCTGGTCGGTGACGAGAACCTGACGGGCGTCGCCGGTGTTCACCCCGACCGTGTCGAGGTTGAGGCCTTCGGTGGCGGGGCGGCGGCCGAGTGCGACGAGGATCTGGTCGGCACGGAACTCCTGCTCCCCGCCGGAGACCTCCGCCGTGACGACGACCTGCCCTGTGCCCGCGTCCCGGGTCACACGGGTGGGGACGGCACGACCGACCACCCGGATGCCCTCGTCGGCAAACACCTCCTGCAGGGTCTTGGATACCTCCGGCTCCTCCTTCGACGCGAGCCGGGACCGGACCAGCATCGTCACCTTCGACCCCAGCCGGGCGAACAGCTGAGCCATCTCCACCGCCACGGAACCGCCGCCGAGCACCAGCAGCGAATCGGGCACGGCGGACAGTTCCATCGCGGACGTCGAGGTCAGGTAGCCGGTCTCGTCGAGCCCCTCGATGGGCGGTGCCCAGGGACGGCTGCCGGTCGCGATCAGGTAGTGAGCTGCCTCGATGGTCTCCACGGTGCCGTCGGCGGCGGTGACGTACAGCACGGGTGCGTCCGGGGTGCCCGCGAACCCCGCGTCGCCCTGTCGGACCGGCCACCCGTACGCGTCGGCCACATCGACATACTTCTCCGCCCGCATGGTCTCGACGAGGTCTCGCTTGCCGGCGATCAGTGCGAGCATGTCGACCGGCCCTGCGGTCGTCGTGATCCCGGGGAACCGGGAGCCCGCGTCGGCCGCGACGTGGCGGGCTTCGGCCGCCGCGATCAGCGCCTTGGACGGTACGCAGCCGTTGTTCACGCAGGTGCCGCCGAACGTCCCTCGCTCCACCATCACGACCGACTTCCCCACCGTGGTGGCGTGGATCGCCGCGGCGAACGCCGCACCACCCGACCCGATCACGGCCAGATCAACCCTCGACTGCATACCGATTCCTCCCGGACCCATCACAAACTTCGGCGGATACACTCATCCTGAACCTTCCTGTATAGGGGAAGGTCAAGGGCTTGGTCACATGGAGGCAGTGATGCGAATCGGGGAACTTGCCGAGGCGGCCGACACCACCACGAAGACGCTGCGATACTACGAAGATCAGGGTCTCCTCCGCGCCGCCGGGCGCACCCCCGGCGGCTACCGGGACTACACGACCGACACCCTCACCCGCATCGACTTCATCCACCGCGGCCAAGCCGCCGGACTCACCCTCGCCCAGATCCGGCAGATCCTGGACATCCGCGACCACGGCCAAGCCCCCTGCAACCACGTCCGCGACCTCCTCGACACCCGGCTCACCGACATCGACCGGCAGATTCACCAACTCCAAGACCTCCGCGACACCCTCGCCGGGCTACGTGACCGAGCCGACCACGTCGAGCCCGACACGTGCAGCACCGACCAGATCTGCCGATACCTATAACCATCAGCGTCATCGGCGGTCCGGCTTGTCATCGCGGGCGTGGTGTTCGCGACCCACCGTCACAAGATCGTGCCGACCCTCGCAGCGTCGTTCCAGCGCGCGAACCCGTTCGAGGAACCCACCATCGGCGTAGCGCC
>DAINOM010000281.1:0-2969 GCA_036735445.1 Propionicimonas sp.
CGTCCTTGCCGTCGATGCCTTCGGTGGTGCGGACCCGATGTGCGGTAGCGATCATGCGTGGTTCCCTTTCCCTCGTCATCAGTACAACGTGCGAGGGGGGCGATTTGCTGCCCGCGAAACCCCTGAGCATCCCCGGAGAGCAGCCCTGAGGGTCAGATCAAGACCACGGTCGTACGTGACCCCTGACCACGGGTGTCCCGGCCGTCAGCCGTGCGGACGAGGCGTGGTCGCGTCGATCAGCCAGGCCAGCTCGAAGGCCGCATCCCGCCAGGCGTGGTAGCGGCCGGACGCGCCGCCGTGGCCGGCGGTCAGCTCGGTCTTCAGCAGGATCGGCCGGGAGGAGCCGGAGTCGTGGCGCAGCCGCGCCACCCACTTGGCCGGCTCGGTGACCTCCACGCGGGTGTCGTTGAGGCTGGCGGTGACCAGGAGCGCCGGGTACTCGGCGCGGCGGACGTTCTCGTACGGGGAGTAGCCCCGCATGCGGGCGTAGGCGGCGGAGTCGTGCAGCGGGTCGCCCCACTCCTCCCACTCGCTGATGGTCAGCGGCAGGTCGGGGTTGAGGACGGTGGTCAGTGCGTCCACGAACGGCACGGCGGCGTGCACCGCGCCGAAGGCGTCCGGGGCGAGGTTGACCGCTGCGCCGACCAGGAGCCCGCCGGCGCTGCCGCCCTCGGCGGCGAGCCGCTCGACGGTGGTGTACCCGCTGGCCACGAGGTGCCGGGCGCAGGCGACGAAGTCGGTGAACGTGTGCTCCTTGGCGGCGAGCTTGCCGTCGTCGTACCAGGCCCGGCCGAGTTCGCCACCGCCGCGGACGTGGGCGACGGCATAGATGTAGCCCCGGTCGAGCAGGCTGAGCCGGGCGATCGAGAACGAGGGCGGGACGGTGATCTCGTAGGCGCCGTAGCCGTACAGCAGGCACCCGGCGGTGCCGTCGAGCGGGGTGTCGGCCCGGTAGACCAGCGAGATCGGCACGCGGGTCCCGTCCGGGGCGGTGGCCCACTCGCGGCGCTGCACGTAGTCCTCCGGCCGGTACGGGCCCCGTTCCGGATGGTCGAGGACGGGACGCTGCCGCAGCAGCTTCCTGCCGCCGTCGGTCAGGGAGTACTCGAGCACCTGGTCGGGGGTGACCATCGACTGGTAGTGCAGCCGGATCCGGTCGGTGTCGGGCTCGTCGCCGTCGTCGGCGTCCACGTGGTGGAGCGGCTCGTCGAACGCGATCGGCGCCTCGGGTCCCGGGTCGCCGGCGGCGTCCCGGTAGCGCAGCGCGACCTCCTGCAGGCCCTCGCGGCGCAGGCTGACCACCACCGCCCGGTCGTAGGCGGTCACGCCGAGCAGCCGGACGCCGGGCTCGCCGGGCCGCAACTCCCGCCACTGCTCCGGAGAGGTGGCGTCGAGGGGCGCCTCGGCGAGGGCGAAGTCGGGGGCGCCGTCGTTGTGCACGATGAACAGCCGGTCGTTCGCCACGTCGACGTCGTACTCCACGCCGTCGCGGCGGGGCGCGACGGAGCGCAGCGCCGCGTCGGGATCGGTGGTGTCCAGCAGCCACACCTCCGTGGTGGTCTTGCTCGCCGCGGCCACGAGCAGCCAGCGGTGGTCGCGCGAACTGTCGACGCCGAGCCAGAACCGCTCGTCGGTCTCGGTGTACAGCAGGTCGTCGGGAGCCTGGTCGCCGAGGCGGTGCCGCCAGACCCGGTCGGGTCGCCAGGCGTCGTCGACGGTGAGGTAGCAGAACGCGCCGTTCCCGGCCCAGCAGCCGCCGGCGGCGACCTCGGCGATCTCGTCGGGGAGCACCTCACCGGTGAGCAGGTCCTTGAACCGCAGGCGGTAGCGCTCGTCACCGGTCGTGTCGACGGACCAGGCGGCGAGGCGGCCGTCGGGGGACACCTCGAAGCAGCCGAGGGCGAAGAACTCCGTCCCGGCCGCGAGCGCCTGCGCGTCGAGGAGCAGTTCCTCCCCGTCGGGGACGCCGGCGGCCGGATCGGGGAGGGAGTCGCGGCCGGTGGCGGGGCAGCGGTGCAGGCTGGGGTAGTCGAGGCCCTCCGTCGTGCGGGCGTAGTACCAGAACTCGCCGAGGCCGGCGTGGCGGGCGAACTCGGGGACGCTGAGGTCGGTCTGCTTCGTGCGGACGGAGATGTCGGTGAAGATCTGCTCGCGCAGCGCGGCCTGCGGCGCGGTGGCGGCCTCCGTCCACGCGTTCTCGGCCTCGAGGTAGGCCAGGAACTCCGGATCGGTCTTGTCCCGCATCCACGCGTACGGGTCCTCGAAGGTGTCGCCGTGGTGGACGCGGAGGGACGGACGCCGGGGCGCGACCGGCGGGAGCTGAGGCATGCCGCCCAGCCTAGGCTGTGAGCGGAACGTGCGCGGGCTTGGGTGTGGACGGCTCGCGTGGCACAATGGTGCTGCGAACTATTGACAACCCCCGGTTGTTGTGCGCCCTTGAACGATCTGTTGAGAGGTAGAGCCCGTGCCATCACGCTCCCGTGCCGCCGCCGTTTCCGCTACTGAAGAGGCTGTTGTCCAGCCCGCGAAGCGCCGTGGCAGGAAGTCCGCCGACTCCCCGGTGAAGGCCGTCCCCAACCCGGAGCCGGCGTCCCCGGTGACCCCCGACGCGGACGAGGTCGAGCCCACGGAGCTGGTCGACGAGGAGGGCGAGCTGGAGGAGGACGTCACTGTCGAGGACGTGCTCGACCCGGCGAACGTCAGCAACGTGAAGTTCGAGCGGGACGGGGATGACGTCGTGCTCACTGTCGGCGGCAAGAAGCGGACCCTCGACGAGGTGGACGAGTCCGACTTCGAGCCGGCGGAGGCGGCGAAGACCGAGCAGGAGCTGGCCGAGGACCAGGGCTTCAGCCTGTCCGACGCCGATGACGCGGACGAGCCGGAGCAGCAGGTGCTCGCTGCCGGTGCCACCGCGGACCCGGTGAAGGACTACCTGAAGCAGATCGGCAAGGTCGCCCTGCTGAACGCCG
>DAINOM010000282.1:0-2950 GCA_036735445.1 Propionicimonas sp.
GGCTGCAGCTTCTCGTGGAACGACCTGATCAGCGCCCACCCCGCGACCAGGCACAGCGGGATGTTGACGAAGAAGATCCAGCGCCAGGAGACAAACTGCGAGAACACGCCACCCAGGGCCGGGCCGACCACCGAGGCCACCGCCCACACGCTGGCGATGTAGCCCTGCACGAGGGCCCTTTCCTCGACCGTGTAGATGTCGCCGATGATCGTCATCGACATGGGCGCGGCGGCCCCCGCCCCCAGGCCCTGGATCACTCGGAACACGATCAGCGCCGCCATGTTCCAGGCCACACCCGCGAGGATCGAACCGAGCAGGAACAGCCCGATGCCCGTCAACACGATCGGCTTTCGGCCGATCGTGTCCGCCAGCTTGGAGTAGATCGGCACCGACACGGCCTGCGCGAGCAGGTACACCGAGAACAGCCACGGGAACTGGTCGAACTGACCGAAGTCCTTGACCACCGAGGGAACCGCCGTCGCCAGGATCGTCGCGTCGATGGCGATCAGCCCGGTCGTCAGCATCAGGGCCGCCAGCACGGCCCCCCGTTCCGACCGGAACCCGACGGTGCTGTGCCCGATGTCCGTGCTCGTACCCACCTCGCTGCAACCCTCGCTCCCTGTTCGGCTATTCCCGACCCTGGGTAGCTTCTCAGCCATGGGCAAGATCGTGTTCGACACCGCGACCAGCATCAACGGGTGGATCGCCGACGAGGAGAACTCACTGGGCTGGCTGTTCGCGGTCGAGGGCGGCGAGGAGCCCGCCGAAGGACTGGTGCCGGCGGCGTCCGTCATGGTGGAGGGCTCGACCACCTACCTGTGGGTGCTGAACGACCAGGACCTCCTCGCGCACCCCGAGAAATGGCGAGAATTCTTCGGCGACAAGCCGACGTTCGTCTTCACCACGCGCGACCTGCCGCGTCCCGAGGACGCCGACGTCCGGTTCGTGTCGGGTTCGGTCTCGGACGCCCTGCCGGCGATCCGCGAGGCCGCCGGAACGGGCGACATCTGGGTCGCCGGCGGCGGCGACCTGGCGGGACAGTTCCTGGACGCCGGAGCGCTCGACGAGATCGCCCTGTCGATCGCGCCGGTCACCCTGACCGGCGGCGCGCCGCTGCTGCCGCGCCGGGTCGAGTCCGATCGGCTGCGCCTGGTCTCCGCGACGCAGGTCGGCCAGTTCGCCCGGCTCGTCTATGCGGTGACCCCGGCCTCTAGCGACTGAGCTCGGCGGCGTACGTGGCGTGGTCATCCGCGCTGAAGACGTTGAAGACGATCCGGTCGAGACGTCCCGGGTGGGCCGCGATCCACTCGGCGACGACGTTCAGGGCGATGGACGCCGCGGCGGGCTTGGGGTAGCCGAACACGCCCGTGCTGATCGAGCAGAACGCCACGGTCCGGACGCCGTCGACCTCGGCCGCCAGGTCCAGACAGCTGCGGTAGCTGCCGGCGAGCTGAGCGGCCTGGGCGGGGCTCGGGTCGTGGTCGGCGACGATGGGCCCCACGGTGTGCAGGACGTAGCGCGCGGGCAGGTGATGGCCACGTGTGATCTTCGCGACGCCGGTGGGCTCGCGTCCGCCCTGGAGGGTGACGATCGTGTGGCAGTCCTCGCGCAGCTGAGGGCCCGCCACGGCGTGAATCACGTTGTCGATGCACGCATGGAACGGCAGGAAGCACCCCAGGAGCTGGTCGTTGGCCGCGTTCACGATCGCGTCCGCGGCCAGGCTGGTGATGTCGCCCCGCCACAGGCTCGTGGCGTCCGCGGCCGGGTACGACGTGCCCGGGAATTCCTCCCGGATGCTCGGCAGCGACTCCGGATCGGTGACGGGACGCCCACGCTGTTCGGTCGTGAGCAACCGGTCGAGCAGCGGTTCGACGCCGTCGGGGAGTGGTCCCGGGGGCCGGACGGTGAGCAGGGCGCGCAGCAGGGCGCGGTCCCCCGCCTCACCGTGGCGGGCCGCGATGCCGGGCGCGAGCGGCTGCAGCACGGGATCGGCTAGCAGCAGGCCGACCAGCTCCGAGGCGGCGCGTTCGGGGTCGACCCTTGGGAGGTCTGGCCGGCCCGGACTGTCGAGGCCGACGGCGTCCCGGTACTGGTCGAGCCGAAGCGGGACGGGGGGCGCGGGCGGTTCCGTGGTGCCGGTGACCGGGGTCGGGGATTCAGGCATCCGGGCAGCCTTTCACGTGGTTGGTTCTGAGCCAGTCTCGCCGCAGCTCGCTCCGACCGCCACCTCAGCCCGGGGTCACCACCCGGGCCCCACGACGGCCCTCGCCCGCGCCCCGACCCCGTGGCCAACGGGACTCACGGCGTCCGGACTCTTGATTCTTTCCGGGATGCGGCACCGGCGTCCGGGCAACTAGCCTGAGCGACACCGAACAAGGAGTGGCATGACTGCGCAATCTGGGGCGAAACGGGTCGGCATCCTCACCGCGGGCGGCGACAGCCCGGGCCTGAACGCGGCGATCCGCGGGTTCGGGAAGACGGCGATCGGCTACTACGGCATGGAGTTGATCGCGTTTCGCGACGGCATCCGCGGCCTGGTCGAAGACCGCAACTTCCCGCTCGACGATCGGGCGCTGTCGGGCATCCTGACGGTGGGCGGCACGATCCTCGGCACCAGCCGCGACAAGGTGCACAAGTTCATGATCGACGGCGAGCCGCACGACATGATCCCCACCGTGGTCGAGAACTACGAACGCAACGGCCTGGACGCCCTGGTGCTGCTGGGCGGCGGCGGCACGGCGAAGAACGCCAAGCGGCTCGCGGACGCGGGCCTGAACGTCATCACCCTGCCGAAGACGATCGACAACGACATCGCCATGACCGACACCAGCTTCGGATTCGCGACCGCGATGGAGATCGCGACCGAGGCGATCGACCGGCTGCACTCCACGGCGCACAGCCACCACCGGATCATCCTCACCGAGATCATGGGCCACCGCGCCGGCTGGCT
>DAINOM010000283.1:0-2918 GCA_036735445.1 Propionicimonas sp.
CTGGTCGTACTTGATGCCGCGCTGGCCGTTGAGGTCGATGTGGAACAGCTTGCCGGCGTACAGCGCCTGGGCGATGCCGGCGGCGAAGTTGAGCCCGGCCATCTGCTCGTGCCCGACCTCGGGGTTCAGGCCGACCAGTTCGGGGTGTTCGAGGGACTCGATGAACGCCAGCGCATGGCCGACGGTCGGCAGCAGGATGTCGCCGCGCGGCTCGTTCGGCTTGGGCTCGATCGCGAACCGGATCCCGTAGCCCTGGTCGAGCACGTACTGGCCGAGCAGGTTGACGGCCTCGCGGTAGCGCTCGAGCGCGGCCCGGATGTCCTTGGCGGCGTCGTACTCCGCGCCCTCGCGTCCGCCCCACATCACGAACACGGTCGCGCCCAGCTCGGCGGCCAGGTCGAGGTTGCGCAGCACCTTCCGCAGCGCGAACCGGCGCACCGCCCGGTCGTTGGAGGTGAAGCCGCCGTCCTTGAACACCGGCGCGCTGAACAGGTTGGTGGTGATCATCGGCACCGCGAGCCCGGTGGACTCGCACGCGCCCTTGAGGCGGTCGATCTGGGTGCGCCGCTCGGCGTCGGTCGAGCCGAACGCGAACAGGTCGTCGTCGTGCAGGGTCAGGCCGTAGGCGCCGTAGGAGGCCAGCTTCTCGACGACGTGCACCACGTCGAGCGGGGCACGGGTCGGGCCGCCGAAGGGGTCGGTGCCGTTGTAGCCGACGGTCCACAGACCGAAGGTGAACTGGTCGGCGGGGGTCGGGGTGAGGGTCACGGGACGTCCAATCTCTCGACGGTGAGTATTCGTTGTGTTCCACAACATATCGCATCCCTTCGGTAGTCTGCTACCAGTCGGACGCGAAAGGGGCTGGGGTGCCCGAGGGAACCACGGAGGCGGTACGGCGGCAGAACCTGGCCGCGGTGCTCGGCATCCTCTACCGCGGCGGCCCGGCGTCCCGCTCGGTGCTCAGCAAGCTGACCGGACGCAACCGGTCGACGATCGGCAGCCTCGTCACCGACCTGGTCGACCTCGGGCTGGTCACCGAGCGCGACCCCGATGCGTCCGGGCAGGTCGGGCGTCCGAGTCCGGTGGTCGCGGTGCGGCCGGAGGTCACCGCGATCGCGGTGAACCCGGAGATCGACGCGCTCACCGTCGGGCTCGTCGGGATGGACGGTGCCGTCCGGCGGGTCGTCCGGCACGAGTACGACCGCATTCCCACGGCTACGGAGGCGCTCGACATCATGTCGGCGGTGATCTCCGGCGTGCGGACGGAGCTGAGGGGCCTGCTGGTGCTCGGGATCGGTGTCGCGGTGCCCGGCCAGGTACGGACCAGCGACGGGGTCGTCCGCAACGCCCCCCACCTCGACTGGCACGACGAGCCCCTGGGGGAGCCGCTGGCGGCGGCGACCGGCTACCGGGTGCAGGTGGCGAACGACGCGGCGCTCGGCGCGCTCGCCGAGCACGAGTTCGGCGCCGGCCGCGGGCACAGCCACCTGATCTACGTCAACGGCGGGGCGTCCGGCATCGGCGGCGGCGTGATCACCGGCGGCGCCCTGATGGGTGGCTCGTCCGGCTACGCGGGCGAGCTGGGCCACGTCCGCGTCTCCAGTTCGGACGTGACCGACTCGGCGGGCATCCGCGGGACGCTCGAGGCGGAGGTCACCAGGGCGGAACTCATGGACGTCCTCGGCCTCACCCGCGCCGACCCGCAGGAGTTCGAAGCCGCGCTGCTCGCGGACCGGTCCCCGGCGACCAGACGGGTCGTCGAACGCCAGCTCGGCCACCTCGGGACGGCGATCGCCGCGGCCGTCAACCTGTTCAACCCCGAGGTGGTGGCGCTCGGCGGGTTCCTCGCCGCCCTGCAGGCGTACGACCCCGACGGCCTGGCCCGCGAGGTGGCGGGATCGGTGCTGGTGCCGTCGCTGGAGGGCGTCCAGATCACACCGGCGGAACTCGGCCGGAACCTGCTGATGATCGGCGCGGCCGGCCAGGCGTTCGGCCCCGTGCTGGCCGACCCGTCGTCCGTCACCCGGCCCTGAACGGCCGGGGCAGGTCCCATTTTCAACCAGGGGACGGTTCCTTACTCGGTCCAGTCCGTGGGGTGGACCGAGAAGAGAACCGTCCCCGGTCAGGGCGCAGGAGCGAGGTGGACGAGTGAGGAACCGTCCCCGGGTCAGGGGCGCAGCAGGGACTTGATCGCGCGGCGCTCGTCCATCGCGGCGTAGGCCTCGGCGACCTCGGCCAGCGGCAGCTCCAGGTCGAACACCAGACCGGGGTTGATGGTCCGGGCGAGGACGAGGTCGAGCAGCTGCGGCAGGTACGCGCGGCAGTGTGCCGGCCCGCCCTTGACGCCGACGTTGCGCCAGAACAGGTCGTTCACCGGCAGCTCGCCGTGCGGCACGCCGACCAGGCCGATGTTGCCGCCGTCGCGGACGCAGGCGACGGCCTGCAGCCGCGCGTCCTCCGTCCCCACGCACTCCAGGACGCAGTCGGCGCCGATGCCCCCGGTGAGCTCCCTGACCTTCGCGGCGCCGTCCTCGCCGCGCTCGGCGATCACGTGGGTGGCGCCGAACTCGCGGGCCACCCGCTGGCGGGGCTCGTGCCGGCTCATCGCGACCACGACGTCCGCGCCGAGCTGGGCGGACGCGATCACCGCGCACAGGCCGACCGCGCCGTCCCCGACCACCGCGACGCTCCGGCCCGGGCCGACCCCGGCGCTGACCGCGGCGTGCCAGCCGGTGCACATCACGTCGGACAGGGCGAGGATGCTCGGGATCAGGTCATCGGCCGGGGGTTCGGGCGTGGCGACGAGGGTGCCGTCCGCCCACGGGATGCGGATCCGCTCGGCCTGCGCCCCGTCGTAGTGCGCGCCGTGCTGGCAGTTCGCGTGGGCGCCCTTGCGGCACACCGGGCACGTGTTGTCG
>DAINOM010000284.1:0-2832 GCA_036735445.1 Propionicimonas sp.
TGACCCCGTAGGCCGGTATCCGACAGTCCGTGCGACACGTCGAACAGGTGTTTGGAATCGCCCGGCGTCGTCGCTTTCCCTGGTCGCGGCATGAGCGATTCCCGAATGGCCAGCGAAGTGTCAGCGTCGGTCATCATGCTCATACCCATGAACAACAAGATGTCCCGCCAGTCGGCATCTGATATTGCCGACTACATCACCAACCAGACCGCGGCCGGAAAGCCACGGAAGACCCTCTACCTTCGGTCTTGGCAGCTACGCCGGTTCGCCGAACAGCACCCCGGATCCATCCGGGCAGCAACCACGGCCGACCTGTCCCGCTACCTCGCCGGTCAGGACTGGGCCCCGTCGACGAAGTACAGCGTCCGGGCCACGTTCCGCAGCTTCTACGACTACCTTGCGGCGGCAGGGAGGATCCGCCGCAACCCAGCCCTGGGACTGCCCACGATCCAGCGACCGCGGAGGGAGCCCAGGCCCGCGCCCGAGGCTGTCGTGCAACGGGCCGCGTCCGACCCGCGCGTCCAGCTGATGATCGACCTCGGTGCCCGCCAAGGCCTTCGCCGCGGAGAGATCGTCTCCGTCCACTCCCGCGACCTCGTGCCCGACCTCACCGGATGGTCCCTTGTCGTGCACGGCAAGGGCAGCCGGGAACGGACGATCCCGCTCCATGACGACATCGCAAGCCGGATCATCGCCCACGGGCCGGGATGGCTGTTTCCCTCCCCCACCGGCGGCCACCTCAGCGCCAACTACGCCAGCGTGCTGATCAAGCGCGAACTCGACGGCTGGACGGCCCACAGCCTGCGGCGGCGTTTCGCCACGAAGATCTACGCCGAGACCCACGACCTGCGCGCCGTGCAGCTGATGCTCGGCCACGCCCAGCTCACGACCACGCAGCTGTACGTCGGGGTCGACCCGGGCAGCCTCCGCGACGCACTCAACCACGCCGCATGAGATCCCGTCGAACCAGCAGCGGCGCGCCACCGCCAGCGGTAGCGTGCAAACCATCCACACCCACCCAGGGGGAAACAATGCAAGAAAGAACGCAACCACGAATCGCGGCCGCGGCAGCCACGCTCCTGCTCGTCCTGCTCGCCGGATGCGGCGGCACCACCGGCACCGTCGCCACCTCGGCCGCGGCCGGATCGAACGCCGACACCACCGCCAGCAGCCAGCCCACCGACGCGGCCTCGACGCCCGCGGACAGCGGGACGCTCGCGTTCGGGCAGACCTACAAGTGGGACGACGGCCTGCAGGTCACCATCACGAAACCGGCCACCTACAAACCGTCGAAATGGGCAGTGACCAGCGGCAAGGAGAAGAACAACCTGGTCGTCACCGTCACCCTCGTGAACGGCACCGGCGCCAAGTTCGACCCGTCCATGTTCCACCTCTCGGCCCAGTCCGGCGACGCCGACGCCGAGGGTGTCTACGACAGCGGGAAGGGCGTCGGATCCAGCCCCGAGACCAAGCTCCTGCCCGGACGCCAGGCGAAGTGGAAGGCCGCGTTCAACGTGAAGAACCCGAAGGACCTGGTCCTCGAGGTCGCGCCCGACTTCGATCACGACTCGGTCATCTACCAGCTGGGCTGAGCCCACAACGCCGAAACGGCGCCCCCGCTCGAGGTGAGCGGGGGCGCCGTGTGCGTGCGCGGGTCAGCCGACTTGGGGAATGATCGGGACGGGAGTGCCGGCGACCCGCCACCACCACTGCTGCGGCCTCACGGTGATGGTGCAGGTCGCGGTGACGGTGGTCGAGTAGCGGGTTGCCTGGACCTGGAACGTGAGGGTGGCGCCACCGGTGGTCGCGGGTGCGACCAGCGTGATCGTGTCGGTGCCGTCGCCGTCGAAGTCGACAGTCGGGCCCGAGGTCTGGGTCCAGTCCCACGTGTCGGGGGCACCGGTGGTGAGGCTCGCCGCGATCGTGACGGTCTCGCCAGACTGGACTGTCTGGTCGGCGAGGTCGTTGAGCCGGACCTCGTCGCCGTACGACTCGACGGTGAGGAGGGCGAGCTCGCCCCAGCGGCTCGAGGATGTGTCGGTGACCTCGACGGTGAGGGTGGCGAGTTCGCCGTGGCGGGCGGTCACCGGTCAGGCCTTCGTGTCGACGACGCGGAGTCGGAGCTGGGCGCGGTCGGTGATCGCGGCGGTTTCGGCGTTCGTGGTGACGAAGTTCCAGTCGGTCCAGCTGGTGGGCAGGGTGACGGTGCGGGCCGCGATCACCGTGGAGCCCTGCAGCAGGGTGTAGGTGCGTGACAGGCTCCCGTCGCCGGACGGCGACTGGTGCCTTGCGGTGACCTTGACCGGCTTCGTGGCGGACAGTTCGGGCAGGGTGAACGTGACCTCGGCGCCGGCGGGATCGTCGGGGCTGCGGCCGTAGGTGGTGTCGGAGGCGTCGGCGAGCGCGGTCGGGATGTCTGCCGCGCCGGACACGGTCCAGGATCCGCCGTTGCTGTACACCGCCGAGGGGTGGACCAGGTCGGCGGGCGCGGAGTACAGCGGGATCGGCGTGGTGGAGCCGGTGTCGAACGCGGGCAGGTCGAAGTCGGCGACGGTCACGTTCGCTGCGGATTCCGGGTGCCCCCATTGCAGGGTGGTGACGTTCGCGGTGCCCAGGTTCACCGCTGAGCTGGAGTAGGTGGATCCGACCGCGGCGCCGGTGGTGGCGTTGTACAGCTGCGCGGCCAGCTGGCCGGTCGTCGAGGTGGCGACCGTGCCCTGCATGCACAGCACGTAGTAGCCGTCCGGGAGGGCGGTGCCGCCGTTGAGGTTCACCAGGCCGGAGCCGGCGCTGTTCTGCAGGGACACGACCCGGGACGCGTTCTGGACGATC
>DAINOM010000285.1:0-2827 GCA_036735445.1 Propionicimonas sp.
GGCAGGTCTCCTGATTGCGTGGGCGCGCGACGCTGAGGGCAAGTGGTGGGGCAACGTCGCCATCTCGGACGCACCGGGCGAGGCCAGCCTCCAACTCATCGACAGCCGCCTGATCGCACCAGCATCCACGCAGACCGAGGTGGCCGAAACGCCGAAGTGACTTCAACACGCAGTCCTCCTCGAACCCGGCTTGGTCGAACTTCAGCGTCTTGGCATTCTCGGACACGGTGCGGATCTTGGCTTCGTCGAACCCGTCGGGGTCGGTGGATTCGATCTCGAGGCGCACCGTCAGGTTGACGTTCTCGCCGCGGAGGTGTGGGAGCACTTCCTCGGTCACGTGCTTCCATTCGAGGGCGACTCTGTCAGACCTGAGCGTCTTGACGCCGAAGAATCGGGTCTTGGTATGCGTTGCGGCGTTTCGTGGAGGGCGACCCGCGGTGGGGAAGCCGTGGCCGGGTCGGCTGGAGCCATCACGTGGTGCTGGCCCACACCGATCTCGATGAGGGGTTCGCGTTGCCCGGACCTGCAGCGCTGGCAGGTCAGCGGACGCGGCGACCTCGCGGAGGTGGGGCGCGGGTGTTCGACTCGCCCGCGTCCGGACGGCTGGTGGGGCGGAAGAAGCGGGTGGCGGTGGTGTGCTAGTCGTACGGGCTGGCCACCTACTTGCGGCGGTCGGCGCTGGCGGGGTCGGCGTCCGGGCGGCCCGCGTTCGTGGGCACGTTCGAGGACCTGGGACGCCGCTGGGGCGTCCCCGACTTCGTGTCACGGGACGACTCCGACTTCTGGGAGGTCGACCTGCCCCGCCGGATGGCCGCGGTGGCGTCGGCGCTCACCCACACCGACCCAGTTCGACGCGATCATCGTCGACGAGGCCCAGGACTTCGCCGTCGACCGACGATATCTTCTACGGCCACGTCATGGGCTTCAAAGGCATGGAGCCGGGGTAGCGGTTCACGGGTGGGCTGGGGCGTGGTCTGTCGCCCGGAGGCGATGGGCCTACGCTCGCCAGCCGAGTTCGTCCATGAGTTCACGCACCGCTCGGGCGCCGACGCTGTCGCTCCATTCGGGCTCCTTGGCTCGCAGGGAGCTGAGGGCTTCGGCCAGGACGCGGTCGGCGTCGGTGGCGTCCTGCTGGTAGTCGCGGTCGAGGAGGTAGCTGGCGCGGCCGCGTCCGGCGATCTGGCTGCGCCAGGCGACTCGGTCGAGGAGGATCTCGAGTTGGCGGGCGGCTTTGGTCAGGTCATCGTCGGTGCGCAGGTGGTGGTAGTCGAGTTCGCTGTACTGCTGCTGGCGGTCGGTTCGGCACAGTTCGATGGCGGTGCCGGCGTGGGCGTCCTCGGGGAGGTCGGTGGCGAGGGCCCGCACCTTCTGGACGGCCTTGGACATGGCGAGGAAGTCGTCGTCGGCGAACCCGAAGCCGACAAACAGTAGATGGCTGGTCAGCATCAGCGTCTGCACCACGCCGCGCAGGGCGGGGTACTCGTCCTTCAGGGCGTTGTACTGGGCCCGGGTCAGCACGATCGTCTTGGGGTGGGCCACATCGCCGTGGAGTTTGAGCAGCCAGGGGCTTCCACCGACGGCCAACTGGCGTGCGATGACCCGCAGGGACGGGTCCTGGTGGATGACGTCGGCAGCGTTCTCCAGGCAGGGGTCGAAGTTCGTGGTCACCAGCGACGGGGTGCGCAGGTCGAGCAGGAGGGCGTGACCGAGGGCGTGCTTGCGGGTGGTGAGCCGCTTGGCCACCTCGTCGTTGAGGTCGGGCCGGCCAAGGTCTTGGGCGAGCTGGGGGTAGTCGGTGGCCTTGGTGAACGTGAACGTCCGGTTCGGCGACAGGTCTTGGAGCAGCCGGCCCCAACTGGGCAGGCCGACCGGACGGCTCACCCCGGCACCGGCGAACACCGACAGTTCGCCCTGGGCCGCCTTCACGCCGAGGTTGTCCGCCAGAGTCAGTTGTTCGGGGGTGAGTTCGGGCCAGCAGTTGGTGCCAAGTTCCCGGGTGACTCGGTGGCGTTCCCACTGGGCGGCAGCGAAGTCGGCGGTGCGCTGCAGGGTGAGAGCCACGTCGATCGGATGGGTAGCGACGAAGTCGAGCAGTTGAGTGACCAATTCGCGGACCGCCTCGGCTCGTCGTCCCGGGAACTTGCCCTGGCCCACGCCGAGGATGGGCATCGACACCAAGGGGAGTTCCCGGCCGCCGTGAACGACGGTCTCGGCGGCCGCGCGGCGCACGGCCTCCAGGGACCGCTCCACCATGGCGGGGATGCTGTCGACGCCGACGGAGTCGACCAGCACCCGCAGGCCCACGACCTGGTCGGGGGTGGCGTCTTTCGGGGTGGGGTCGGGCAGGACGGCGACGCCATTGTCGAGGTGGACGCCTTCGGGTCGGAACCATTCCCGCTTGGCTTGGGCGGGGGCGCCGGGCTCGACGAAGGGCCGCCACGTGCCGCTCATGTTCAGGTCACTGTCGCAGGGGATCAGGAACGCGTCGGCGGCAAGCCGGGTCAGGTCGGCCTGTACGACGAAGAGGTGTCCACGATCAGCCATGGCCGGATGCTACCCCATAGCGTCGACCTCGAGCGTCCCTCCGCGGTGGCCAGCAGTCGGGCGGCTTGCTGGTACTTGCGGCGGAGCCGTTCGGCGTCCGCTAGGTCGAGGAGGCGGACGCGGTCGGGGTGTGTGTTGTCCCAAAGGTCGGCTTGTTTGACCACGCGGGCCAGGTCGTTGAGGGCGACTTGGGCGCCGACCCGGCGGGGGTGGTCGAGGTAAGTGCGTGGCCTTGTCGGTCTGGCCCGCGTGCGTGGTGGTGGCGACCTGTTCGGCGGCCGCG
>DAINOM010000286.1:0-2799 GCA_036735445.1 Propionicimonas sp.
GCCGTGCTGGCAGTTCGCGTGGGCGCCCTTGCGGCACACCGGGCACGTGTTGTCGGACGGGTTGAAGCCGCCGACCACGAAGTCGCCCACGGTCACGGTGGTGACGGAGTCGCCCACGGCCTCGACGACGCCACAGAACTCATGGCCGATCGGCGTCGGCCGTGGGACGGGCGAGATGCCGCGGTAGCGCCACAGGTCCGAGCCGCACACGCAGGCGGCGACGGTGCGGACGACGGCGTCCGCGGGTTCGATGATGATGGGATCGGCACGTTCCTCGTAGCGGACGTCGCCTGGTGCATGGATGACAGCTCCGAACATGGGTCCATGCCATCACACTCCACGCGCGACGTGGGAGGCACTGGCAGGACCACCCTGATCGGGGAGAGGTCCCATTCCCGTTCACCCCGACGCGACGGGACGGAACCCGTCCCCGGCCGGCCTTCGGGGTCTAGGAGGCGAGAACTGCTGCGTCGAAGCGGCTGCGGCGCGGGGCCACCGGACGGGGAGCGGGCGCGCCCGAGACGAGTGCTTCGGTGTAGCCGGCGGCGACCTGCAACGACTGTGCGGCCCGGGCGGGGACGCGGCACTCCAGCGGGGTGCCGCCGTCGAGCACGATCCCGCTGCCCATCGCGCCGGCGAGCCGCAGCAGGGACGCGCCGGTGAACGCCCGGTACTCCGGAGCCCGGTCGCCGGTGGCGACGGCCGCGCGGTGCGCCCGCGGTGCCGTGAACGCCTGCAGCCACGCCCGGCCGGTCACGTCGGTGCGGACGAGCGGCTCGAACCTGGTGGACGTGGCCACGCCCGGGACGTACAGGCTGGCCGGACCCATCGCCGCACCGAGCTGGTACAGGCTGCGATGGCACATGCCCTGCCGCACGATGGCCTGAAGTGCCGCCCGAACCGTGGTGATCGTCGTCATTGACCGCTCTCCCCCGAAAGCTCCGCCGTTGGTTGTCGACGCGCGTCGACTAATCGCGTCGATCACATGGTGGCACGACGGCGCTCCGCCCGCAAGAGGCTGGATCAGGGAACTTCGCGCACACTCCTGCGCTCGACCAGCCGGCCGTTCAGCAGCACCTCCCGGTGGGTGCCCGGATGCCCCTCGACCTCGTCCACGAGCAGCCGGACGGCAGCCTCGGTCAGCTGCGCGACCGGAGGCGTGATGGTGGTCACGGGCGGGTCCAGTTCGCCGGCCTCGTCGCCCATGCCGATCGACAGCACGGACAGGTCACCGGGGATCGAGCGGCCGTCCAGCTGCGCGGCGTGCACGAAGCCGATGGTGGCCTGGTCGTTGAACATGATCACACCGGTCGTCGGCGCCCCGGACGCGCGGAGCCGCCGGTAGGCGTCCCGGCCGGTGCCGTACGTCCGCGGCCCCGTGGCGACGGCGAGCGAGACCCCGAAGCGGCGGGAGCTGTCCTGGAGTTCGTTGACCGTCCGCACCATGGGGCCGTGGCCCTGCTCGACCCGGTCCTCGCCGACGAACAGGACGTCGCGGTGACCCCGGTCGACCAGGTACTCCAGGGCGGTGCGGGCGGACGCACGGAAGTCGGTGTCGACGTAGGCGAGCCCGGTCGGGTCCGAGTTCCGGCCGAGCAGGACGAACCTGACGTCCCGTTCGCGGAAGAGTTCGATCCGGGGGTCGTCCCACTCGACCTCCATGACGATCACGCCGTCGACGAGCTGGGACGAGAGCAGGTCGGTCAGCGTGCCGACGTCGTCCGCCGCGTTGGGCCACAGCAGCAGGTGGAAGCCGCACTCCCTGGCCGCAGCGGTCGCGGTCTCGAAGTAGCTGACCTCCATGGGCGACCAGCCCTCGTCCTTCAGCGGGTAGTTCAGGGCGAGGATCCCCTTGCGGGCGCCGGCGAGGCCGCGGGCGAACGCGTTGGGCGTGTAGTCGAGTTCGCGCATGGCCGCGTACACCCGCTCCCGGGTTTCGTCGGAGATCCGCCGGCGGCCGCTGATCGCGTACGAGACCGTGCTCGAGGACACGCCGGCAAGGCGCGCCACGTCGTCCCTGGTCGCCACGCCGTCACCTCCTCGTCGACGAGACCCGCGCGATGTGCTCGCCGCAGCCTACCCCCGGGACGACGTGGTGGGTTCTGTGTCATCCCGGGCTTGACGTCATCCCGGGCTTGACCCGGGATCCCCGGCAGCCGGGTTGCCGGATCGGTGCGGGGATCCCGGCGTTCGCCGGGATGACGTGGGTGAGAGGCCGGGGTGACGTGGGTGAGAGGCCGTCGAGCCCGGGACGACGTGAGGGCGAACGGTGAGGGAACCGTCCCCTTTTGGTTTCAAGGCGGGTCAGAAGCCGTGGCGGGTCCGGCTCTCCTGTTCCTGGGCGCGGAACTGGGCGAAGCGGGGGAGGAACTTGTCCCAGTCGATGGTGTGGGCGTCGATCTCGGGGCCGTCGATGCACGCGTGGCGGCGGACGGGCTTGCCGTCCTCGACGACGGGCACCATGCAGGCGCCGCACATGCCGGTCGCGTCAACCATGATCGAGTTCAGGCTGGCCACGCAGTGCACGCCGTAGGGACGGGTCAGGTCCGCGACGGAGCGCATCATCAGCGGCGGGCCGATCGCGATCACCTCCGCGACGCTCCGCCCGCGGCCGTCGCGGGCGGCATCGAGCAGCGCCTCCAGCGGCGTCGTGACGAAGCCCTGCACGCCGACCGAGCCGTCGTTGGTGGCGTAGATCACGTCCAGCTGGTCGCCGAACTCCGCCTTGATCGCGCCGATCCGCTCGTCCGGGCCGTCCCAGAACATCAGGTCGGCGCTGCGGAAGCCCGAGATCAGCGT
>DAINOM010000287.1:0-2787 GCA_036735445.1 Propionicimonas sp.
TCTACCCCGAGGGCTTCGATCCGGAGACCCAGGAGTGGAAGCCCGGCTACGAGGCGCAGCAGCGCGCGTGGGAGCAGCAGTACGCCGAGGCCCAGGCCCGCTGGGAGGCGCACAAGCGCCAGGTGCAGGAGGCCGAGCAGGCCGACGTGGAGGCGGCCGTCGCGCAGGCGAACACCGCCGCCTACTCCTCGGGTGGCACCGTTGAGGACGCCGCTCCGGAGGGCTCGCTCGCTTCGGACGAGGCCCTGCAGGCCCTGCGGGAGAAGCTGACCGGCGGTCGCTGACCCCGCGAAGCAGCCGTGCGACGTGCCCTCCACTTCGGTGGGGGGCACGTCGCTTTGGTGGCCGGGCTGGCATGCTGAAGGGACGCATCCAGGAGGAGAAGTGACCAGCCAGCCACCCACCGGTTTTGAGAACTACCCGGACGCAGCCACACCACTCGACACCCGGACCGCCGACCCGGTCCCGCCAGTCGCGGTCCTGCCCCACCAACCGGCCCCGCCGTCGGCACCCCGCCGGCTGAGCCGTCGCGGCCTGATCGGACTGGGGGTCGGCATCCCCGCAGCAGGACTCGTCGGGGCGTTGCTGGCCCGGGGTCACGCGGCCTCCTCCGCGTCCGGCGAGGCCACCGCCGAGGCCACGGCCAGTGAGGACGGCATGCTCTGGGTGGGAGAGTTCTCCGCCGGGCTGCCCTCGGGCTGGCGGTTGTCGGAGGAGGACGGGAACCTGGCGGTGCGCGGTGCCAACCAGGTGCGGGCCACGGACGCCTACGATGACGGCTCGCAGTCGTTGCCCGACCTGCTGACCCGACTCGTCGAGGAGAACCGGGGCAACTTCGCCGGCGAGCTCGGGCGGGCCAGGGACCTCTCCAATGAGAGCGTCAACCACGCCGGGCTCGCTGCGAACGGGAAGCTGAACAACAGCGCCGCCCGATTGCAGGCGGACCTGTGGACCGACATCAACGGCTCCGGGCTGCTGACCATCAGGGTGCTGACCGTCGAGGAGGGCTCGGCGATCGCGGCTCAGGCGCAGGCAATCGTCGACGAACTCAGCGCGGGGTTCTAGGGTGCCCGATCAGTTCGAGGTCTACCCGCCCGCGGCCGAGAGCGGGCTGGCCGATGCGCCCGATCCGGCCGAGCCGACCTGGGAGCAGCCCGGCACGGAGCCGGCCGTCGAGCGGTACCAGGTGACCCCCTATGTCCCCCCGCCGCCTCCGGTGAGTCCGGGGCCGAGCCGGCGTGGCCTGCTGTGGTTGGTCGCTGCTGTTCCTGTGGGCGTGCTCTGGCTCGGCTCGGTGGCCAGGCCCGACGCGGACCCGTCCTTTGACGAGGACGAGGACGAGTGGGACGGCGAGACGTCGCCGGACGACACCGGCAGCGGCTCCGCCATCGAGGTCGGTGGCTACTCCGTCGAGGTGCCGGACGGCTGGGAGGCCACCCAGGTCTCCGAAGCGGAGGGGATGGCCACCAACGGCGCCAACCGGGTGCAGGCGTACGCCTTCTACGCCGACTCCGGGGACTCGGCCGCCGATCTGGTCAGCGCCCTCGTGTCCCGGCGCCTCGGCAGCTTCAAGGGAGATCTCGGCACGCCGGTGGACGAGTCGGAGGGCGACGTGCAGCGCGCGACCGTCCGGGCGTCCGGGAAGCTCTCCGGCAAGCCGGCACGGCTCGTCGGAACCCTCTGGATCGACGAGGCCGGCGCCGCGCTCCTCGCGCTGAAGATCGTGACCGCCAAGAAGGGCTCCGCCATCGCGGAGGAGGCCCAGGCGATGGTCGACGAGCTGAGCGGGAACTTCGGGTGAGCGCACCGGGGCCGGCGGTCGTGATCGGCCTGACCGGCGGCATCGCGTCCGGCAAGTCGGCGGTGGCCGACCTGCTGGCGGCACGGGGCGCCGTGGTGATCGACGCCGACCTGCTGGCCCGCGCAGCGGTCGCGCCGGGCAGCCCCGGGCTGGCCGCGGTCGTGGCGAGGTTCGGCCCGTCCGTCCTCGGCACGCACGGCGAACTCGACCGGGCCGCGCTCGGGCGCCTGGTGTTCGCCGAGCCCGCAGCCCGCCGCGACCTGGAGGCCATCGTCCATCCCGCCGTGCGGGCCCGGGCCGCGGAGTTGACCGCCGCCGCCCCGGACGGCTCCGTCGTCGTCCAGGTGATCCCGCTGCTGGTGGAGACCGGCCAGCAGGACGCCTTCGACATCGTCGCCGTGGTCGACGTCGACCCCTCCGTCCAGGTGGCCCGCGTCCGCGAACGGGACGGGCTGGACGTCGCCGCGGCCACTGACCGGCTCAACGCCCAGGCCCCCCGGGCCGCTCGTCTCGCCGCCGCGGACTGGGTGATCCACAACGCCGGCAGCCTCGCCGACCTGGCCGCAGAGGTGGACCGGTTCTGGGAGTCCTGCGTGCTGCCGGGGCTCCGCACGAAGCCGTAGGGAGGTGTTGTCAGAGGGCACACCTATGCTCGTTCCGTGCGACCAGTGACCGATGTGCAGCGACGAGTGGCCCCGTTCCACGTGGTGGCCGACTTCGAGCCGGCCGGCGACCAGCCGGCGGCGATCGACGAGCTCGAGAAGCGGATCGAGGCCGGCGAGAACGACGTGGTGCTGCTGGGCGCCACCGGCACCGGCAAGACCGCCACGATCGCCTGGCTGGCCGAGCGGCTGCAGCGGCCGATGCTGGTCATGCAGCCCAACAAGACGCTCGCCGCCCAGTTCGCGAACGAGCTGCGGCAGTTCTTCCCCGACAACGCCGTCGAGTACTTCGTCTCCTACTACGACTACTACCAGCCCGAGGCC
>DAINOM010000288.1:0-2767 GCA_036735445.1 Propionicimonas sp.
ATCGAGCACGACCTGGACCTCGACGGTCGGGTTGCCGCGCGAATCAAGGATCTGCCGGGCGTCGACGAATTCGATACTTGCCACTCTTCATGCCTTTCAGACGATGGGTGTCATCGCCGCTAACCCTACCGGTCAGGGGCCCTCACGGCTGCCCGCCGTCGTCCGGTGGAAGTCCCCGTCCACCGACCGGACGCACACCGGGGACGGTTCTCTACTCGGTCCACCCCCGCCGTCCGGCGGGAGCACCGAGCGGGTGGACCGAGTAGAGAACCGTCCCCGCCTCAGTCCGGTGAACGGAAAGGGGTCTGTCCCCGTTTTCGTTCAGGACTCGGCGGCGCGGACGCGGGACTCCAGCGCGCGGAGGGCGCGGCGCGCCTCCTGTTCGGGGTCGAGGCCGAGGGACTCGGCGCGGGCGACCAGGCGCAGGAACTCCGTACCGACGTCGTCCACCGAGTCGTCCGGGACGGGGACGCCGAGCGCGTCCGCGTCCAGGCCGTGGCTGCGCGCCCGGACCAGGACCTTGTGGGCGCGGGTGAGCGCCGACAACCGCTCGGGGATGCCCTCCAGCGCCGACTCCCGCGCCTTCTCGACCGCCTTCGCCCGCTCCCACGAGCCGACGAGATCGGCCGGCACCTCGGCGTCGGCGAACACGTACGGGTGCCGGGCTCGCAGCTTGTCCGCGATCCGGCGGGCGACATCCTCAATGTCGAAACGGCCCTCCTCCGCGGCGATCTCGGCGTGGAACACCACCTGCAGCAGCAGGTCGCCCAACTCCTCGGACAGGTGCCGGTCGTCGCCGGCCTCGATCGCCTCGACGACCTCGAGGGTCTCCTCGACGAGGTAGCGCACCAGGGACAGGTGGGTCTGCTCGGCGTCCCACGGACAGCCCGAGCGGAGGCGGTGCATCACCGCCACCAGGCGTTCGAGCTCGCTCACTCCTGCTTGAGCGGCGCGAGCTCGGACAGCGAGCCGCTGCTGCCCTGGATGAGGCCGAGCTGCGTGTCGTCCCAAACGCCGAACCGCGGGTTGACCCGGATCGAGGTGCCCGTGGCGACCTCCTGCGCGGCCGTCGCGCCCGCCTCCGTGTTCAGCAGCAACTGGGTGGTGACGTAGCTCTTGACGAAGTCTGCGGTCAACGGGTTCTTCGACAGCGCCGACAGGGTGGCGTCGCCGGCGATCGCCGCGTCGCGATCGGTCTCCGGGATCGTCAGCTTCTTCGTCTCCGCGGCGACCCGGAGGATCTCGTTCTGGATCATGAGCTGCACGATGGTCGGGGCGAAGCCGCCGGCGGTGTCCTCAGGGTCGGTGCTGGTGTCCGCGAGCACCTGGGACACATCGTCCACCTGCGCCTGGCTGATCTGGGCGTCCCCGACGTAGGCGGCCACCTGCGGACTGCCGCCGGCGCACCCGGTGAGGGCCAGCACCGCCGTGGTGGCGAGGGCAACGAGCTTTCCCGACTTCATCTTCCGTCCAATCAGCAGTGACTTCCGCTGCGGATCCTACCCGGTGGGCACGGGGACGAAGACGTCCGCCAGCACCTTGGCCGCCCAGGCCAGCAGCGGGGCGTCCGTGACCGGCTGCCCACCGATCGGACGGGTCATCGGCCGCGGCACCAGGATCAGCGACTGCGCCTTTCGGACCTGGGCGCCCGGGTACAGCCGGCCGAGCCGCAGCTGGGCCGAGTCGGGCAGGTCGGCGGGCGCGAACCGGATCATGCTGCCCTGGGCGACCACCTCGTGGACGCCGTGCCGCCGCGCCTGCAGCCGGAACGCCGCGACCGCGAGCAGCGCCTCCACCGGGGCCGGCGGCGGACCGTACCGGTCCACCAGCTCGTCGCGGACGGCCGTGATGTCGGCGTCGGACGTGACCGCGGCCAGCCGCTTGTACATCTCCAGCCGCAGCCGTTCGGACTCCACGTACTCCGCCGGCAGGTGGGCGTCCACCGGCAGCTCGATCTTCATCTCCGGCTCGGGCTCGGCGTCCTCGCCGCGGTAGTCGGCGACCGCCTCCCCCACCAGCCGGATGTACAGGTCGAAACCCACCTCCGCGATGTGCCCGGACTGCTCACCGCCCAGCAGGTTGCCGGCGCCACGGATCTCCAGGTCCTTCATCGCGATCGCCATGCCCGCGCCGAGGTCGGTGTGCGCAGCCATCGTGGCCAGCCGGTCGTGCGCGGTCTCGGTCAGCGGCTTCTCGGGCGGATACAGGAAGTAGGCGTAGCCCCGCTCGCGGCTGCGGCCCACCCGTCCGCGCAGCTGGTGGAGCTGGGAGAGGCCCAGCAGGTCGGCCCGCTCGATCAGCAGCGTGTTGGCCGTGGAGATGTCCAGGCCGGCCTCGACGATGGTGGTGCAGACCAGCACGTCCGAGCGCCGCTCCCAGAAGTCGACCATCACCTGCTCGAGGGTGTGCTCGTTCATCTGGCCGTGCGCCACCGCGACCCGGGCCTCGGGCACCAGTTCGGCGATCTGCTGCGCGGTCTTCTCGATGCTCTGGACGCGGTTGTGGATGAAGAACGCCTGCCCCTCGCGGGCCAGTTCGCGCCGGATCGCCGCCCGCACCTGGTTGGTGTCGTAGGGACCGGCGAAGGTGAGGACGGGGTGTCGCTCCTCCGGCGGTGTGGCGATCACGCTCATCTCCCGGATGCCGGTGATCGCCATCTCCAGCGTCCGCGGGATCGGGGTCGCCGACATCGCCAGCACGTCCACGTTGAGCCGGAGCTTCTTCAGCGCCTCCTTGTGCTCGACGCCGAAGCGCTGCTCCTCGTCGA
>DAINOM010000289.1:0-2753 GCA_036735445.1 Propionicimonas sp.
CCGGCCGAACTTCTTCGTCAACACCCCGGACATCAACCCGTTCTTCCTGCAGTCGGGCAACCCGGCGGCCTTCTCGATCCGGGCGGTGCTGGCGGCGACGATGTCGCCCACCTGGGGCGTCTACTCCGGCTTCGAGCTGTTCGAGCACGAGCCGCTGAAGCCGGGCGGCGAGGAGTACCGGAACTCGGAGAAGTACGAGTACCGGCCGCGCGACTACTTCGCCCAACCCAACCTGAACCTGCTGCTCGGCAGCCTCAACCAGCTGCGGCGCAACCACCCCGCACTGCAGCAGTTGCGCCAGGTCCAGTTCCTGGAGACCCCGCACGACCGGGTGATCGCCTACGCCAAGCGGGACGGCGACGACGCCGTCATCGTGATCTGCAGCCTCGACCCGGACCAGGGCGTGGAGAGCGACGTCCGCCTCGACCTCGGCTGGCTGGGAGTGGACGGGCCGACCGTCGACCTGCGGGACGAGCTGACCGGTGCCACCTTCACCTGGGGCGAGCGCAACTACGTCCGGCTGACCCCGGCGAACCCGGCTCACGTCCTGCACGTCCTGCGCGGGTAAGGAGCGGACGTGAGCACTGCGTCCGCGTGGGAGGGCTACCTCCGCCAGGCCCGCTGGTTCGGCGGCAAGGGTCTGGGCGCGCGGGTGGCCGGCATCACCCCGCTGCCGTGGTACACCCCGGACGGCAGCTGGCCCGCCGTCCGGTCGGAGCTGGCCGAGATCGCCTACGCCGACGGCCGCACCGAGACCTACCAGTTGCTCGTGGCCTACGTCCCCGCCGGCACCGCGCCGAGCGGGATGGCGGTCGGACGGGCCGCCCTGCCGGGGCTCGGCGAGGTGGACGTCCTCGACGCCCCCACGGACCCCGCGGCGATGGCGGCGCTGGTCCGCGCCCTCCTCGCCGATCCGCCCGGGGGGATGCGCTGGTCGGACCGCGGGCCGGTCGACCCCGGCGCCGCGATGCGCCTGTTCACCGGCGAGCAGAGCAACACCACGGTGATGGTCGGCGAGACCACCCTGCTGAAGCTCTTCCGCAAGCTGGAGCCCGGTCACAACCTGGACGCAGAGGTGCTCGGCGCGCTGAGCGGTTCGGGGATCACCCCGGACCTGTACGGCCTGCTGTCCGCCGGCGGCTACGACCTGCTGCTGTTCTGCCAGCGGATCACCGACGTCACCGACGGCTGGGTGTACGCCACCGACGCCTGCGCCGCCGGCCGCGACATCACCGGCGAGTGCCAGGCGCTCGGCGTGGAACTGCGCGAACTGCACGCCCGGCTCGCCGCGGCGTTCGGCACGTCCGCGCGACCGGGGGCCGCGCTCGCGGCCGACATGGAACGACGCTTCGGCGAGGCCGCCGAGCAGGTCCACGAGCTCGACGGGTACCGGCACGCCGCCCAGCTGCTGTTCGAGGCCCCGCGCGGCTACGACCTCGCCACGCAGCGCGTCCACGGCGACTTCCACCTCGGCCAGGTGCTGCACCGCCGCCAGCCCGGCGGTGGCAGCCCGTGGGTGATCATCGACTTCGAGGGCGAGCCGCTGAAGACCCTCGCCGAGCGCCGCGAGTTCGACTCGGTGTGGCGCGACGTCGCCGGCCTGCTGCGCAGCCTGGACTACGCCCGCAGCGCCCACCCGGACCCGGACGGACAGGCGGCCCGGCAGTGGTGCGCCGCCGCCCGCGAGGCCTTCCTGGACGGCTACTGCGGCGAGCACGACGCCGAGCCCGCGCTGCTCCGCGCCTACGAGCTCGACAAGGCCGTTTACGAAGTGGTCTACGAAGTACGCAATCGCCCGAATTGGGCACACATCCCGTGGCGAGCAGTCCAAGATGAGGCCAGGAGGGTATCGCTCGACCCTCCGCCTACCGACAAGGAGTAGAGATGGCACACGACGTCGCCGGTGGGCTGACCGGCTGGGACCTCGAAGGCTTCCACAACGGCGGCGACACCGAGCTCTGGCGCCGGCTGGGCGCCCAGGAGGTGACGGTCTTCGACGACGAGCGCGGCGAGATCCACGGCACCCGGTTCGCGGTGTGGGCACCGAACGCCCGCGAGGTGCGGCTGAACGCCGACTTCAACTGGTGGACCGGGGACACCATGCACGTGGTCCCCGGGTCCGGGGTGTGGGCGCTGTTCGTGGAGGGTGTGGGCACCGGTGCCCTGTACAAGTACAACATCCTGTGCGCGGACGGGGTCTGGCGGGAGAAGGTCGACCCGATGGCCGCCTTCGCCGAGCAGGCGCCCGCCAACTCCTCGATCGTCTACACCAGCAAGTACATCTGGGACGACGGCGAGTGGATGGCCAAGCGCACGCAGTCCCGTCCGCACGCCGAGCCGATGAGCATCTACGAGGTGCACCTGGGCTCGTGGCGCAAGGGCAAGACGTACCTGGAGCTCGCCGACGAGCTGGTCGAGTACGTCAGCTGGCAGGGATTCACCCACGTCGAGCTGATGCCGGTCACCGAGCACCCGTTCGAGCCGTCCTGGGGCTACCAGGTCACCAACTACTTCGCACCGCAGTCGCGGCTGGGCCGCCCGGACGAGTTCCGCTACCTGGTCGACCGGCTGCACCAGGCCGGCATCGGCGTGATCCTCGACTGGGTCCCCGGCCACTTCCCGAAGGACGAGTGGGCGCTCGGCCGGTTCGACGGCACCGCGCTGTACGAGCACGAGGACCCGCGCCAGGGCGAGCACAGGGACTGGGGCACCTACATCTTCAACTACGGCCGCAACGAGGTGAAGTCGTTCCT
>DAINOM010000290.1:0-2753 GCA_036735445.1 Propionicimonas sp.
CCGTGGCCTGGTGCCCAACCCGGACGACGTCCGGGTGCGCGAGTCCGATCGCGGTCGGGTGCGCACCCTCGAGGTGCGGGTCCACCCCGAGGACATCGGCAAGGTCATCGGACGCCAGGGCCGCACCGCCGGTGCCCTGCGCACGGTGATCGCGGCCCTCGCCGGCCGGGAGCAGGTGCGCGTCGACTTCGTCGACGTGGATCGTCGCCCGCGCCGCCGCTGAACCGAATCGGGATCTGTCCCCGTCGTTCGCCGGGCTGCGAACGACGGGGACGGTTCCCCACCCGGTCCACCGCACATCCCGCCCCGCCCGCTCGCAGCGCGCGGGGCGGAGTCACATCCGAGGAGACGACGTGGTTGAGCAGCTGATCGTCGGCACGGTCGGACGCGCGCACGGGCTGCGCGGCGAGGTGACCGTGCGTCCGCGCACCGACAGTGTCGAGGACCGGTTCGCCGTGGGCGCGACTCTCGTCGCCGGGGGACGGACGCTGACCGTCGCGGGCCAGTCCCGGCAGCAGGGCCGGCTGGTCGTCCGCTTCGCCGGCGTCGCCGACCGCACGGCCGCCGAGGCCCTGCGGGGGCTCGACCTGTGGGCCGAGGGCGTGGACGAACCGACGGATGCCGACGAGTTCCACGACACCGCCCTGATCGGGCTCGCGGCCGTCGACCCGTCCGGCCGTCCGCTGGGCGAGGTGGTCGCCGTCCAGCACCATCCCGCCCAGGACCTGCTCGTCGTCCGGACGGCGGCCGGCGAGCGACTGGTGCCGTTCGTGGCGACGCTCGTGCCCGAGGTCGACGTGCCCGCCGGACGCGTGGTGATCAACCCGATCCCCGGCCTCATGGAAGAGGCTCCCGATGCGGGTTGACCTGGTCAGCATCTTCCCCGACTACTTCGCGCCGCTGCGGCTGTCGCTGGTCGGCAAGGCGATCGACAGCGGCATCCTCGGCCTCGGCGTCCACGACCTGCGCGACTGGACGCACGACCGCCACCGCACCGTCGACGACACCCCGTACGGCGGCGGTGCCGGCATGGTGATGAAGCCGGAGCCCTGGGGCGAGGCCCTGGACGACTTGGTGCCGGACGGCGGCCCGACGCCGCTGCTGGTGGTGCCCACCCCGGCCGGCGTCCCCTTCTCCCAGCCGCTCGCCCACGAACTCGCCGGACGGGACTGGCTGCTGTTCGCCTGCGGGCGCTACGAGGGCATCGACGCCAGGGTGGTCGAGCACGCCGCCGCCCGGATGGACGTGCTCGAGGTCAGCCTCGGCGACTACGTGCTGAACGGGGGAGAGGTGGCCGCGCTGGCCATCACCGAGGCCGTGGTGCGGCTGCTGCCCGGCGTCCTCGGCAACCCCGAGTCGCTGCGGGAGGAGTCCCACGGCACCGAACTGGACGGACTGCTCGAGTACCCGGTCTTCACCAAGCCGGCCAGCTGGCGCGGTCTGGACGTACCGCCGGTGCTGCTGTCGGGCCACCACGGCGAGGTGGACAAGTGGCGGCTGGAGCAGGCGCGCCGACGCACCGAGGAGCGGCGTCCGGACCTCCTCGAGGGGCTGAATTAGGCAACGCCCTTTTTGCCCAAATGCGCCGAATTGGCGTTTCGTCCAGTGCCTGTCCGCCATCTGAGACCCGCCGTGCCGGAAAGACCCCTCGCGGCGGAAAGGTCGGACAAATCTCACTAGGGTGTGACCGTGGCGACAACGACTCTTACCCCTCATCAGAGAGCTGTCCGATCAACGGTCGCGCTGAAAGCCCTGATGGCTGTCACCGGTCTGATCCTGATCGGCTTCCTGCTGATGCACATGTACGGCAACCTCAAGATGTTCATGGGTGCCGAGGCCTACGACCACTATGCAGAGTGGTTGAAGAGCGACATCCTCTATCCGATCGTGCCCAAGGGCTGGTTCATCTGGATCTTCCGGCTGTTCATGGTCGCGGCCATCGTGCTGCACATCTACTCCGCGGCGACCCTGTGGAAGCGCGCCCTCGCGGCCAACCCGAGCACCTACGAGGCGAAGCGCAAGCTGGCGCAGACCTACTCCGCGCGCACCATGCGCTGGGGTGGCATCATCCTCGCGCTGCTGCTGGTCTTCCACCTGCTCCAGTTCACCGCGAAGACGACCCTGGTCCGGACCGCGGCCGACCTGACCCCGTACGAGACGGTGGTCAGCGAGTTCCAGGCCTGGTGGCTGGTTGCGATCTACGCGCTGTGGCTGGTCGCCGTGTGCATGCACGTGCGGCACGGCTTCTGGAGCGCGTTCGCCACCCTGGGTGCCAACACCAGCGCCACGGCGCGCGCCGTGCTGAACGGCTGCGCCTGGGCGGTCGCACTCATCCTCTACATCGGCTTCATGATCATGCCGGTGGCCGTTCTCTTCGGATGGATCCAAGCATGACGACGACGACCCGACCCGCAGCCAAGGCAGCCAAGGCCGTGCCCGGCGCCGACTACTTCATCATGGGTGAGGAACTCCGGGACACCAAGGCCCCGGAGGGCCCGATCGAGCAGAAGTGGGCCAAGCGCAAGTTCGAGGCCAAGCTGGTCAACCCGGCCAACCGCCGCAAGCTGACCGTGATCATCGTGGGCACCGGGCTCGCCGGTGGCGCCGCGGCCGCGTCCCTGGGTGAGGCGGGCTACAACGTCCTCAACTTCTGTTACCAGGACAGCCCGCGCCGCGCCCACTCGATCGCCGCCCAGGGTGGCATCAACGCGGCCAAGAACTACCGCAACGACAACGACTCGACGTTCCGGCTG
>DAINOM010000291.1:0-2736 GCA_036735445.1 Propionicimonas sp.
GGGTGTGAATGGCCATGATGGCCTCCTCCTGACTCGGGCGACCAACTGCGTGTGGTCGCTCTGTCAGGCAGGTGCGCCCCGGATTCCCAAGCGTCGTCAGGACGTGGGACGGTGGCGCAGCAGTGCTTCGAGTTCGTCGCGATCCCTGCGGAGCTGCGCGGCGTCGGGCCGGGTGGGCCAGGCGCGTAGGTCGGTGACGATGGGTGGTGCGGAGCGGAGCATGGTGATGCCGGTGCCGAAGGGCAGGGTGCGGATGCGGTCTGGCGGCAGGATCGGGACGCGGCGGATCGAGCGCTGGTTCGAGCGGGTGCCGTGGTCGCCGAGGGTGATGCTGTCGGTGTACTCGTCACGCTCTCCGATGAGGGTGGAGAGGTCTTGGAGGTCGCGGCTGTTGGATGCGCCGCCGAGGATGATCTTGACGATGCTGGCGTCCCAGATCGCGCCGGCCTGGTGTTCGCTCCACTTGGCGCGAGCCTGGGCGAGTGACTGCAAGACCGGCATGGTCGTGATCCCGGTGCCGCCGCCTTCGGCCATGAGCGTCGGCAGTGACGGCAGCGGCGCGAGGTTCCCGATCTCGTCGAGGGCGAGCAGTAGCGGCGGGTCGAGCCGTGCTCCGGGTGAGCGTGCGGCGAGTCGCCGGGCGGTTTCGATGAGGTCTTCGACAAACGCCGCGACCAGCGAGGCAGAGGCTCCTGCTCCGGCACCCGTTGCGAGCAGGTAGAGGGTGCCTTGCTCGGTGAGGAAGGTCTCGGGGTCGAAGTGCTCGTGCGGGCCTGGCGTGACGGCATCGAGCACGCGCGGGTCGGCCAGTGCGGCGAGTGCGAGGGAGACGCCTTGCCAGATGCTGTCGCGGGTCTTGGGGTCGGCGTCGATCATCGCGCCAAGGGAGTCGTCCCAGCCCATCGCCGCGTTCGGATGCGAGTTGAGGATCGCGACGGCCTCGGACGCAGCGCTGGGGTCGAGAGTCCACCTGAACAGCTCTGCCGGCGGGCGGGCGTCGAGAGCGGCAGCGTGCAGCAACGACTGGAGTGCGGTGCGGGTCTTGCCCTCCCAGAACCCGCCGGACTCGACCCCGCCAGCGCTGAGGCCGGTGGCGGCGGCGAGTCCGTTGGCGCGGATCATCGCGGTCAGCGGATCGTCGCAGCCACGAATGGGTGACCAGCGCAGCCCGGCGGGGATGCCTTCGGCGAGGTGCTGGGGGTCGAACACGGCGACCGGCCCGCCCTTGCGGCGTCGGGCGCGGAGGGTCGCGGTGAGGTTGTCGGGCCTCGTGCTGGTCGTGACGACCGCGCCGGGTGCGTCGAGGATCGCGTTGATGACGACGTGCAGGCCCTTGCCCGAGCGGGGCGGGCCGATCAGCAGGATCGAGTCTTCGACCGATGCCCAGACCTTCGTGCCGCGGCTGGCACCGAGGAGGTAGCCGACATCCTGCGGGGCTGGTGACTCCAAGGAGGGTCGCAGCGTGGCCGCGCGGCGAAGCAGCGCCTTCGCGGATGCTGCGGTCTTGACTTCATGGCTGGTCGCGATCCCGGCCAGTCGGTGCGGGTCGGTCTCGGTCTTGCGCGTGTGTCGGCGCAGCACGATCCAGACCCAGACGATCCCGGCGGCGAGTCCGCCGAGCAGTGCCGTGCTGACGAACCAGTAGACGACCGGGTTGAGCCCGTCGGCACCGAGCGCGGTCGCTGGATCGGCGGGGTTGAACAGCACGCCGAGTCCCGCCGCTGCGCCGGCGTCTGGTTGCGGTGTGCCGGTGAGGAACGCGGCGACGCTGCCAGCGGCGCGGAGGACGAGAGCGATCCCGAACATGCCGATCAGGCCAATGAGGGCGGCGTTGGTGAGTTCGTCGCCCATGCCCCCGGCTTGCCGCTGGTTCATGTCAGCCGCCGCAGCGCGAGCGTGCCCGAGATGCGCCCGAACAGGATCACCTCGTGTGTGCCGTCCGGCAGGTCATCGAGGTCAATGAGCGTCCGAGCCTCGCCGGTTCCGGTGGCGTCGGTGTGGGCGACGATGGTCGCGACGGCGACATCCTCGCCGGGCACGAACCCATCGGCGGTGACCTCAGCCAAGCGCGGCACTCGCCGGGCGTGGCGGCTCCGGCGAGTCTCTGGCACCGGCGTCTCGGACGGGGCCGCTGCGCGTCGTGGCTTGCGGGTGCGGAGGATGTCGGTGAAGACGCTGCCGTCGCTCTCGCGCACTTCGACCCGGACCGCGATGGTGCGGTCCTTGGTGATCGCATCCATGAGCGGCCCGAACGTCGCCCGCGTCCAAGCGCTCCCGTCCGGCGACGCGAACGGTGTCCCATCGACTGTCGCGGCGAGGGTGCCGTCTGCGGCGACGGTCACGAGGACATGCGGCAGCTCGACGGGAGCCGTGTTCTCGTCGTCGGTCGTGGTGGATCGGCGTGGGCCATTGAGGTTCATCGGTGGCCTCCGGCTGCACGGCTGCTGGTGTCGAATAGTGCGAGTTCGTCGGGGTGGAGTTGGTGTTGGCAGACGAAGCTTCTGGCCTTGATCCGCCATAGGCCTTGTCCGACGCCGAGGTTTGGCAAGAGCTGCTGCTCGGTGCCGGTCAGGCCGAGAGCGGTAGCGGTCGGTCCGAGTTGGTCGGACTCCTGCCGGTACACGATCCGCGTCTCGGCGTTCGCAAGCAGTGAGTTGGCCAGCGAGCGCATGGCGGAGCCCTGGTCGCCCACGTTGTCGAGGTCGGTGAGCTTGTGGAAGATCAGCATGTTCGCGA
>DAINOM010000292.1:0-2665 GCA_036735445.1 Propionicimonas sp.
CGTCAAGAAGCTCCGCGACGCCACCGGCGCCGGGATGATGGACGCCAAGAAGGCGCTCACCGAGGCCGACGGCGACTTCGACGCGGCCGTGGAGATCCTCCGGGTCAGCGGCGCGGCGAAGATGGCCAAGCGGTCCGACCGCGAGGCCAGCAACGGCCTGGTGGCCGCGTCCGGCAAGACCGTCATCCAGCTGGGTGCCGAGACGGACTTCGTCGCGAAGAACGCCGAGTTCATGGCGCTGGCCGACGAGATCGCCAAGGCCGTCGACGCCGCCGGCGCGCACGGTGTGGAGGCCGCGAGCGCGGTCACCCTCGCCTCGGGCCAGACGGTGATCGACGCGGTCAACGAGCTGAGCGCGAAGATCGGCGAGAAGCTTGAGCTGGCCGCTGCGGCGACCTTCGACGGCCCGGTCGTCATCTACCTGCACAAGCGGTCCCAGGACCTGCCGCCGCAGGTGGGCGTCATGGTCGAGCACGACGGTGGCGACGAGACGTTCGTCAAGGGCATCGCGATGCAGATCGCCGCGATGTCCCCGGCGTACGTCACCCGCGACGAGGTGCCCGAGGACGTGCTGGCCAATGAGCGCAAGATCGCCGAGCTGACCGCCAAAGAGGAGGGCAAGCCCGAGCAGATCATCCCGCGGATCGTCGAGGGGCGTCTGGGCGGCTTCTACAAGGAGGTCTGCCTGATCGAGCAGCCGAGTGTCTCCGACGACAAGCTGACCGTCGGCCAGCTGCTGAAGAACAACGGCGTCGAGGTCAAGCGCTTCGTCCGGTTCGCAGCCGGCGCCTGAGCAACAGAACCGGAACGGCCGTCCAGCCTGCTGGGCGGCCGTTTCCGTGTCCGGAAGCGGGCCCGCGTCCGTTAGTGTGGTGCAGGCGTCCCGCCGCCCGTCCGTCCCGCCACGAGGAGAACCCATGACCAGCCCCTATCGCCGTGTCCTGCTGAAGTTGTCCGGTGAGGCGTTCGGCGGCGGCAAGCTCGGGGTGGACCCGGACGTGATCGCCGGCATCGCGGCGGAGATCGCGGAGGTGGTCGCGTCGGGTGTGCAGGTCTCGATCGTCACCGGCGGCGGCAACTTCTTCCGCGGCGCCGAACTCCAGACCCGCGGCATGGACCGGGCGCGCGCCGACTACATGGGCATGTTGGGCACCGTGATGAACAGCCTGGCGCTGCAGGATTTCCTGGAGAAGGCGGGCGCGGCCAGCCGCGTCCAGACGGCGATCGCGATGGGGCAGGTGGCCGAGCCCTACATTCCGCTGCGGGCGATCCGGCACATGGACAAGGGCCGCGTGGTGATCTTCGGTGCGGGGTCGGGCATGCCGTTCTTCTCCACCGACACCGTGGCCGCGCAGCGGGCGCTCGAGGTGCACGCGGACGTGCTGCTGATGGCCAAGCAGGGTACGGACGGGGTGTACAGCGCCGACCCGCGCACCAACCCGGACGCGAAGAAGTTCGAGTCGCTGACCTACGACGAGTTCCTCGCGAACGACCTGAAGGTGGCGGACGCGACCGCCGTCTCCCTGGCCAGGGAGCACAAGCTGCCGATGGTGTTCTTCGACCTGGGTGTGCCGGGGAACATCGCGCGGGTGGTCGCAGGTGAGAAGATCGGAACCACCCTGCACGCCTGACCCGGCGTGAGGGCGAAATCGAAGGGAAGAGAGACGTCGTGATCCCCGACATCATCAAGGATGCCGAGCACAAGATGGACGTGGCCGTCGACCACGCCCGCGAGGAGTTCGCCGCCATCCGCACCGGCCGGGCGCACCCGGCGATGTTCAACAAGATCATGGTCGACTACTACGGCGCACCCACCCCGCTGCAGCAGCTGGCGACCTTCCAGGTGCCGGAGGCCCGCACGGTGCTGGTCACGCCGTTCGACCGCGGCGCGATGCACAACATCGAGAAGGCCATCCGCGACTCCGACCTGGGCGTGAACCCGGCCAACGACGGCAACGTGATCCGCCTGGTGATGCCGCAGCTCTCCGAGGAGCGGCGCAAGGAGTACATCAAGCTGGCCCGGCACAAGGCCGAGGAGGGCAGGGTCGCCGTCCGCAACGTCCGCCGGCACGAGATCGAGGCCGTGAACCGGCTGGTCAAGGACAAGGAAGCCAGCGAGGACGACGCGCGGGGCGCGGAGAAGCAGCTGGACGCCGCCACGAAGAAGCACATCGACACGATCGACGAGCTGCTGAAGGCCAAGGAAGCGGAACTGCTGGAGGTCTGAGTGGCGGACAGCGAGGAGCAGCCGGTACGCCGGAAGTCGCGGGCGGGTCGGGACCTGCCCGCGGCCATCGGGGTGGGGCTGGCCCTGTTCGCCTACGTGGTGATCACGCTCACCTGGTGGCCGGTGGGCTTCATCGTGCTGCTGGTGCTGCTGACCAGCGTGGGCGCGTGGGAGGTGCACGGTGCGCTGAAGCGGGTCGGGATGAACTCGGCCATCATCCCCGTGATCATCGGCAACGTGGCGATCATCGGCGGCTCCTACGCCGCCGCCGTGCTGCAGCCCGTGACCAAGCTGCCCTGGCACGTCGTGCTGCTGGGCACGATCGGCGGCACCGTGCTGCTGGCACTCATCTGGCGGATGTTCGCCGGCGCGGACGGCTATGTGCGGGACAGCGCGGCCAGCCTGTTCATCATCGGCTACATCCCGCTGCTGGCGTCC
>DAINOM010000293.1:0-2635 GCA_036735445.1 Propionicimonas sp.
CCCAACCTGCGGTTTTGGAGACCGCTGCTCTGCCAATTGAGCTATTGCCCTTCGATGACCCCCACCTGCGGTACCCGGCGCCTCGTGGGCATGGGCCAGCAGGTGATGGTCACCAAGTACAGGATTGTAAGGGTTTTGCACAGGCGAGTCGAACCGGCGGGCGGGCGGCGACGCGCCCCGGCGTCACAGCACGGCGGCGATCGCCGCGGCCACCCGGTCGACGTTGCCGGGGTTCAGCGCGGCGACGCAGATCCGGCCGGCGTCGGTGCCGTAGACGCCGTGCACCTCGCGCAACTGCTGCATCTGCGCGGCCGAGAGGCCGCAGTAGCTGAACATCCCGACCTGGTCCGCGATGAACCCGAAGTCACGGCTGGCGCCGGCGGCGGCCAGCGCGTCCACCAGTGCCGAGCGCATCGCCCGGATCCGCAGTCGCATGCCCTCCAGTTCGCTCTCCCACAGACCGCGCAGGTCGGGATCGGCGAGGACGGTGGCCACGACGGCCGCGCCGTGGGTGGGCGGGTTGGAGTAGATCGTCCGGACGGTCACCTTCAACTGGGACAGGACGCGGGCCGCCTCCTCGGCGTCCGCGGCGACGACGCTCAGGCCGCCCACCCGCTCGCCGTACAGGCTGAAGCTCTTGCTGAACGAGGACGCGACCAGCATCGGGATGCCGAGCGCGGCGAACCGGCCGATCACCGCGCGGTCGGCCTCGACGCCGGCGGCGAACCCCTGGTAGGCGAGGTCGAGGAACGGGACGAGGCCGCGCGCGGCCACCACCTCCGCCACCTGCGCCCAGTCGGCGTCGGCCAGGTCGTACCCGGTCGGGTTGTGGCAGCAGGCGTGGAGGACGACGACGGTGCCCGGTGCCGCGGCGGACAGGTCGGCGAGCATGCCGGGCACGTCCACGCCGCCGAGGGCCGGCGCGTAGTAGCGATAGCTGCGGACGTCGAAACCGGCGCGGCTGAACAGCGCCTGGTGATTCTCCCAGGACGGATCGGAGATCAGCACGGTCGGCAGCGCGTCCGTCCGGCGGAGGAACTCCGCGCCGATCTTCAGCGCACCGGTGCCGCCGAGCCCCTGGACGGTGACGACGCGGCCCGAGGCGACCGGCTCGGAGCCGGCGCCGAACACGAGTTCCCGCACACCCCTGGTGTAGGCCGGCAGGCCGTCGATCGGCAGGTAGCCGCGAGGGGTGGGCGCGGCCGCGAGGCCCGCCTCCGCCGCCCGCACGCAGTCCAGCAGCGGCACCTTCCCGTCCTCGCCCAGGTAGACGCCGACGCCGAGGTTCACCTTCTCCGCGCGCGGGTCCGCCACGAACGCCTCGGTCAGGCCGAGGATCGGGTCACGGGGTGCCAGCGGGACGTTCGCCAGGATGCTCACGGGTGGTCTTCCTTTCACGGGCCGCGGCAAAGTCTACGGGTCGAGGGTCGTGGCGATCAGGACCGGTTCCGGCACGAGGCTGATCCCGTACGCGTGCCGCACCCCGTCGCGGATCTCCCGGGCCAGCGCGACGATGTCCGCCGCCGACGCCCCGCCCCGGTTGGTCACCGCGAGCGTGTGCCGGGTGGAGAGCCGGGCGAGTCCCGAGCCGTAGCCGCGGTTGAAGCCGGCATGCTCGATCAGCCAGGCGGCGCTGGTCTTCACCCGGCCGTCCGGCTGGGGGTAGCGGGGTGCGTCCCCGGGCAGGGCGTCCGCGAGCGCGGGGTCCACGACCGGGTTGGTGAAGAAGCTCCCCGCGCTCCAGGTGTCCCGGTCGGCCGCGTCCAGGACCATGCCCTTGCCGCGCCGCAGTTCCAGGACGGCCTCGCGCACCTCCGCCAGCGGCGCCCGCGCGCCGGGCTCGACGCCGAGGACCCGGGCGAGCTCGGCGTAGCGGACGGGGGCGGACAGCGTGCCCAGCGCGAACTGGAAACTCACCGACAGCACCACGAACCGGTCCGGAACGGCCTTGAACAGCGAACTGCGGTAGCCGAAGTGGCACTCGGCGGCGCTGCGGGTGACCACCCGCAGTTCCTGCCGGTCCCAGACCCGCACCCGGGCGATCGTCTGGGAGACCTCCTGGCCGTAGGCACCCACGTTCTGGATCGGGGTGGCCCCGACCAGGCCGGGAATGCCGGACAGCGCCTCGACGCCCACCCGCTCGGCGGCGACGGTTGCGGCGACGAAGGCGTCCCACGGCTCCCCCGCCGCGACGTTGACGAACGCGCCCGAGCAGGCGGCGACGTCCTCGGTGTGGACTCCGCGCAGCCGGCCGGTGTGCACCACCGTGCCGTCGAAACCGGCGTCCGCGACGACGACGTTCGAGCCGCCGCCGAGCACCAGGACGGGCTCACCCGCCGCGTCCGCCGCGCGGACGACGTCGATCAGTTCGGCCTCGGTCCCGGGTTCGACCCAGTTCCGCGCCGGACCCCCGACCCGCAGCGTGGTGTGGTCGGCGAGCCGTTCAGCCAAGTCGCACCTCGGCCACCGCGGAGCCCAGGACCTTCACCCCGTCGCAGGTGGCCTCGACGGCGACCGTGGCCACGTCGTCCGCCACGGCGGTGACCGTGCCGCCGAACTCCACCACCGCACCGGCGTCCGCGGGCACCACCACCGGCTTGGTGAACCGGACGGAGTAGCTGCGCACCCGGCCGGG
>DAINOM010000294.1:0-2632 GCA_036735445.1 Propionicimonas sp.
GAGGTTTCCTAAACCTTGTGTCGCAAGTTCGAATCTTGCTGGGGTCGCCATTGCCCTGGCCGAGACCTGTTCCCTGACACGTACGGACGCGGAGTCCCAGCAAACGGGCGAAGGGAATGGTTGGCGCCCCTGGGGTCAGGGGGCCGCCGTGGGCTGGATCTCGCGCGGGGCGGGGTCGGCCTCATCGGACTCGCTGCGGCGCCGCCCGGTGCCGAGGGAGAACGATGCCGCCAACCCGACCAACAGGAAACCCGCGGCGGTGAAGGCGGCGTACCGCGTGCCGTCGGAGAAGGCCTGGCGGGCGGGTTCGTAGGCGACCGCGACGCCGGGGTCGTTCGCGAGGGCCGGGATCGCGCCGCCAGCGCTGTCCACGACGGCCTGCACGATCGTGGCCCGTGCGGCCTCGGGCACGTTGGCCTTGCCGAGCGACGCGTCGAGTTGTGCCCCGATCGAGGTGAACAGGACGGTGCCCAGCACGGCGATGCCGAGGGCCGACCCGATCTGGCGGGAGGTGCTCTGCACGCCGGAGGCCTCGCCGCTGCGCTGCACCGGTACGTCGACCAGGACCACGCCGGTCAGCTGTGCGGTGGCGAGGCCGACCCCGAACCCGTAGACGACCAGGGGTGCGACCACGACCGGCCAGGTCGCGGACGGGCTGATCAGCACCCCCAACAGGGTCACTCCGACGATTTCGGCCGCCAGGCCGGTCCGGACGATGCTGGCCGGGCTCAGGCGCCCGGCGAGGGCCGCGGACACTCCGCTGGCCGCGAACGACCCGCCTGCGAGGCCGAGCAGCACAAGCCCGGTCTGGAAGGCGGTGTAGCCGAGGACGTTCTGCAGCCACAGGGGCAGGGACAACACGATGCCGAACTCGCCCAGGCTGACGATCATCGCTGCGATGTTGCCGTTGCGGAACGAGGGAATGCCGAAGAGGTCGAACCGGAGCAGCGTCGGCCGCCCGGCCCTGGTCCTGCGCAGGGTCCGCACAACGAAGATCACACCGAGCGTCACCGAGAGTCCGAGCGCGACCGGGACCGGCGAGAGCGTCGCCGTCCACTGCCACGGCCCGACCTCGAAGGGCCGGGTCGCGGTCCACCATCCGTAGGTGCGCCCCTCGATCAGCCCGAAGGCGAGGGCGGCGAAGGCCGCCGCGGAGAGCAGCGCGCCGACCACGTCGACGCCATGGGTCCTCGTCGCCCTCGACTCGGCGACGAAGAGCAGCACCCCGGCCACGACGAGCAGCCCGATCGGCAGGTTGATCCCGAAGGCCCACCGCCAGGAGAACGAGGAGGTGAGCCAGCCACCCAGCAGGGGGCCGAGCGCGACGACCCCGCCGATGGTGGATCCCCACACCGCGAACGCGATGCCACGGTCGCGGCCGGTGAACCCGGCATTGATCAGCGACAGCGTGGTGGGAAGGATCATCGCGCCGCCGAATCCCTGCACGATCCGGGTGCCGATGAGTGCCTCACCGGACCCGGCCAGGGCGGCCAGCACCGATGCGCCGACGAACACCGCCAGCCCGATCAGCAGCATCCTGCGTCGCCCGATCCGGTCGGCGACCGTTCCCCACACCAGGAGTGTGGCGGCGAAGACCAGGGTGTAGGACTCCTGCACCCACTGCACTTGAGACGAGGTGAGCGCCAGGTCGTCCACCAGGTACGGGATGGCCACGTTCACGATCGTCGAGTCGACGATGATCAGCGACACCGCCACGCTGATCGCCACCAAACCCCACCAACGCCTCGCGTCCGCTCCGGGCGCCTCACGCTCCGCCATCCTGAGTCCTTCCGTCGCTCTGAATCCTGCGATGCCTGTGTCCGCGATCCGCCGCCTTTCGACCCGACCCCCACCCCGTCCGGGCCGGGCGGTCAGCTGGCCGCCCGACCCGGGAGGGACGGGATGGGGTTCCCCGGCGGGGCCGTCAGGCGGGCAGCAGCACCCCGTCGATGACGTGGATGACGCCGTTGCTGGCAGCGACGTCGGTGGCCACCACGTTCACCCGAGCGCCCGTGCCGTCCACGAGGACCACTCCTGCCTCGCTGGCCTCCACCATGAGTTCGGCGCCCTGGACGGTGGCGACCTTCTGGCCGTCCAGAGTGGCAACGGTCGCCGCCATGACCGCGCCGGGCACCACGTGACAGGTCAGGATCTGGGTCAGCGTGCCGGAGGGGTCCTTGAGGAGTTCCTCCACCGTTCCCTCGGGAAGCTTCGCGAAGGCTTCGTCGGTGGGCGCGAACACGGTGAAGGGGCCCGCGCCCTTGAGGGTGTCGACCAGGCCGGCTGCGGCGAGGGCCGCCGCGAGAGTGTTGAACGAACCCGCTCCCACAGCCGTGTCGACGATATCCAGGACGGCCGAAGGGGCGGCCTGCTGGTCAGTGCTCATGATGTTCACCTTTCGTACAGTGTTTGTAGAAGGATTGTGTGAGTTTGCTCGGGGACTTGTCAAGAGGGTGCGGAAGGTTTGTAGAATGTCGTATCGAAGGAGGACGGATGCACACGGTCAGGTGGGTGGCGGAGCAGCTCGGGTTGGCTCCCGGCACCCTTCGCGCCTGGGAACAGCGTTACGGGGTGGTGCATCCCACCCGGTCGGAGGGCGGCTACCGTCTCTATGACGACGACGACGTCGCGG
>DAINOM010000295.1:0-2629 GCA_036735445.1 Propionicimonas sp.
GAACCCGCTAGTTAAGAGCCAGCTGCTCTGCCAGTTGAGCTAGCGGCGCGCGAGAAGAGACTTTAGCGCACCGCCCCCGCAGGACGAAATCGGCCGGGCCGCCGGCACCGGACGTTAGGGTGAGGCGCGAAGGGAGGATGATGCGCAGGAGCACCTCCGGCCTCGGCGCCGTCCTCTGTGCCACGCTGTTCAGTGGCTGTTCCCTGTTCTTCCCGGCGCTACGCAGCCCGACCCCCGTCGACGCCGCACCCTTCGCGCCCGTCGTGGAGCGCACCGGCGGCTCCGTGGCCAAGCTGCTCAGCACCACCTGCGGGGGCGCGCCGATCGCGGGCTCCGGCATCGTCGTGGCGCCCGATCTGGTGCTCACCGCCGTGCACGTCGTCGGTGGTGCCCGGCAGGTCAGCCTCCGCGTCGCCGATGCGGCGCCCGTGCTCGCCGACGTCGTCGGCATCGATCCCGCGAAGGACACCGCGCTGGTCCGCACCGAGACCGCGCTGGACGTCCCCGTCCTGGGCCTCGCCACGGACGCCACCGCGCCGGGCACGACGGTCGCCGCGCTCGGCTACCCACTGGGCGAGTCCGTGCTGCGCACCGAGTTCGCGCGGATCACCTCCGTCACCGACTCCGCGATCGTGAACGGGGGTCCGGTGCAGGACCTCGTCACCGTGGACGCGACCCTGCGGCCCGGCAGCAGCGGCGGACCCGCCGTGGACGTGCAGGGCACCGTCCGCGGCATGGTGGTGGCGGCGATCGGCGGTCGCGGCGGTCGTGACAGCGCGCAGACCGTCGCCCTGGCGATCCCGCCGGCCAGCCTCGCGCGCAGTGTCGCCGAGTGGCGTGACCGTTCCGCGGCGACGCCTGCCGCGTGCACCGGGGACGCATCCAGCCCTCCGGCGGGCGGCCTGCGCCTGGCGTGGGCCACGGATGCGGACGCGGCCGAGTTCGTGCACACCCTCTGGCTGCTCGGCCGCAGCATCAACGCCGGCCAGGTGCAGAGCTCCTACCAGCTGCTCACGTCGCAGCGGCGCACCACCGAGGGCGGCCAGGACGGCTGGGCCGCGACGGTCGCCGCGCAGCGCTGGACGGAGCTGGAGGTGCTGACGGCGGCGCACACCGGGAACACCGCGACGGTCCACGTCCGGCTGCGCACCGAGGGCGACGGCGGGTGCCGGGTCCAGGCCTCCGACATCACCCTCGAGCTGGTCTCGGGGACCTGGCTGGTCGGCGCCGACGAACCGGCCGGCGACGCGACGGCCTGCGGCTAGTCCAGCAGTTCCTCCACCCTTGTGCAGGGCAGGCCGAAGGCGTCGGCCACCGCCGGGTAGGTGACCGTCCCGGCATGGGTGTTCAACCCGAGGGCGAGCGGCCGATTCTCTTTCAGCGCGCGCTTCCACCCCTTGTCGGCAAGCTGCAGCGCGTAGGCGAGCGTGGCGTTGGTGAGGGCCCAGGTGGAGGTGTTGGGGACGGCGCCGGGCATGTTGGCGACGCAGTAGAACAGGGAGTTGTGGATGGTGAAGGTGGGGTGGGTGTGGGTGGTGGGGTGGGAGTCTTCGAAGCAGCCGCCTTGGTCGATGGCGACGTCGATGAGGACGGAGCCGGGTTTCATGTGGGCGACCATGTCGTTGGTGACGAGTTTGGGTGCTTTGGCTCCGGGGATGAGGACGGTGCCGATGACCATGTCGGCGGCGAGGACTTGTTCGCGGATGGCGAGTTTGGAGGAGACGATGCCGTGGACGCGGTTTTCGTAGCGCCAGAAGGTGGTGCGGAGTTTGTCGAGGTCGGTGTCGAGGATGGTGACGTCGGCGCCCATGCCGAGGGCGACGTTGGCGGCGTTCTGGCCGGCGGTGCCGCCGCCGAGGACGACGACTTTGGCGTTGGCGACGCCGCCGACGCAGCCCATGAGGACGCCGCGGCCGCCTTGGGCTTTCATCATGGCGTGGGCGCCGACTTGGGGGGCGAGGCAGCCGGCGACTTCGGACATGGGGTAGAGCAGGGGGAGGAGTCCGGAGGGGAGTTGGACGGTTTCGTAGGCGATGGCGGTGGTTCTGGCGGCGAGGAGGGCTTGGGTTCCGGGTTTGTCGGCGGCCAGGTGCAGGTAGGTGAACAGCAGCAGGTCCTCGCGCAGGAAGCCGTACTCGTCCGCCACCGGTTCCTTCACCTTCAGCACCATCTCGCCGCTCGCCCAGGTCTCCTCCGCGGTCGGCACGATCCGCGCCCCCTGCGCCACGAACTCCTCGTCGCTGATGGACGAGCCCAGGCCCGCACCGGCCTGCACGTACACCTCGTGGCCGTGCGACACCAGTTCCGCGACGCCCACCGGGGTGATCGCCACCCGGTACTCGTGGTTCTTCACTTCGGACGGGACGGCGACCCGCATGGCAGTCCTTTCTGTGCACGCCCGGCCCCGCCGGGACGGCGCCAGTCTGCTCCCTGAAATCCGCCGAGCGCCACCGTTCCGGCCAAACACTCCGCCGGCCGGTGCAGCGGATGAGGCGAACAGTGGCGTTCGGCGTGGGCGGGCAGCGGTACGGGACGCGCGGGCGGTAGGCGGCCGGGGGCGGTAGACTGTGCCCGAACGTGCTCCGGGGTCGGTGTAATTCCGAACCGGCGGTGACAGTCCGCGACCCGG
>DAINOM010000296.1:0-2574 GCA_036735445.1 Propionicimonas sp.
TGCGGCCCTTGCGGACCAACTGCTGGATAGTGGGCACCGGCTGGTATCTCTTTCCGTTGAGGTTTCGTGGGCGCGCGCCGAGCGCCACCAGCCAGTGGGGCCGGACGCGGCGCACGCACGCATGGTTCGGTTGCCCGAACACAACGGTCAAGGCTACTTGATGGCCTCCCGAGCGTCAAAAACGGCCGGGTCGGACGACGGAATCGCCGCAGGCACTCCCCCTGCGTTCCTGTCTATGAGAGAATGTGCTTACAACTGAGCCGCCAGGCGCCGCTCGCGCCCGGCCGGGTCTCAACGGGGAGGCTGCCATGCAGGAGTTGTCCGAGCGCACCCGGTTCACCGTCATGGTGGACGGCCGGGAGATCGAGGTCGAAGAGGGCCTGACCATCCTCACCGCCCTGGGCAAGGACGGCATCGACGTGCCCTCACTCTGCAACGACGTCCGGCTGGAGCGGGCGAACGGGAACTGCGGCCTGTGCGTGGTGGAGGTGGGCACCGAGCGCCGGGAGGTGAAGTCGTGCATCACGCCGGTCACGCCGGGCATGGTGATCCACACCCGCTCGGAGACCATCGACGCCTACCGCAAGGTGCGGCTGGAGCAGCTGCTCTGCGACCACAACGCCGACTGCGAGCCGCCCTGCCAGCAGACCTGTCCGGCCCACATCGACATCCAGCGGTACCTGGCCCTGGTCACGGACGGCAACTTCGAGGCGGCCGTGCGGGTGATCAAGGACCGCAACCCGTTCCCGTCCGCCTGCGGCCGGGTCTGCCCGCACAGCTGTGAGGCCCAGTGCCGCCGCGCCCTGGTCGACTCCGCCGTGGCCATCAACAACGTGAAGCGCTTCGCCGCCGACTGGGACCTCGACCGCGAGCAGCCCTGGTCGCCCACGCTGGCGGCGCCGAGCGGCCGGAGGATCGCGGTCGTCGGCGCGGGCCCGTCCGGGCTGAGTGCGGCGTTCTACGCCGCGGTCGCCGGGCACGACGTCACGGTCTTCGAGTCGATGCCGCACCCGGGCGGGATGATGCGCTACGGGATTCCGGAGTACCGGCTGCCGAAGGCCGTCCTCGACGCCGAGATCGCCACGATCACCGCGCTCGGCGTGAAGATCGTGTGCAACAGGGCGCTGGGCACCCACCTGCACCTGGAGGACCTGCAGCGGGACTTCGACGCGGTCTACCTGGCGATCGGGTCGTGGACGGCCACCCCGATGGGCCTGCCCGGGGAGAACTCCGAGGGCGTCTGGACGGGGATCGGTTACCTGCGCGAGGTGACCAAGGGCACCGACCCGGAGCCGGGTCACACCGTCGTCGTGGTCGGCGGCGGGAACACCGCGATCGACTGCGCGCGCACCGCGCTGCGCCGCGGGGCCGGACGCGTGGTGCTGCTCTACCGGCGCACCCGGGACGAGATGCCGGCGCAGCCGCACGAGGTGGTCGACGCGGAGGTCGAGGGGATCGAGTTGCGCTTCCTGGCCGCGCCGACGGCGATCCGGCGCGAGGGTGACGACCTCGTCCTGCGCTGCATCGAGATGAGCCTGGGTGAGCCGGACCGCTCCGGGCGCCGCCGGCCGATCCCGGTCGAGGGCAGCGACTTCGAGATCGGCGCGTCGATGGTGATCGGCGCGATCGGCCAGTCCACCAACACCCAGTTCCTGTACAACGACCTGCCGGTGCGGCTGAACAAGTGGGGCGACGTCGAGGTCGACGGTTCCACCATGGAGGCGTCGGAGGCGAAGGTGTTCGCCGGTGGCGACTGCGTGACCGGTCCGGCGACCGTGATCGAGGCCGTCGCCGCGGGCCGGCGGGCCGCCTGGGCGATGGACCAGTTCGTCACCAAGGGCTACGTCCGCGGCGAGCCGGCGTCCTACAACTGCAGCCGTGGCTCGCTGGAGGACCTGCCCCGCGACGAGTTCGAGGCCCGCCCGAAGCTGGCCCGCCACGACATGCCGGCGATCCCGGTCGAGGCGCGGCTGGCCGACTTCCGGCAGGTGGAACTGGGCTACACCGAGGCGGACGCCCGCGCGGAGGCCGCCCGCTGCATGCGCTGCGGCTGCAAGGCCCGGTTCGTCTGCGACCTGCGCAAGGTCGCCACGAAGTCGTCCGTCACCTACCTGGAGCCGCTGCACGTGCGGCCGCGGGTGCCGATCGTCCGCGACCACCCGTTCATCGTCCGCGACCACAACAAGTGCATCTCGTGCGGACGCTGCGTGGCCGCGTGCGCGGAGATCGAGGGGCCGGGCGTGCTGGCCTACCAGTTCCGCAACGGCCAGCTGACCGTGGGGACGCACGACGGCCGTCCGCTGATCGACACCGACTGCGTGTCCTGCGGCCAGTGCGTGACGGCCTGCCCGTGCGGCGCGCTCGACTACGTCCGCGAGCGGCCCGAGGTGTTCGCGGCGATCAACGACCCGACGAAGGTCGTGGTCGGCTTCGTGGCCCCGGCGCCGCGCAGCGTGATCGCGGCCAAGTACGGCAAGACCGCGGCCGAGGCCTCGCCGTTCGTGGCCGGGCTGATGCGCGCGATCGGCTTCGACCGGATCTTCGACTTCTCCTTCGCCGCCGACCTGACGATCA
>DAINOM010000297.1:0-2551 GCA_036735445.1 Propionicimonas sp.
GCCTGCATCCTGATCATCACGATCCCGTTCGGCATCGCATCGTTCCGGATGGCCGGCTACGCGCTGTGGCCGTTCGGACGGGCGGTCGTCGCCAAGCCGTCCGCCGGTGTCGGCTCCGCGCTCGGCAACGTGATCTGGTTCCTCATCGCCGGCCTGTGGCTGGCGGTCGGCCACGTGACCACCGCGTTCGCACAGGCGGTGACGATCGTCGGCATCCCGCTGGCGATCGCGAACCTGAAGATGATCCCGGTCACGTGCTTCCCGTTCGGCAAGGACGTCGTCGACGCCCGCTTCCTGCCCCCGGGCGCTCGTCCGCTGCACAGCATCTGATCGCCGAGGGGCCCGCCGTCGACGCCCGCAACCGCACGCGAGCGGTTGGTGCTTGGCGTCATCCCGGCGAACGCCGGGATCCCTGCGCCCGACTGGCGACGCAACCCGAAGCGCTCCCGGATCAAGCCCGGGATGACGAGGATCAAGCCCGGGATGACGAGGATCAGGTGCGACGGGCTCGAGGCGGCGATTCTGCGGCGGGAGCCGCTCGGCCATAGGCTGGGACGGTGGGCCAGTTCTTCGACGCAGAGCTCTTCCTGACCACAGCCGTCACCCTCTGGGTGATTGTCGACCCGCCCGGCCTGCTGCCGGTGTTCCTGGGTCTCACCAACTCCCTGGACGCCCGCCAGCGGCGCCGCGCGGGCGACCGGGCATCGCTGGTCGCCTTCGGGGTGATCGCGGTGTTCGCCCTGTTCGGCCGACAGATCCTCGACTACCTGCAGGTGTCGGTGCCCGCCATGCAGGTCTCCGGCGGGCTGCTGCTGCTCCTGATCGCCCTCGACCTGTTGATGGGCGGAGGCTCGGACCCGGTCAGCCATGACGGGGTCAACGTCGCGATCGTGCCGTTGGGGACGCCGCTGATGGCCGGCCCGGGCGCGATCGTCGCCACCATGCTGGCCGTCCAGCGCGCCCCGGGATTCACCGGCTACCTCACCGTCGGCGCGGCGCTGATCGCGGTGATGGTGCTGGTCTGGCTGTTCCTGCGCTACGCCGGCCTGATCAGGGCGGTGCTGCGGGAGTCGGGGACGGTGCTCGCGTCCCGGATCGCCGGTCTGCTGCTGTCGGCCATCGCCGTCCAGATGGTCGCGGACGGGGTCTTCGGCTTCATCGCCGCCCACTGACCGCAGACCGGGGACGGTTCCTCACTCGGTCCGCGCCTCGCCCAAAGCCCCGGCGAGTGCCCTCCACGCCCCCGATCAGAACGGCCGCGACAACCCGGAAAGCTGGCACTCACGGTCAACTTGTGTCCGGCACGTGGCGGAAAAGGGGTCTGTCTCCATTCTCCGCCACTGCGGTCAGGGGGCGACGGGCTCCTGCTCCTCCTGCCAGACCTGGCGCAGGGCCTCGTCGAACACCTCGGCGGGCTGGGCGCCGGAGACGCCGTACTTGCCGGCGAGGACGAAGAACGGCACGCCACGGATGCCGAGGCGGGCGGCGGCGTCCACGTCGGCCGCTACCGCGGCGTCCAGAGTGGGAGAGTCGAGGGCGGCGCGGGCGCCGTCCGCGTCCAGGCCTGCGGCAACGGCCAACTCGACGAGGGTGTCGGCGTCGCTGACGCTCAGCCCGTCGGCGAAGTGCGCCCGGAACAGGGCGAGCTCGAGCGTCCAGGTGGCCGGCGCCGACACCGTCTTCGCGTACTGGAGCAGCCGGTGGGCGCGCCGGGAGTTCGTCACCACCAGGGCGTCGAAGTCGAGGGTGAGCCCGTCCCCGGCCGCGGCCGCGGCAACCCGTCCGGTCATCTGCCGGACGCTCGCCAGGTCGATGCCCTTGCTCGCGGCCAGGTATTCGGCCTCGGAACCGGCGAACGACTCAGGCAGCGACGGGTCGAGCTGGAAGGAGTGCAGCTCGACCTCGACCTCGTCGGCGTGCGCGAACCGCTCCAGCGCCCGTCCCAACCTGGTGAGGCCGAGGTAGCACCACGGGCAGGCGATGTCGGACCAGATGTCGATGCGCATGCCATTCCGAACGGCGGCCCGTCCCCGGGCATTCCCCGCAGGTGAACGGCAATGGGACCTGTCCCCGGGCTGAGGGCCGGGGACAGGTCCCATTACCGTTCAGTCGGGCTCAGTTCGTCTTGGCGTACTTCTCGACCAGGTTCTGCGGCAGCAGCTCGTAGCCGTGGAACTCGCGGGTGAACGTGCCGGTGCCGTGGGCGATGCCGCGCAGGTCGATCGCGTAGCGCGACAGCTCGGTCTGCGGCACGAGGGCCCGGATGATCGCCTTGTGGTTCTCGGAGTCCGAGCCGAGGAGCTGCCCGCGGCGTCCGGTCAGGTCGGTCATCGCCGCGCCCAGGTACTCCTCTCCGACGACGACCGTGACCTGGTCGATCGGCTCGAGCAGGGCGACGGTCCTGGGGCTGGCCGCCTCCTTGATCGCCAGCGACCCGGCCAGCTGGAACGCCATGTCGGAGGAGTCGACCGAGTGGGCCTTGCCGTCGAACAGGGTGACGCGGACGTCCACCATCGGGTAGCCGGCGAACACGCCCTTCTCCAGCTGGTTG
>DAINOM010000298.1:0-2500 GCA_036735445.1 Propionicimonas sp.
GCAGGCCCTGGTAGCCGTTCTTGTAGCCGATGATCTCCACCTCGGGAGCCAGCTCGGTGTACCGCTCGATCAGGCCGCCGATCGCGGAGGAGAGGCAGGGGGCGAACCCGCCGGCGGTGAGCAGGGCGACTTTCTGGACCATCCTTGGTTTCCAATCGTTGCGGGTGTCTGAAGCAGGCCCAGCCTAGCGATTCCGGACGTCGGGTCGGCTGTGCACAACTCCCGTGGACCAGCTGCGGGCAGTGCACAATGTTGGCCTCGGGACGGAGGTGTGCGGTGGCGCGGGACCAGCGGGGGATGTCGCTGTCGTCGTTCGTGGTGCTGGTGGTGCCGGCGCTGCTGATCGTCGTCGGACTGGTGGTGGACGGCGGTGCGCAGGCGGTGGCTGCCCGCAGGGCGGAGCTGGTGGCGTCCGCTGCGGCCAGGGCTGCGGCCGATGCGACGGCCGCGGACCGGCTCGCCGGCGAGAAGCCGGACACCGCCGCGGCGATCGCGGCGGCCCAGGGTGTGCTGGCGGCGAGCGGCGACGTCGAAGGCCACGTGGAACTGGTGTCCGGCCGCGTCCGGGTGACGACCACCAGCGGCGCGGATGCGGTCTTCCTCACCCTGATCGGCATCCAGCGGCTGTCCGCGCGGGGCTCCGCGGAGGCGGAACTGGTGTCGAACCGCTGACTCGTGCAACGAAATGCCTCGCCGGACCGTACGGGTAGATGTGGGGACGAACGAAGTCGACACCTCACGGCGATCGCGGGACGGGCGTCGGACCGCGCGACTGCTGGTGCTGGTCGCGGCGCTGGCACTGGTCGCGGGTGTCGGCCTGCTGACGCACTGTTCGCCGCCGGTGAACCGGCTTCCGGCGGGCCCTGCCGCAACGCCTGTCGCAGGCGCAGCGACGCCGATCGTGTACTCACCGACACCGACACCGACGCCAACCGGGCTGGTGCTGACGGACGCGGTGTGGGTGGTCACCCGGATCGGCGGCGAGCCGTTCGAGCCGGACGGCGCAAAGGGCTCGGTCTTTCTGGAGTTCTCCACCGCCCGAGCGAGCGTCGGTGACTCCTGCGCGGTGGTGGACGTGCCGCACGCACGCGACGGCGCCGCCCTGGTGTTCGACCTGCCCACGCAGCGGCCCGAACCTTGCGGCAGTGCCGTGGCCGCCGCTCAGCAGCGGCGATTCTGGACGGCGCTTGGCACGGTTCGGCAGGCCGAACGGCGCGGGGCGGAGCTGATCCTTCGGAACGCAGCGGGGAACGTCGTGCTGGTTGCCGTCGACGACCTGACCGACGGCGCCGCCCCGACCACGGCCGCGATACCGGCCGGCGAGGTCCGGGTGGCGATCCGCAACGGTACGACAATGAACTTCGATACCGTGCGTGTGGTCTTCCCCTCCGGGGAGAGGGTCGAGTACGGGCCGCTGGCGGCGGGCGCGACGAGTGGATCCGCCAGGGTGGGAACGGCGTACGGCTACGCCTGGCTGGAAGCCACGTCCGGGCAGGACAGCTGGAGCTACCGTCCGATCGACTACGTGGGGGAGTCACCGCTGGGGCCCGGCGCGCACACCTACGAACTGGTGTTGGTCGGCGACCAGCTCGACATTCGCGTGACCTGACCGGGAACACCCCGGCGTCGCCGTTGTTGTGACAGTCGTGAAGAAGATCGGATTCCTGTCCTTCGGCCACTGGTCGAACGCCCACGGTTCGCAGACGCGGTCGGCGGCGGACACCCTGCTGCAGTCGATCGACCTGGCCGTCGCGGCAGAGGAGCTGGGGGCGGACGGGGCGTGGTTCCGGGTGCACCACTTCGCCCGGCAGCTCGCGTCGCCGTACCCGCTGCTGGCGGCGATCGGTGCCCGGACGAGCCGGATCGAGATCGGCACCGGGGTGATTGACATGCGCTACGAGAACCCCTTGTATGCCGTGGAGGACGCCGGTGCGGCGGATCTGATCTCCGGCGGCCGGCTGGAGCTGGGGATCAGCCGTGGGTCGCCCGAGCAGGTGGTCGAGGGGTACCGCTACTTCGGGCATGTGCCGCCGGAGGGGGAGACGGACGCGGACATGGCGCGGCGGCATGCGGAGTTGTTCCTGCAGTTGCTGGAGGGCGAGGGGTTCGCGGAGCCCAACCCCCGTCCGATGTTCCCGAACCCGCCGGGCCTGCTGCGTCTGGAGCCGCACTCGGAGGGTCTGCGCGAGCGGATCTGGTGGGGCGCGTCGTCGAACGCGACGGCGGCGTGGGCCGCGGAGAAGGGCATGCACCTGATGAGCTCGACGCTGAAGAACGATGAGACGGGGGAGCCGTTCCACGTGCAGCAGGCCGAGCAGATCCGGGTGTTCCGGGAGGCGTGGGCGAGCGCCGGCCATGAGCGCGAGGCGCGGGTCTCGGTGAGTCGCAGCATCTTCCCGCTGGTCGACGACCGTGACCGCGCCTACTTCGGCGGGCAGGGTGAGGACGCCGACCAGGTCGGCTGGATCGACGCCCAGACCCGGGCCATCTTCGGACGCAG
>DAINOM010000299.1:0-2496 GCA_036735445.1 Propionicimonas sp.
CCCCGGGCTGGAGTGGGTGATGATCGGCCACCTGCAGTCGAACAAGGCGAAGCTGGTGGCCCGGTTCGCGGCCGAGTTCCAGGCGCTCGACACCCTGAGCCTGGCGGCGGAGCTCGACCGTCGGCTGCATGCCGAGGGGCGACAGCTCGACGTGCTGATCCAGGTGAACTCGTCGGGTGAGGCGTCCAAGTCCGGCCGGCCGCCGGAGGACGTCGTCGGCTTCGCCCGTGCGCTCGTCCCGTTCGACGCGCTCCGCGTCCGCGGATTGATGACCCTCGCGCTGCCCTCGTCCGACCCCGCGCTGGTGGGTGCCTGCTTCGACCGCGTCGTGGACGCGCAGCGCCGGCTGCGGGAAGCCGCCGTGGACGGCCAAAGCTACGACGAGCTGTCGATGGGCATGTCCGGCGACTTCGAGTTGGCGATCGCGCACGGCGCCACCGAGGTCCGGATCGGCACGGCGATCTTCGGCGCCCGAGCCTGAACGGCAGCGCAACCGCACCAAACCGATCCCTGAGGAGCCGCCCGGCGAGGAACGAGCCGGACGGTGTCACGAAGGGGCGACGCGGATCCTCCCAGGCCCTTCGTGACGCGGCCACAGCTCGTTCCTCGCCGTGGCCGCTCCTCAGGGACCGTTCCTGGACGGGCTACGGCCAGCGGGCGCCCAGCGAGATCACGGCGATCGCGGCGAGGACGGCGAAGGCCAGGGCGTAGCCGGCGTAGGCCTCGGTGACCTCCTGGTCGACCTTCATGTAGCCGACCTGGCGGGCGATCGACGAGTACACCTGCTTCAGCTCACCCTCGGATCCGGCGGTGAACGCCTTGCCGCCGGAGAGCCGGGCGATCTGGGACAGCTCGGCCGGGTTGTAGGGCACCGGCTCGCGGCGGCCGTCCGTCTCGACGTAGCCGTTCGGCGTCCCGTAGGCGATCGTGTAGATCGGGATGCCCTGCTTCTTCGCCTCCCGCGCGGCCTGGTCGGACGGCCGGGGCAGGTTGCTGTAGCCGTCGCTGAGCAGGACGATCGCGCCGGGAGCGACCCGGTCCGGGTCGTCCGGGTCCGGCGGCGCCTGGGCGATCGCATCCAGCGAGGAGTAGATGCCTTCGCCGATCGCCGTGGAGGGCGCCACCTGAAGGCCCTCGATCGACGCGGAGACCACCCCGCGGTCGGTCGTCGGTGGCACGAGGATGGTCGCGTACCCGGCGAAGCTCACCAGCGAGACGTTGAAGCCCGCCGGGATCATCTCCAGGAAGTCCTGGGCGGCCGCCTTCGCGGCGACCAGGCGGTTCGGACTCACGTCCGCGGCCAGCATCGAGCGGGAGACGTCCATCGCCAGCACCACCGTCGCCCGCTCGCGCGGCACCTCGACCTCGCCCTTCGGCTGCGCGAACGCCACGTTCAGCGCGGCCAGGGCCAGCACGGCGGCGCCAACGGCCACGTGCCGCTTCCAGGCCTGCTGCTTCGGCAGCACCCGCTCGAGATTGGTGATCGCGTGCGGACGGGACTTCCGCCGGCGCCGCCACAGCAGGAACAGGTACAACCCGACCAGCAGCGGGATCATCGCCAGCCACCACAGCCGCTCGGGACGCATGAACTCCAGGTCGAACATCACGGCCACCTCGCTCCCAGCGAGACCGCGGCCAGCGCCGCCACCACCGCGAAGGCCAGGCCGTAGCCGGCCCACAGCGCCGTGGTCTCCTTCTTGGTCGGTGTCTGGCCGACCTCACTGCGGATGTTGTTGTAGACCTTGTTCAGTTGGTCCAGGTTCTCGGCGGAGAAGGTCTGCCCGCCGGAGGCCTGCGAGATGCTGGCCAGCAGCTCCTTGTCCGGCGGGACGCGTTCGCGCTTGCCGTCGAGGTCCACGTAGCCGTTGTCGGTGCCGTAGGCGATCGTGTAGACGGGCACGTCCTGCTTCTTGGCCTCCGCCGCAGCCTGGGCGGGCGACCGTCCGGCTGTGTTCTGGCCGTCCGAGAGCAGCACGATCGCGCCCGGGGGCGGCGTGGAGTCGGTGCCCTTCGGCGCCAGCTGCAGGGCGTTCAGCGCGGTGTAGACCGACTCGCCGACCGCGGTCGAGTCCTGCAGCTTCAGGCTGCTGATCGCCTGCTGCACCTGGACGCGGTCGGTGGTCGGTGGCAGCCGGACGGACGGGTTCCCCGACAGCCCGACCACGGCGACGTTGTACTGCGCGGGCAGGGCGCGGACGAAGGTCAGCGCGGCCTCCTTGGCCGCGTCCAGCCTGGTCGGGCGCACGTCGGTGGCCTGCATCGACTGCGAGATGTCGATCACCACCACGACCGTCGCCCGCTCCCGCGGCACCATCTCGATGCCGTTGGGACGCGCCCACGCGAAGCTCAGTGCGACCAGCGCGGCCAGGGACAGCGCGACGGCGAGGTGCCGGCGCCACTGCGACTGCTTGGGCACCACCCGGGCCAGCACCGCCGTGTTGGTGAACCGCATCCCGGTCTTCTTCTTGCGCAGCACCAGGTAGACGTAGCCCGCGA
>DAINOM010000300.1:0-2343 GCA_036735445.1 Propionicimonas sp.
GTCGTCTGTTCCTCGCAGTTCGTTCCTCACTGCTCGTCAAGACTCCTCCCTTCCCACCGCTGTCGCGGTGCGGCGGTCGTCGTCTAGCCTGAGAGCCCAGCCAGCGAAGGGGTCGGACATGGCGGAAGCCAAGAAGCGCATCGGGATCCTCACCGCCGGCGGTGACAGCCCCGGGCTGAACGCCGCCATCCGCGGCTTCGGCAAGGCCGCGATCGCCAATGGCTGGGAGCTCCTCGGCTATCGGGACGGCATTCGCGGCCTCGTGGAGAACCGGTACACCCCGCTCGACTCCGGCGCCCTGTCGGGCATCCTCACGATTGGCGGCACGATCCTCGGCACCAGCCGCGACAAGGTGCATCGCATGGCCGTCGACGGCGACACGGCCGACATGCGCCCCCAGGTCGTGGAGAACTACGAGAAGGAGGGCCTGTCCGCGCTCGTCCTGCTCGGCGGCGGCGGGACAGCGAAGAACGCGATGCGGCTCGCCGAGTCGGGGCTCAACGTGATCACGCTGCCGAAGACCATCGACAACGACATCGCCCGCACCGACACCAGCTTCGGCTTCGCCACCGCGATGGAGATCGCCACCGAGGCGGTCGACCGGCTGCACAGCACCGCGCACAGCCACCACCGGATCATCCTCACCGAGATCATGGGCCACCGGGCCGGCTGGCTGACCCTGGGCGCCGGTATCGCCGGCGGTGCCGACATCATCCTGCTGCCAGAGATCCCCTACTCGGTGGACAGCGTCGCGGAGAGGATCAAGAGCCGACTCCAGCACGGCAGCACGTTCAGCGTCGTGGCCGTCGCCGAGGGCGCGCGCGACATGCAGGACGCCGCCGACTACGAGGCCGCGCAGCTGCTCGTCCGGGCGGCGAAGACGCCGGAGGCCGTCCGCGCGGCCCGGGCCCACCTCGCCAACGTCGAGGACGCCCAGCGCGAACACACCTTCAAGCTCGCCCGCGAGCTCGAGGCGGCGACCGGCCTGGAGTCGCGGGTGTCGATCCTCGGCTACGTGCAGCGCGGCGGCATCCCGTGCGCTGCCGACCGGCTGCTCGCGTCCCGGTTGGGGACGGCGGCCGCACACGCCGTAGAGAAAGAGCAGTTCGGGGTGATGGTGGCCGCGCGCGGCGAGGACACCGAGCTCGTCCCGCTGGAAGAGGTGGCCGGGCAGCTGAAGCTGGTGCCGACCGATCACGAATGGGTGCTCACGGCCCGCAAGCTCGGTACCGGGCTCGGCGACTGAGGTTTCACCTCACGCTGGTCGAGCCTGTCGAGACCAACTAGGAGGACGGAAGGGACGGCCATGGACCGGGGATTCTCCCAGGTCGACGTCTTCGGGGACGGGGGCGCCACGGGCAACCCGCTCGCTGTCGTCCACGACGCCTCCGGACTGGACGCCGCCGCCATGCAGGCGTTCGCCGAATGGATGAACCTCTCCGAGACCACGTTCCTGCTGCCGCCGTCCGATCCTGCCGCTGACTATCGCGTCCGCATCTTCACGACGGACGGAGAGCTCCCGTTCGCCGGCCATCCGACCCTCGGCAGCGCGCATGCGTGGCTGACGGGGGGCGGCCGTCCTGCGCGGGAGGGCGAGGTCGTGCAGGAGTGTGGGGTGGGGCTCGTCCGGGTGCGGCAGGACGGCGGGTGCCTCGCCTTCGCCGCTCCGCCACGGCTGCGCACGGGACCGCTGGACGAAGCGCACCTCGCCATCGCCGAGGCCGCGCTCGGCATGCCCCGCACCGACTGGGTCGCGCACGAGTGGGGCGACAACGGCGCGCCCTGGATGATGGTCGAGCTGGAGGACGCGGACGCCGTCCGCCGGGCGTGGGTGGACGGCACCCAGCTCGGCCGCCACGACTTCCTCGGCCTGGTCGGGCTGAGCAGGGACGCCTACGCCTACGAGGTGCGCGGGCTGCTCGCACACGCAGAGGACCCGGTGACCGGCAGCCTGAACGCCGCCGTCGCGCAATGGCTGCGCGCCCGCGGCGTGGTGCCTGACACCTATCTGGTCACCCAGGGCTCCCAGGTCGGACGCCACGGCGAGATCCTCGTCCACGATGATGGCGAGGAGATCTGGATCGGCGGCCGCACCCGGACCGTGATCTCCGGCACCGTCGACCTCTGACCGCGGTGGAAAGGGACAGTCCCCATCGACCCAATGCTCCCTGAGCTTGACGAAGGGCCACCCGGGCTTCGTCAGGCTCAGCCAACATCCTCCCCGGGCTTCGTCAGGCTCAGCCAACATCCTCCCCGGGCTTCGTCAGGCTCAGCCATCACTCGGGGGTTCAGGCCTGCTTGCGGAGGGCCAGGGCCGCACCGACCATCGCCAGCGCGCACCAG
>DAINOM010000301.1:0-2248 GCA_036735445.1 Propionicimonas sp.
CCATGCCGGTGAGGCCCTCGGTGACCTCCTCGGCGAGCTTGTACACGTCCACCTGGGCGCGGCCGCAGGACGGGCAGGAGACGATCTCCAGGTGCCGGGGACGCAGGTTCAGCGACTCCAGGATCTTGATCCCGACCTTGACCTCCTCCGCCGGCGGGGCGGACAGCGAGACCCGGATGGTGTCGCCGATGCCCTTGGCGAGCAGCGCGCCGAAGGCGACCGAACTCTTGATCGTGCCCTGGAACGCCGGTCCGGCCTCGGTGACGCCGAGGTGCAGCGGGTAGTCGCAGGCGTTGGACAGCATCTCGTAGGCCCGCACCATCACGACCGGGTCGTGGTGCTTCACCGAGATCTTGAAGTCGCGGAAGTCGTGCTCCTCGAAGAGGCTCGCCTCCCACAGCGCCGACTCGACCAGTGCCTCCGGGGTCGGCGCGCCGTACTTGGCCAGCAGCCGCTTGTCGAGGGAGCCGGCATTGACGCCGATCCGGATCGACACGCCCGCGTCCCTCGCCGCCCGGGCGATCTCCCTGACCTGGTCGTCGAACGCGCGGATGTTGCCCGGGTTGACCCGGACGGCCGCGCAGCCGGCGTCGATCGCCGCGAACACGTACTTCGGCTGGAAGTGGATGTCCGCGATCACCGGGATCTGGCTCTTCCTGGCGATGATGTGCAGCACGTCCGCGTCGTCCTGGCTGGGTACCGCGACCCGGACGATGTCGCAGCCGGTCGCGGTGAGTTCCGCGATCTGCTGCAGGGTGCCGTTGATGTCGGTGGTCTTGGTGGTGGTCATCGACTGCACCGAGACCGGCGCGCCACCACCCACCAGCACCTTCCCGACCCGGATCTGCCGGGTGGGCCGGCGCGGGGCCAGCACGGGCGGCGGGGTCGCGGGCATCCCAAGGTTGACGGTCATCTGCTCCTCGTTCACAAGCACGGTTGCGCTCTGGCGCGCTCCGGCAGACAGCCTACCCACCGCTGTGGCGCGGAAGCTTGAGACGATGGTCGGGTCACGGGAACTTTCTGCCGACGCGGACCGTATTGAGATGGGGAGGATCGATGGCGCGGAACTCGAGCAGGGACGCGGAGTTCACCGCGTTCGCGTCCGGGGCGTCCGCGTCGCTGGGCCGGACGGCGTGGCTGCTCACCGGCGACCGGGACGCCGCCGCGGAACTGCTGCAGGCGACGCTGGTCAAGACGTATGTGGCCTGGCCCCGGGTCCGTCCGGACGGTGCACTGGCCTACGCGCGCCGGATCATGGTCAACCTCGACGTGGACGGCCACCGCTCCCGGCACGGTGTCGTCCCGGTGGCGGACCCGCCGGAGCGAGGCGCACCGGACCGCGCCACGGAGGTCGACGACCGGGAGCAGCTGGGCCGGCTGCTGGCCGCACTTCCCCCGCTGCAGCGCCGCGTGGTGGTGCTGCGCTACCTGCACGATCTGCCCGAGAAAGACGTGGCCACCGAACTCGGCGTGCCGCTCGGCACGGTGAAGTCGAGCGCGGCCCGCGGCCTGGCCGCCCTGCGGACGGCACTGGAGGGCCAGCAGGAGGAGAGGAGCCCGCGATGACCGACTTCGAGGACCGGCTGCGCACCCGGATGCAGTCCGACCCGGTGGAGGTGCCGGTGGACGTGACCGCGGCGCTCGACGCCGGGCACGAGGCCGTCCGCGGCCGCCGGCTCGGCTGGACGGTGGCCGGGATGGCCACGCTTGCCGTCGTGGCGTCGATCGTGACGCCGATCCTGATCGCCCGCACCGTGCCCGCCGTACCCGCTCCCGTGGCGTCCCCGAGCGCAACCGCGTCGCCCACAGCAGCCGCGCCCTCCGGGATCGAGGGGCGCACGTGGCAGCTCGACGCGCAGACCGGCTCGTGGGTCAACGAGGACTCAGGCATCACCCTTCGGGTGGACGGTGACCGGGTGTCCGGCTGGTCGGGCTGCGGGGACTACGTCGCGAGCCTTTCCCGGGACGGCTCGCGGTGGACGCTCTCCGGGGTGAGGATCCCCCGTCCCGTCCCGTGCCCATCGGTCCCCGGCACCCGCGTCGGCACCTTCATCGACCGGCTCGAGAAGGTCACGGCCGGCGAGCTGGTCGCGGCAGGCCCCACGCTTCGCCTCCGCACCCCCGACGGCGACCTCCTCTTCCGCCCCTCCCGCTGACCCCACGACAAACGCTGCTGAAAGCTGCCGAAGCTGGCGGCGGTTTCAGGGGGTGTTCGCAACACTGCCTGGTTCGGACAGTAGCCGTTCGA
>DAINOM010000302.1:0-2237 GCA_036735445.1 Propionicimonas sp.
GACCCTTGACGAGGCGGTGGCCATCGCGGTGGCCGGGCAGCGTGACAACGGCTTCGCGTGGTCCCAGATCGGCCGGGGCCTGGGGATCACCCGGCAGGCCGCACAGCAGCGGTACAGCCCGAAACGGCCAGCCTCGCACGGCGAGGTTAACGCTCGGCACTACGACGGCGACCTCCTCGCCGTCGGGGACAGGTGAGCACTCGGGATACCCTCCCCCGTGTGCACCCCCGTTCGGACCTCGCAGCGTGGCGAGACTGGCTCACCGCCTGCGACCTGTCACCCCAAACCATCCGTCTGCGCTGCTACCAGCTGGCGCGCTTCTGCGAGAGCCATCCTCAGCCGCGGAGCGTGACCGTCGACGGCCTCGCGGCGTGGCTGGGGCGCCCGGGATGGTCCACAGAGACGCGGCGGAGCCAGCTGGCCAGCCTGCGGAGCTTCTACGGGTGGCTGCACGCCACGGGCCGGATCGCGTCGGACCCGTCCCGGCTGTTGCCGAGGATCCGGCCCGCACAGCACAAGCCGCGTCCAGCGCCGGAGCGGGCCGTGCGGGTCGCGATGATCGCGGCCGACTCACGGACGCGGCTCATGCTCACCCTCGCCGTCCGGCAGGGACTCCGGCGCGGCGAGATCGCGCAAGTCCACTCCGACGACCTGATGGAAGACCTGACGGGCTGGACGCTGCGGGTGCACGGCAAGGGCCGCAAGGACCGGGACGTGCCGCTCGCCGACGACGTCGCCGACCAGCTGCGCGCCCTGCCTGCCGGGTGGGCATTCCCCGGCCCGGACGGCCACCTATCGGCCGGCCACGTCGGCGTCCTGATGGCCCGAGCGCTGCCGGGCGACCTGACCGCCCACACGCTGCGGCACGCGTTCGCTACGAAGGTCTACCGGTCCACCCGTGACCTGCTGGCCGTTCAGGAGCTCCTGGGGCACTCGCGGCCGGAGACGACCCGCGCCTATGTCCTGCTGGCCGAGGACACGTTGCGGAAGGCGGTAGAGAGCGCGGCCTAGACCCCCGGTGGCCGCTTCGGCGGGGGAGGGCCTTTGCGTTCCCAGATGTGGGCTTCGAGGGTGTCGATGTGGTCGCCCTGGGCGCGTTTGGTGAGCGCGTCGGCCTCGCGTTCCTTCCACAGGACGCCATAGGAGCTTTCGAGGTCGCTCACGCGCTTCCAGACGTGGCCGAGAAGGGCGATGATCGCGACCAGCAGCACGCCCTCAGCGGAGATGACGCCGAGGGCGATGCTGTCGGACACGTCGAACAGTGGCTGCATGGTCAGGGCTGGCCGACGTCCCCGGCCGGGTCAGTCTTGACGTCAGCCATCCCGGTAACCGCCGCGGCGAGCAGGCCCCACGCCGCGGCCTGGTCGGCCGTGACCAGCCCGTAGACGCCGAGGACGATCAGGCCTGCGGTGGCGCACCGGTAGATGTACTTGCGGCGCTTGTTGGTGAGCGCCTTCTCGATCTTCTCGATCATGCGTCCACCTCCTCGATAGCGGGCAGCGTGGCGGCTGCCTGAAGCGCGGCAGCGACCGGGGCCGATGCGGCGGCGATCGCGGCCCACGTCGCCGGTCCGTCGACCTGGTCGACGGTGAGGCTGTGGTCGGTCTGGAAGGCGGTGAGAGCCCCGAGGGTCCTCACGCCACGGACGCCGTCCACGCCTGCCCGGCCGAGGTCATAGCCGAGATCGGAGAGGGCAGCCTGCAGGATGCTGGTGGCCAGCTTCTCGACCTGGGCGAGCGTGACGCCGGGCGCGATCTCGAAGTGCATCGGATCATTGAACGCGGGACCGCCCCACCTCAGGACACCACCCGCCCGCTTGAGCAGGGCCTTGACCGTGGCCCGCTGGGCCGTGGTGAATCCGGCGTATGGACCGTGGCCTGCCGGGTGAGCCTTCCAGTTGAGGTCGACAGCGGTCGCGGACGCGTGGTTCGACCACTTCGCAGACCCCTTGATCTTGCGGTGGTTCCAGCTGCCCGAGTACCTACCGATCGGCTCGACCGTCGCCTCGTACTGGCTCAGGAACCAGTTGAAGACGACCCACACCGCGCCGGAGAGGATCGGGCCTACCTGGGGATGCTTCCACAGGCCCTTACTGGAGGACTGGACCGGCCAGCCGTTCTGACTCTTGATCATCGTGTTCCCTTTCGTTCTGCCGTCAATCCGGGGTTGACGGTCGATCTATGCGGAGTAGCCGTTGAGGGTCATCGATCCGTCGTCGAGGTTGAAGACGACGGAGT
>DAINOM010000303.1:0-2202 GCA_036735445.1 Propionicimonas sp.
CGATCGGGTCCTGGGTGATGCCGGGCACGCCGTCGGCGGCGTTGTGCAGCCGGATCCCGTGCCAATGGACGCTGGTCTCGACCGGCAGCCGGTTGCGGACCTGCACCTGCACCACGTCGCCGGCCTTCGCCCGCAGCAGCTTGCCGGGCACCTGCCCGTCGTAGCACCAGGTGCTCGCAGTGATCCCGCCAAGGTCGACCTGGGAGATCCCGGGGCGAAGGACGGCCGTCACCGCCGGGGTGCCGAGAGTGGGCTGTGTTGGGACGGCCACCGGTCCGGGCGGGGTACCGCCGGCGCCACTGGTGCAGCCGCCGAGGACAGCAGCTGCCCCCAGACCAAGGCCACCGGAGATCAGGTTGCGGCGGGAGATCGGGTGGGACACATTCGGGCCTTCCGTGCGGTTGTTCCCTTCCAGCCTGTGCAGGACCCCGGCCGGTTCCTAGCCAGCTTTGTGTTGTTTCGATGAAGGTTCTGCCGATTGGGGCAGGCGGAGGGTGAACGTCGAACCCCTGCCACGTCCTGGGCTGGCTGCGGTGAGTTGGCCGCCGTGGGCCAAGGCGATGGCGCGGCTGATGGCCAGCCCGACGCCGGTGCCGCCACTGTCACGGTCGCGGGCGGTGTCGGCCCGGTAGAACCGTTCGAAGAGGTGCGGCAGGTGTTCGGCCGCGATCCCGTCGCCGGTGTCGCTCACCTGAATGGCCACCGCGGCCTCGTCGGCGAATACCCGGACGGCGACCCGGCCGCCCTGCGGGGTGTGCCGGAGGGCGTTGGACAACAGATTGCCCAGCACCTGGGCGACCCGGGCCGGGTCCGCATTGACGGTGAGGGTCGTGGCGGCCGGGTCGACCGCGAGGCCGACGCCCTTGCGGTCGTAGCCCTCTTCGGCGGCCAGTACCGCATCGCCGGCGAGCCGGTTGGGGTCGGTGGTTTCCAGGGTGAGGTTGAGCCTGCCCTCCTCTGCGGCCGACACCTCGCCGAGGTCGTCGGCCAGGCGGGAGATCCGCTCGATCTGGCCGGTCAGGATCTGCCAGGCCCCTGGCCCGGGCTCGATGGCGCCGTCCTCCAGGCTCTCCACGCAGATCTCCATGCTGGCCAGCGGCGTGCGGATCTCGTGGGCCAGGTCGGTGAGCAGACGGCGCCGGCTGGCCTCGACCGAGTCCAGCCGGGCCGCCATCGTGTTGAAGCTGTCGGCCAGGCTCGCCAGCTCCCGCGAATCGGCGTCCTCGACCCTCTGGGCGTAATCACCGTCCGAGATACGCGCCGCCGCGTCACCGAGGTCGTCGAGCGAGCGGCGGAGCCGTCCGCTGATCAACACGCTGACGATGATCGCCCCCGTGGCTGCGATCAACATCCCGATCAGCAGGGCCAGCGTCCCGGCGGTGTTGAACGCCTCCTCGGAATGGACCAACACGTCGGGGCTGTCGTGGCCTGCCTCGCGCATGTGCGCCTCGAACAACGGCGGCCCGGCGATCACCGCCACCACGATCATCGTCAACACCATCGCCACCGACACCGAGATCTGGGCAACCAGCAGCCTGGTGGTCAGGCTGCCCGGGCGCGAGGGCGTGCTCACCGACCCGGGCCCATCCGGTACCCGACACCCCTCACGGTCTCCACGAACGGCAGGTCGGCGACCGCGGCGAGCTTGCGGCGCAGGTGGCCGATGTGGACGTCGACGAGGTGCTCATCGCCCACCCAGTCCGGCCCCCACACCGCATCCACCAGCTGGCGCCGGGTGAAGGCCGCCTTCGGCCGGGCCGAGAGCACCTCGAGCAGGTCGAACTCGGTGCGGGTCAGTTCCACCTCGGTGTCGTTCACCCGGACCCGACGACCGACCGGGTCCAGCCGCAGCGCACCGAGTTGTCGCGGCGGCTCCTCCACGACCCGGCCAGCGCGCGGACGACGGAGCAGCACCTGCACCCGGGCGACCAGCTCTCTGGCGCTGAACGGCTTGGTCATGTAGTCGTCGGCACCGGTCGACAAGCCGACCAGCTTGTCGATCTCCTCGTTCCGGGCGGTCAGCATCAGGATGTAGCAATCGGAGTGCGTGCGAATCTCCCGGCACACCTCAAGTCCGTCCTTGCCCGGCAGCCCCAGGTCGAGCACCACCACATCGGGGCTCTCGGACAACGCCAACTCGACCGCACGGACACCGTCGTGGGCGACGCTCGTGCGGAACCCGGCGCGCTGCAGGTAGTTCGC
>DAINOM010000304.1:0-2188 GCA_036735445.1 Propionicimonas sp.
AGTTCCTGCTGATCAACCACCCGCTGGACTGCCCGATCTGCGACAAGGGCGGCGAGTGCCCGCTGCAGAACCAGGCGCTGAGCAACGGCTACGGAGAGTCGCGCTACGAGGGCGTCAAGCGGACGTTCCCCAAGCCGGTGCCGATCTCCGCGCAGATCCTGCTCGACCGTGAGCGCTGCATCCTCTGCGCCCGCTGCACGCGGTTCTCCGAGCAGATCTCCGGCGATCCGTTCATCGCGCTGGTCGAGCGCGGCGCGCTGCAGCAGGTCGGCCAGTACGCCGACCACCCGTACGACTCCTACTTCTCCGGCAACGTCGTGCAGATCTGCCCGGTGGGCGCGCTCACGTCCGCGGCCTACCGCTTCCAGAGCCGTCCGTTCGACCTGGTCAGCACCGACGTCACCTGCGAGCACTGCGCGGCGGGCTGCCAGCTGCGCACCGACCACCGGCACTTCCAGGTGAAGCGCCGGCTGGCCGGCGAGGCGCCCGAGGTGAACGAGGAGTGGAACTGCGACAAGGGCCGGTTCGGCTTCGTCTCCGCCCGCGGTGACGACCGGATCACCCGGCCGCTGATCCGCGAGGACGGGGCGCTGCGCGTCGCGTCCTGGCCGGAGGCGATCGACGCCGCCGTCGCCGGACTGGCCGCAGCGGGCAGCCGTGTCGGTGTGCTCACCGGCGGCCGGCTGACGCTGGAGAACGCCTACGGCTACAGCAAGTTCGCCCGTGCGGTGCTCGGCACGAACAGCATCGACTTCCGGTCGCGGCCCACGGGTGCGGACGAGGCCGCGTTCCTCGCCACCCACGTCGCCGGCCGGACGCTCGATGGCGCGGTCACCTACGCCGACCTGGAGACGGCGGGCCACGTCGTGCTCGCCGGCTTCGAGCCCGAGGACGAGTCCCCGCTGGTGTTCCTGCGGCTGCGCAAGGCCGTCCGCAAGAGGGGACTGAAGGTCACCACGATCGCGCCCTTCGCCAGCACCGGCTCGACCAAGCTGAACGCCACGCTGGTGGCGACCGTGCCCGGTGCCGAGGTCGCGGCCCTGCGCGCGCTCACGCTGGAGCCGGGCAGCGTGGTCATGGTGGGGGAGCGGCTCGCGCTGGTCCCGGGTGCCCTCGACGCCGCCGCAGAGGTGGCCACTGCCGCCGGGGCCCGGCTCGCCTGGGTGCCGCGCCGGGCGGGTGATCGTGGCGCGATCGAGGCCGGCTGCCTCCCCGGGCTGCTCCCGGGCGGACGTCCGCTGGCCGACACCGCGGCGCGGGTCGACGTGGCGACGGCCTGGGAGGTCGAGAGCCTCCCGGCGGAGCCCGGCCTGGAGGCGACCGCCATGCTGGCCTCCGCCGGCGCCGGTGAACTGCAGGCACTCGTGGTCGCGGGCCTGGAGCCGGCCGACTTCGCCGACGCCGCCGCCGTGCGCGCCGGGCTGGAGGACGCCGGGTTCGTGGTGTCGCTGGAGAGCCGCCTGTCCGAGGTCACCGAGCGGGCGGACGTGGTCTTCCCGGTCGCCCTGATCGAGGAGCACGCCGGCACCTTCCTGAACTGGGAGCACCGGCCCGGCACGGTGCACACCGTGATCAGGCAGGCCAACGCGCCGATGACCGACCTGCGCGTGCTGGCGGCACTCGCCGACGGCCTCGGCCGCCCGCTGGGCATCCGGACGCCCGCGCAGGCGCTCGCCGAGCTCACCGAGCTGGGCACCTGGGACGGGGCCCCGCTGGTCGAGCCCGCATCGCCGGTCGAGACCCCGAAGAAGCGGACGAGGAAAGCCTCGGCCGCTGCCCAGCCGCGGGTCTCGACCAGCTCGACCATCGCTACCGGGGACGAGGCGACCGTCAAGCTCGCCACGTGGCGGCAGCTGATCGACGGCGGTCGCGGCCAGGACAACGAGGAGGCCATGGCGGCCACCGCCCGTCCGTCCGTCGCCCGGGTCAGCCCGGCGCTCGCCGAGGCCCTCGGCGTGGTCGAGGGCGACCAGGTCGCGGTCGGCGGCGACGCCGGCTGGTACAGCCTGCCGGTCGCGGTCACTCCCGGCATGGTGGAGGGCACGGTGTGGGTGCCGCAGAACTCCCCGGGCACACCGCTCGGCGAACTGGGGCTCGTCGCCGGCGTCGACGTCACCCTGAGCGTGGGAGGTGCGGAATGAACGATCCGTGGTGGCTGGTCCTGATCAAGGTCGTCGTCCTGTTCGTC
>DAINOM010000305.1:0-2139 GCA_036735445.1 Propionicimonas sp.
TGGACTACCCCTCGACGATGGCCGCGGTGCGGGCGGTGGCCCGCTACGTCGGCCGATTCCTGACTGAAGGATGATGCGTGAGCGCTGACTACTACGAGGTGCTGGGTGTGCCGAGGGACGCGTCCCCCGAGCAGATCAAGAAGGCCTACCGGCGGCTGGCCATGAAGTACCACCCCGACGTCGCCGACACCCCGGACGCAGCTGACAAGTTCAAGGAGATCGGTGAGGCCTACGAGGTCCTGCACGACCCGAACAAGCGGTCGATGTACGACCGCGGCGGCGACCCGCTGGGCGGCGGCTTCGGCGGCGGCGCGGGCGGCTTCGGGTTCCCCGGCGGTGGCTTCGACTTCACCAACCTCGTGGACGCCATGTTCGGCACGCAGGCCAGCCGCGGTCCCCGCTCGCGCGTCCGCCGCGGCCAGGACGCGCTCGTCCGGCTGAACCTCACCCTCGCCGAGGCGGCGTTCGGGATCACCAAGCCGCTGCGGGTCGACACCGCCGTGGTCTGCCCGCGCTGCAACGGCAGCGGCTCCGAGGGCGGCGGCGAGCCGGTCACCTGTGCGACCTGCCACGGGGCCGGCGACGTCACGTCCGTGCAGCGCTCGTTCCTCGGCGAGATCCGCACCAGCCAGCCGTGCCCCAGCTGCCGCGGCTACGGCACGGTGATCACCAACCCGTGCGGCGAGTGCTCCGGTGAGGGACGGGTGCGCAGCCACCGCACCATCAACGTGAAGATCCCCGCGGGCGTCGCGTCCGGCAACCGGGTGCACCTCGCCTCCCAGGGCGAGGTCGGTCCCGGCGGCGGACCGGCCGGTGATCTCTACGTCGAACTGGCCGTCGAGAACCACGACGTGTTCAAGCGTGAGGGTGACAACCTCGAGGTCGTGGTGAAGGTGCCGATGACCGCGGCGGCGCTCGGCACCCGGGTCACCCTGGCCACGCTCGAGGCCGAACGGGACGACCTGGACGCCGAGCTGGCTACGGTGGACGTGGACATCCCCGCCGGCACCCAGTCGGGCACCCGGATCTCCATCTCCGGACGGGGTGTGCCGCGGCTGCGGCGCGACGGCCGCGGCGACCTCGGCGTCACCCTGCTCGTGCAGACCCCGACCAGGTTGGACGACGAGCAGCGCGAGCTCCTCCGTCAGCTGGCGTCGCTGCGTGACGAGAGCCGTCCCGAGGTGTCGGTGGCGCGGCACGGAAAGGGTGTGCTCGGCTGGCTGAAGGAGACGTTCTCGTGAGCGTTCGCGCAGCCCTTCGTGACGCGGCCCGGCTCGTTCCTCGCCGGCCCGCTCCTCAGGGAGCGGTGGGGGCAAAGCTCGTCATCCCGCACCCCCTCGTCATGCCGCAACCCCTCGTCATCCCGGGCTTGACCCGGGATCTCCACGCGGGGGAGGCGGCATGACCGAGCCGCTGTTCCTCGCCGCGCTGGACGGTCCGGCGGTCGGCCAGGTCGTGGAACTCACCGGTGAGGAGGGCCGCCACGCCGCCGCCGTCCGCCGGCTGAAGGTCGGCGAGGTGATCCTGATCAGCGACGGCAACGGGACCGCGGTCCGCGGCCCGGTGGCGTCCGCGGACAAGAACGGGCTCGCGATCATGGTCGAGGAGATCCTGCACGAGCCCGAACGGCCCGTCCGCTACGTCGCCGTGCAGGCCCTGCCCAAGGGTGACCGCGCCGAACAGGCGGTCGAGATGCTCACCGAGCTCGGCATCGACGAGATCGTGCCGTGGCAGGCCGGGCGGTCCGTGGTGAAGTGGGCTCCCGACCGCGTCGAGCGGGGTCTCACCCGCTGGCGCGCGACCGCCCGGGAGGCGGCCAAGCAGTGCCGGCGCTTCCACGTCCCGACGGTGTCGACGCCGATGACCACGGCCGAACTGGCGCTGCGGATCGCCCAGACCGACCTGACCGTCGTGCTGCACGAGACCGCGGAGACCCGGCTGGGCACGTTCACGCTGCCGCCGATCGGAGAGGTGATGTTCATCGTCGGACCCGAGGGCGGGCTCACCGACGAGGAGGTGGCCACGTTCACCGCTGCCGGCGGCCGCACGGCCCTGATCGCGGACGCCGTGCTGCGCACGTCCACCGCCGGCGTGGTCGCGCTGGCCCAGCTGCAGGCGCTCGCCGTCCGTGACCGCTGA
>DAINOM010000306.1:0-2137 GCA_036735445.1 Propionicimonas sp.
GGCGCGCCGCCGACCGAAAAGCAACCCGATTCGCTGTCCGAATCCACCCATCTCACAGGCTTAAGGGGGTGGAAGGAGATGCGAACGTGATCCCCACTACACCCCTGCGGCTCGCCACCGGCGTGGCCCTGGCCGCTATCGGACTGGCCGCCTGCACCACCACGCCACCCACCACCACGCCGGGCACCAGTGCTGCACCGACCAGCGCCAGCCCGTCCGCGTCGGCGACCCCGACTGCCTCGGTGACGCCGACCCCGACGCTGGACGCCGACCAGGCGGCGGCGTTGCAGTCGGCCGAATCGTACGAATCGGCCCTCGCCAAGATCAGAGCGAATCCGTCGAAGTATGACCAGTACAAGATGATCGCCTTGCTCAAGCCGCTGGCTTTCGACGACATGATCCAAGCGAATCTCAACGGGATCCAATCCTGGCGTGACAAGGGCTGGCATGAAGAAGGGCAGCAGGTCCTCCTGACCCGGCAGGCGGGTCAGCCCGACGCCATGGCGAACGGGACGCGGCGAGTCTCGGTCACGATCTGCAAGGACCAGCGCCAGTTGACCGTGGTCGACAAGAAGGGCAAGGAAATCACCGCCGAGGCCGCGAAAGGTCCGGACTTCCTCAAGAACACCTACGACATGCGCCGAGCCAAGGGCTCGGACGCTTTCAGGGTCTATGAGTTCGGTGGGGATGAGGTCGAGGGGTGTCAACCGTGAGGAGGCTGCTCGGGACGCTGCTCGTCGTGCTTGTCATCACGGCTGTGTCCGCCGGACCCGCCTACGCCGATCTGTGTCCGCCGGGCTGCGGAAGCGTGGGCAAGGGCAGCGTGAAGTGCCACGTGTGCGACAAGAGGCCGCCGTCCCCCGGCAAGCCGGGTAAGCCGGGGAAGCCGGACCTGCCCGCATGTCCGCCGTCGAAGGATGCGATCCCGGACGGGGCGACGGACAACCCCCCTGCCGGATGGGTGCGGGTGCGGTGCATGGAGGGCAGCCTGGTGCTGCTGTTTTGGGTGGAGCCGCGGGTGAACCCGGCGCAGTTGGCCCGGTCGCTCTTGGACGAGATGGAGTTGACGCCGATCGACATCGGGATCACTCCGAAGGGTCCGGACGCGATGGCCCTCGTCGGCCTGCCGGTGTGGCTGTGGGTCGATGATCCCTCCAGCGCAACGTGGGGTCCGAAGTCGATCTCCGCGGGCGGCGTGACGATGACCGCCAGGGCGCACAAGGTCGTGTGGGATCTGGGCGACGGCACCGAGGTGTCGTGCGGCAAGGGCACCCAGTGGACGTACGGGGTGGGCAAGAAGCCGTCCCCGACGTGCGGCCACACCTACAGCGAGCAGGGCCGCTACACCGTCCAGGCGACCTCCTTCTGGACGGCGGACTGGTCGGGCTATGGCCAGTCGGGATCGTTCAGTTTCCAGTTGACCAGGGCGCAGCGGCTCGACGTGGGCGAGTTGCAGGTGATCGTGACGAGCGGCCGCTAGGGACCGCACGAGGAGATCGGGGAATGGCTGTGATCGATGTCACCGAGAAGCAGACCGAGTCCGGCAGTGCCCGCGCCAACGACACCGTTCCGGTGCCGCGTGCACCGAAGCTGAGCCGCCGCCCCTTCCTTGCCGTGGTGGCTGCGGTGCTGGTCGTGGCTGGCGCGGTGGCCGGCGGGCTGTTGTGGGTGTCGGCGACGGCCGCCGGTGAGGTGGTGATGGTCCGCCAGGACGTGTCCCGCGGCGAGGTGATCACCGCTCAGGATCTGGGCACGGCGCGGGTCGGGGTCGACCCGTCGCTGGCGACGGTGCCGGCCGACGAGCTGCCGTCCTTGGTCGGGAAGCGGGCGGCCGCGGACCTGACGGCGGGCACTCTGGTGAGCCGCACACAGGTGTCGGCGTCGGTTGTTCCGGGTCCGGGGGATTCGGTCGTGGGCGTGCCGATCGCTCCGGGTCTGATGCCGGTCGAGCCGCTGGCATCGGGTGACACGGTCCGGCTGGTGCACACCGGCGACCTTCCTGCCGACACGACCCCGGCGGGGCCGGTCGAGGCGAAGGTGCTGCGGGTCACGCCGGGCGACACCCAGACCGTGGTGGATGTAGTGGTGGCCGCCGACAAGGCGGTGCAGCTGGCGCAGTGGGCGGGGTCGGGCAAGA
>DAINOM010000307.1:0-2050 GCA_036735445.1 Propionicimonas sp.
AAGCGGGTCTGGCGGACCTGCTCGAGGGTCAGGGTCATTGCTCACCTCACGTGATCGGTTACGGAGCCCGGGCCAGCGGGCCCCGAACGGGCGCTCTCAGGCTAGTGCGTACGGAATGTCGAGTCCAAGCACCGGGGGATCCGCGTCGCGCAGGGGTAAACCAGAGGTGGAGACATTGCCACCACTGGCCCTGACGCGCTCAGATCCAGCGCAGCAGCACCAGCACGGCGAAGTAGACGACGGTGAAGGCGAGGTCGAGTTCGACACCGCCGAGCCGGACCGGCGGCAGGAAGCGGCCGAGGAACCGGATGGGTGGATCGGTGAGCGTCAGCACGAGTTCGGCCAGCACGCGCAGGCCGCCCTTCGGCTCCCAGTCACGGGCGAACAGCGGGACGAGGGCGAGCACCGCCCGGATCGTGAGGAGGGCGAGGAAGGCGAGCAGGAGCCAGTGGATTCCGGCGAGGATCAGGCCCATCCCGGCCACCTTTCAGGACTGGTTGAAGAAGCCCCCGGCGAGACGTTCCTTGTCCTCGGCCGCCACGGTCACGTTGTGTGGCGAGAGCAGGAACACCTTGCTGGTGATGCGCTCAATGCTGCCACGCAGTCCAAAGATCAGGCCGGCGGAGAAGTCGACCAGCCGCTTGGCGTCCGCGTCCTCCATGTCGCCGAGGTTCATGATCACCGGGATACCGTCGCGGAAGTTCTCCCCGATCGTGCGGGCCTCGTTGTAGGTCCTGGGGTGCACGGTGATGATCCGGTTGATGTCCGCGACGCGCGGGTGCTCCCGCACCGGACGCCTGGTCTCGAGTTCCGTCACCGTCGCGGGCGCGGGCCGGTCGTCGCCGTCCCTGCGGTCGATGACCTGCTCGGTCACGTCCTCGGTGCCGGGCTCGATCTCCGCATAGTCGTTGTCCGACACCAGGCCCAGCCACACGGCCGCCTTCTTCAAGCGATCAGCCATCACTCGCCCCTTACGTCTCACCAGTCCCACCGATGCTAACCGCGCACGGCGTCCCGATTGCGGAGGCACGCCCGGGTCAGGGCAGCCAGACCAGGCCCGCCTGGCGGCCGGAGCGGTCGCCGTCGCGGCGGTAGGAGTGCAGCGTGGGGGTGGTGCGGGTGCACGGGTCGACCCGGACGACGGTGCAACCGAGCGCGCCGAGCTGGGCCTGCGCCGCCGCACCGAGGTCGAGCGACGGCGTCCCCCAGCTCGTCCGGGCCACGGCGGCGGGATGGACGGCGCCGAACTCGTCCTGCAACGGCGCCGGCACCTCATAGCACCCGCCGCAGATGTGCGGGCCGATCCAGGCGGTGATCCGGGTGGCCCCGAGGTCGACCAGCCGGGCGACCGTCGCGGGCAGGACGCCGGCCGCGAGGCCGACCCGTCCGGCGTGGGCGGCGCCGACCACACCCGCGGCGGCGTCGGCGAAGAGCACCGGCAGGCAGTCGGCGACCCGGACGGCGAGTGCCACGCCGGGGACGGTGGTGACCAGCGCGTCGGCCTGCTCCGCGGCGAGCGCGACCGGGTCGGTGGCCGCGTCCACCGTGAGCACCCGGTCGCCGTGCACCTGGTGGACGGTCAGCAGGGGCACGCCGAGTGCGGCCACCACCAGCGCCCGGTCGGCCGCCCCGCGGAGGTCGAGCACGCCGCCGTCCGGGGCCACCGCGTCGCAGCACGCGACCCCGGCACCATCGGTACCGGGGTCGTTGCGGAAGCTGAACACCCTGCTCCCCGAGCCTGCCGAACGGCTACTTCAGGAAGTCCGGCACGTCCAGGTCGTCGTCGTCGACCGGCGGCGCGACCGGCCGCACCCGCGGCTCGGCGGGGGCCTCATCGACCGGAGCTGGTTCCCCGGCCTCGTCCGCCTCGACCGGGGCGGGCGGCACCGGAGCGGGACGCGAGGTGACCGGCTCGGGCCGGCGGACCTCCGGGCGGGCCGGCGCCTTGCGCGGCAGCAGCCCCCCGTCGAAGCCGGCGGCGATCACGGTGACCTTCACCTCGTCGCCGAGCGCGTCGTCGATCACGGTGCCGAAGATGATGTTGGCGTCC
>DAINOM010000308.1:0-2012 GCA_036735445.1 Propionicimonas sp.
TCCCCCGTCCAGCAGGTGGGTGGCGAAGGAGTGCCGCAGGGTGTGCGGGGAGACGTCGACACCGAGGTGCGCGGCCGCCGCGGCCTTCTGCAGCGCCCCGTACGCGCTTTGCCGACTGAGCCGTTGTCCCCTGGCGTTCAGCAGCAGCGCCGGGCTCGGCCGGACGGACGCCCCCGCGAACGCCGGACGTCCCCGCACCAGCCATGCCTCCACCGCCCGGCGGGCGTACGACCCTACCGGCACCAGCCGCTCCTTGCGGCCCTTGCCGAACAGCCGCAACCCGGCGTCGGGGTCGGCCAGCATCCCGGTCACGTCGTCGACGTCCAGGTCGAGGATCTCCGAGATCCGCCCGCCGGTGCCGTACAGCAGCTCCAGCAGCGCGGCGTCCCGCAGGCCCATCGGGACGTTCACGTCGGGGGTGTCCAGCAGCGCCTGGACCTGGCCGATGTCCAACGCCTTGGGCAGCCGGCGTCCGGCCTTCGGCGGCTTCACCGCGGCCGCGGGGTTCGTCGGCGTCCGTCCTTCTGCCGCGGCGAACACGTGCAGCGAGCGGACGGCGACCAGCGTGCGGGTCGCGCTCGCCACCGACAGCGGAACATGCCCGTCCGTCGGCGCCTGCAGTGAACTGAGGAAACCGGCCACGTCCGCCTCGCCGATCGCGGCGGGGTCGTCGATCCCCCGCGCGGCGAGGAAGTCGGTGTAGCGGGCGAGGTCGCGGCGATAGGCGGCCACCGTGTGCGGCGACGCGCCGCGCTCGACCGTCAGGTGGTCGAGGTAGCTGCGGACGAGCCGCTCAGCCGGCGTCGCCATCCGGCCCGGCCAGCGACTCGTTGTGCCACTCCCACGCGTCGCGGGCGGGCCATTCGGCATCCGCCGCACGCAGGTCGTCCAGGCGCCCGGACAACCGCGCCACTTCAAGCGCCAGCATTCCGGAGACCATCGTCGGGTTCTGCAGCCGGCCGGCCAGGATGCCGTCCACGAGGTCGGCGCGGGCGGCCCAGCCGGCCTCCATGTGCGCCTCCTCGTGCGCCGCGACGAAGCCCTCCGGCGCCGCGGCCTCGGACAGGTCGCGGGCGAGGTAGATCCGCAGCGACTCCTGGCAGGCGCCCGGTGACGTGAACAGGTCGACCAGCACCTGCCAGCGCTGCGCCTGCAGCCCCGCCTCCTCGGCGAGCTCCCGCTGCGCGGCGGTCAGCCAGCTCTCGCCGTCGGCGTCCAGCAGGCCGGCGGGCGGCTCCACGAGTTGGAACGCCGCGGGGTGCCGGTACTGCCGCACGACGGCGATCCGGTCCGCGTCGTCGTCCCACGCGATCACGCCGACCGCGCCGGGATGCAGCAGGTACTGCCGGTCCATGCTGCCGCCGTCCGGGGTCTCGACGGTGTCGTTGACGAAGTCGGACACCGATCCGGACCCGAGCACCCGGTGCGCGGTCACCGGCCACGCCAGTGGCTCGTCGGTGGCCTCCGCCCGGCTCAGTTGGCGCATCAGCCCTCGTCCTCCGGCAAGCGCGCGGACAGCTTCCGCTGCAGCGCGGCCTGGACCAGCCCGGCGAACAGCGGGTGTGCCTGGGTCGGCCGTGACTTCAGCTCGGGGTGGGCCTGGGTGCCCACGTAGTACGGGTGCAGCCCGCGGTCGAGTTCGACGAACTCCACCAGGTTCCCGTCGGGGCTCGTCCCGGAGATCTTCAGGCCGTGGGCCTCCAGCTCGTCGCGATAGGCGTTGTTCACCTCGTAGCGGTGGCGGTGTCGCTCGCTGACCCGGGTGGCGCCGTACTGCTGCGCGACCAGCGAGCCGGGCACCAGGTCGGCCGGGTACGCGCCCAGCCGCATCGTGGCGCCCATGTCGCCCTGGCCGGACACGATGTGCACCTGCTCGGCCATCGTGGCGATCACCGGGGCGTGGGTCTCGGGCTCGAACTCGGTGGACGCGGCGTCCTCCAGTCCGAGCAGGTCACGCGCGGCCTCGATCACCATGCACTGCAGGCCGAGGCACAGGCCGAGCGTCGGCACCT
>DAINOM010000309.1:0-1990 GCA_036735445.1 Propionicimonas sp.
GTGCCGTTCGTCCACTTCTTCGACGGCTTCCGCACCAGCCACGAGGAGAACTCGGTCGAACTGCTCACCGACGACCAGCTGCGCACGCTGGTGCCCGAGTCGCTGGTCCGGGCGCACCGGCGCCGCGCGCTCTCGCCCGAGCATCCCTACATCCGCGGCACCGCGCAGAACCCGGACACCTACTTCCAGGGCCGTGAGGCCGCCAACCCGTACTACCTTGAAGTACCGGGCGTGGTCCAGACCGCCATGGACGAGTTCGCCGCCCTCACCGGCCGCGGCTACCGCCTGGTGGAGTACCACGGCGATCCGGAGGCCGACCGGGTCGTGGTGATCATGGGCTCGGGCGCACAGACCGTCCGTTCCACGATCGACCACCTGGTCGCCAGGGGCGAGAAGGTGGGCGTCGTCCAGCTGCGGCTGTACCGCCCGCTGCCCGTGGAGCAGGTCCTGGCCGCGATCCCCGCCTCCGCCCGCGTGGTGGCCGTGCTCGACCGCACCAAGGAGCCCGGCTCCGGCGGCGAGCCGCTGTTCCTGGACATCGCCGCCGCGATCGGCGAGGCGCACGCCGCCGGACGCCGGGTTTCGACAAGCTCAACCAGCGGTATGCCGCTGCTGGTCGGCGGCCGCTACGGGCTGTCCAGCAAGGAGTTCACCCCGGCCATGGTGGTGGGCATCTTCGACGAGCTCGCGCTGCCGTCCCCGCGGCCGCGGTTCACGATCGGCATCACCGACGACGTGACCATGCTGAGCCTGCCGTACGACCCGTCCATCGACCTGGAGGACCCGGCCACGTTGCGTGCGGTCTTCTACGGGCTCGGCTCGGACGGCACCGTCGGCGCCAACAAGAACACCGTGAAGATCCTCGGCGCGATCGACGACACCTACGCGCAGGGCTACTACGTGTACGACTCGAAGAAGTCCGGCTCCCGGACCGTGTCGCACCTGCGCTTCGGGCCGCACCCGATCGAGGCGCCCTACCTGGTCAGCCAGGCGGGCTTCATCGGCTGCCACCACTGGTCGATCCTTGAGCGGGTGGACGTGCTCGAGTTCGCCCGTCCGGGCACGGTGCTGCTGCTGAACACCCCCTACGAGCCCGGTGAGGTGTTCGAGCACCTGCCGCTGCCGATGCAGGCCAGGATCATCGACCTCGGCATCGAGCTGTGGGCGATCGACGCGAACATGGTGGCCCGCAAGGCCGGGATGGGCCGGCGGACCAACACCGTCCTGCAGACCTGCTTCTTCGCGATCAGCAACGTGCTGCCGCGCGACGAGGCGATCGAGGAGGTCAAGCGGACGATCCGCAAGACCTACGGCCGCAAGGGCGCCGACGTGGTGGCGAAGAACGAGGCCGCCGTCGACGCCTCCGTGGACAACCTGCACCGGATCGACGTCCCGGCGCAGCCCGTCAGCAGCATCGACATGATCCCGCCGGTGCCGGACACCGCGCCGGAGTTCGTCCGCGCCGTGACCGGGTCCATGCTGCTGGGTACCGGCGACTCGCTCCCGGTGAGCGCGCTGCCCGCGGACGGCACCTACCCGTCCGGCACCACGAAGTTCGAGAAGCGGAACATCTCCGACATCATCGCCGAGTGGGACCCCGAGGCCTGCATCCAGTGCGGCAACTGCGCGTTCGTCTGCCCGCACGCGGTGCTGCGCGCGAAGTACTACAGCTCCTCGGCGCTGGAGGGGGCGCCCGACGGCTTCCAGTCCGCGCCGCTGAACGCCGCCGGCTTCCCCGGCTCCCGGTACACGCTGCAGGTGTACGCCGAGGACTGCACGGGCTGCGGCTTGTGCGTGGAGGCGTGCCCGGTGAAGCCGCTGGGCTCGGGCGGGTCGCGCAAGGCGATCAACCTCGCCCCGGTGATCGAGCGGACGAAGGAGAAGGCGAACGTCGCGTTCTTCGAGACCATCCCGGTGAACCGGCGCTCCCGCGTGGACTTCGCCAACGTCCGCGGCACCCAGTTCCTGGAGCCGCTGTTCGAGTTCTCCG
>DAINOM010000310.1:0-1787 GCA_036735445.1 Propionicimonas sp.
GTCCTGGCCGTGGAGGATCTTGGTGTCGGCCAGGTGCAGCAGGTCCTTGGCGATCGCCGCCGCCTGGGAAGTGGCGTCCCCGGCGGAGAGCAGGTCGGAGGGTTTGTGGGCGATCGCGAACTGGATGTCGCCGTCGCGGCGCGACAAGCGCAGGTCGGCGTCGAAGGACTTGACCGCCTCCACCCCGAGCCGCAGCTGCTTCCACGATTCGTCTCGGACCACGATCCGCCGGTCGCCGACCTCCGCCGTCTCGCGCATCGCCCGCCCCCACGAGTTCAGGCACATCAGAGCCATACCGACCGCTTCGTCGCCGAGGCCCTCGAGCCGGGACAGCGACAGCGACTGGATGGGTGCGGTCCAGTCGAGCCGGATGGTGGTGTGGTCATCGAACAGGCCGCGGAGACTGCCGGTGACGAGTTGGCCGAGGGAGTCGCGCAGCAGCCGGGTCTCGTCCAGGAACTGCCGCACGGATGCGTATCGGCAGGAGGTGACCAGCTGCCCGGGAGGCTCGTCGAGGAGCCGCCACAACGCCGGGATGGTGGTTTCGGTGAGGGTGGTGTTGCCGGCGGTGTAGCCGGTGAGCAGTCGCAGGCCGGCTTCGAGGACGGCTTCTTCGCTGGGCCCGACGGGAACGGGCCGTTGGCCGATGCGTTGGGAGCCGATCAGGCCGCGGAGCAGGGTGAGCCAGCGGCTGAACACGACCGTGGCCCGCTGCTGGGCTTCGGCCGGGTCGAGGTTTGCCCAGCCGTGGGCGAGGGGGCCGAAGTCGAGCGGGTTGATCCGGGCGGTGAGGCCTTGGCCGATGGCGATGGGTTCGACGCCGAGGGTGCGGCACAGGATCTCGTACTCGTCCTTCGGATCCCCGAGAACGAGGACGCGGTAGCCGAAGTCCATCATTCGCAGGCAGAACGCCTTCACCGTCGCGGACTTGCCCATGCCCGGTTTGCCGAAGCAGAACACGTTCGGGTTGGACACCGCGATGCCGGGGTCGAGGACCCAGCCGTTGGGGTCGGCGTAGAACGAGGTGCGGGAGAACAGGTCGATGCCCATCTGGGCGCCACGCGGCGGCAACGCCGGGGACGCGATCAAAGGCCACAACACCGGCGCCTGGTCGGCCGTCATCCGCCACACCGACACCGGCGCCCCAGCCGGAGACCAACCCCGGCCGCGCCGCCGCGGCCCGGAACGGTTCGCGATCCTGAACAGCCGCGGTTCACGTCCGGCATCGGCCGGTGCCGGCCGGGTGGGCAGGTCGTGGCCGAAATCGGCCAAGAGGCGGTCGACGCCTCGTCCGGTGCTGAGCTGCCACATGACCCTCCTCCCCTATTCGGTGGTGCGGAGGAGGCTGAGGCCGAGCGGGACGGCGCTGGCGGCGAAGCCGGCGTCCTGGGCGAGGTCGAGACGCAGTGGCGCGTAGCCGGCGTGGCGGATGGCGGCGTCGAGGCGGCGGCCGTGTTCGGCGATGCGGCAGGTCTTGGGGACGGTGACGGTGGCGACGGCGTAGGGGCGGATGAGCGCGTTGCCGGTGGCCAGGCGGGTGTCGAGACTGCGGGTGCGGGCGAGGGCGATGCGGTCCTTGGCGCGGGTCTTGACCCCGGCTTTGCTGCGGAGTTCCTCGCCGAGGTCGGCGGACCATTCGGCGCTGGCGGTCTGCCGGTCGGCAACGGTTTGGGCGAGGATCGGGTAGGCGATGAGCAGGCAGCGGCGTTCTTCGGGTTCGGTGGGTGCCAGGACGGGGGCGAGGGCTCCGATCACGGCGCCGCGGGCGGGCAGCTTGATGGTGGCGG
>DAINOM010000311.1:0-1774 GCA_036735445.1 Propionicimonas sp.
ACGGTGACGCCGGTGAGCGGCCGGTTGCCGGTGTTGGTCACGGTGAAGCTGTAGGTGATCTGGTCGCCGGCCTTCGTCGGCGTCCCGGATGCGTGCTTGGCGAGGCTGATCGCCGCGGCCTTGGCCTCGTTGGTGAACGTGCAGGTGATGTTGATGCCCTTGCCGTCGCTGCCCGTCGCGGGGATGGTCAGGGCGACCGAGGTGCCCGATCCGGATCCTCCGGAGAGCACCGTCCCCGTGTCGGCGTCCACGCACCGATAGGTGCTCAGGTAGTTGCTGAAGTTGGTGGTGCCGGCGGGGGTCTCGGCGAAGGTGTAGGACTCGCCGGGGATCACGATCACGGGCCCGGCGGTGGCCGCCTGAACGCCGGTGGCGGTCCCCGCCGTGGTGGCCGTGAGGCTGACGCCGGTACCGGTGAGCGCGAGCTTGAACTGGTCGCTGCCGGCCGCACGGCTGACCACGTTCTTGCGGACCGCGTCCATGACGGTCGGGGTGGCGCAGGAGCCGAGGTCGCTGAAGATCGTGCCGTAACCGGTGTTGATGGTGGCCTCGATGGAGCCGGTGGACGGGCGTGCCCTTCGGAGGGTGTCGGTCGCGGAGAGGTAGAGGAACCCGTCGGAAGCGAAGGCCATTCCCGGGTAGCCGTTGGCGGCCGTATCGAGCGCGGCCACGACGGCGCCGGTGGGCGTCCCGCTGAGCGAGCCGGCGTCGTACTTGCGCAGCGTCCCCGGGCTGCCGCTCGGGGAGAACGCGATGTAGAGGTCGCCGGCGGAGTCGAACGCCAGGTCGGCGTTGGCCGTGGTGTAGCCGGTGGCCGTGGTGAACCGCGCGGTCGCGTTCCCGCTCGCGGGGTTGATCGAGTACACGTAGAGGGTCGTGCCGATGACCGCGCCCACCCAGTAGAGGCCGGTCGTGGGGTCCACTCCGCCTGCGTGGAATGTCGTGGCGCTGGTGTTGAAGCCCGTGACGACCCGGGAGGCGCCGGGGTTGCCGGTGGCGTCGCTGAAGGTGTACATGGTGGCGGATCCGCCGCCGGCGGGACCCATCGCGTAGGCCGTCGTGCCGCCGCCGTCGACGGCGAGCGCATTCAGCGCGTTGGTGCCGCTGCCGAAGCTGCCGATCACGCTCCAGGCGCCCGTGGCTGCCGAGACCCGGATCAGGTCCTGGTTCTGGGTGGTGGACGCGACCGCCGCCCGCAGGGCGTAGACGTAGTCGTTGCCACAGGCCAGATCGCCGGCAGCCGCGCTGGCCGGAGAGACCGCACCCGGCCCCAGGACGAGCGCCCCCACCGCGAGGATGAGACTGAGCAGGAGCGAGAGCGGCGTGCGGGTCACCGGCGAGTTTCCAGAGGCCATGGTCTGCTTTCGGACAGGGCCATCTGGTGTGGTGTGGCGAAGCAGGGCTGGCTGCCAAGACCCCTCTCCCAGCCGACCCTGAGAAAAACATAGAGTATTCAGGGCGCCATTTCATCTCAAAATGGTCACCCGAAAGGGGACATTTTCCATTAGTCCCCCAAATGGGTGACCAATTCGGAAACTTGCATTCCACTAGGGGATACGCACCAGACGCACGGCTCCGCCTTGATCCGAATCAATGCCGGGATGACTCTTCTGAACCTTGATCGGTCGGCCGCCGAGAGCGATTTTTCGGCCCGCACTCCTGCGGATACGCCGTTCAGGAGTTGAAGCGGCTCTGCGCGGCGTCGAGGCCGACGGTGAGAAGGGCCTCCACCGCGTCCGCGCACCGGTCCACCTCGACGGCGAGGTCCTCGGCG
>DAINOM010000312.1:0-1657 GCA_036735445.1 Propionicimonas sp.
CGATGATGGCCACCGGCGCCACGATGGGCCTGGTCGCCGCGGTGCTGGTCGAGGCGATCTGGTGGGTGTCGGGACGCGTGACCGGCGAGCACCGCCACCTGTTCGGCAGCCTGGCCGACAAGTAGGAGCCCGACGGTTCAGCCCACCGGATCGACGGCGAGGTCGGCACGCAGGATCGCGGCGTCCTCTGGCTCGGCGATCGGCACGGCGACGGCGAGGTCCCATTCGGACCGCGCGTCCTCGAGCCGGCCGAGCGCCCGCAGCGCCCGCGCCCGCGCCTCGTGCCCGTAGGCGAGGTCGAAGTCGGCCAGCCCATGGGTCTCGCACTGGCGCAGGCAGCGCTCGGCCGCCCGGAGCGCCGCCTCCGGCTGGCCGGTCACCTCCAGTGCTCGTGAGATCAGGTAGGACGCGCGCGCCTCGTTCTCCGGCCGGGCGTCGGCGGCGCGCTGCCAGTGGTAGGCGGCGGCGTACGCGGTGCGAAGCAGTTCCTCGTCGGCCTGCGCGCCGCGTTCCCCGGTGAGCAGGGCGAATGCGGCGTTGTTCGCGTCGACGCCCTGACGGCGGTGCCAGGCCCCGTCTCCGGGCTCCGGGTGGGGCGTCGCCACCGCGGGCGGCAACGTCCGGCCGGTCTCCAGCAGGGTCTTCAGACCGTCCAGGATCCACACCCAGCCGTCCTTGACCCCTGCCCAGGTTCGCGGGCTTCCGGCGAGGTCGCCGTGCACGAGCCGGACGCGGGTGAGTCCCTCGCCCGCGGCCTCCACCGTCCACTCGACGCGGCTGGGCGGTTCTTCGGCGAGCGCCGTGTCGTAGAGCACGCGCCAGGTCTGTACGAAGCGTCCGGGACGGCCCCCGGCGGGAGGCTCCATCTCTTCGATCTCGCCGTCGACGGCGTCGCCGCTGTCCGGGTGAGGTACCGCCGCCCCCGCTCGGGAGGCGACACGAACGAGACCCCGTGGAAGTACCGGCGCGTCCATTCGGAGTCGGTGATCGCCGTCCAGACCTGCTCCGGAGTGGCGGCGATGTAGAGCTGGTAGACGTGGGCCGTGATCGACATCGGTTGCTCCTTGTCACAGGGTCGGGTTGATGGCTCGAACGTGGTCGTCGAGGGCGACGAGTGCGCTGGTGAAACGTGCGGCGTACTTGCTGATCCAGCGATTGGCGACCTGCTCGATGGGCACAGGGTTCAGGTAGTGGTGCTTCTCGCGCCCGGACCGGGCGGTCGTGACCAGATCGGCGGTCTCGAGCACGGCGAGGTGCTTCATCACCGCGAAGCGTGTGAGATCGGGGAAGAGCGCACACAGCTGGGTGAGGGCCTGGCCGTCGGTGACGAAGAGCGCATCGAGGATGGCCCGCCTGGTGGGGTCGGCCAGCGCCTTGAACACATCGCCCCTGTCGTCCACGGGCTCACAATAGGTGACTAAACAGTCACATGTAAAGGAGTAGGGAGGACGGCGATGTCAGGGCGGCTCAGGCGTAGTGCTCCGTCCACTGGTGGCCGTCCCAGTACCGCTGGCCGGGACCACCAGGATTCGGGTACCACCCGGCGAGCGGGCTGGCCGCGGGCAGGGCGGCGAGCGGGGTGTAGCCGAGCATTGGCGGCATGACGGCGAGCGGGCGGTGTGCGGTGCAGGAGAGCACAAGGGCAACGATCCAGCCC
>DAINOM010000313.1:0-1105 GCA_036735445.1 Propionicimonas sp.
TCTGGGTGGCCGGCTACGTGGTTCGCGACCTGTCCCGGGTGCGTTCGAACTGGCGGTCCAACCGCTCGCTCGATGAGGAACTGCGCACCCAGGGCGTGGTCGGCATCGCCGAGGTGGACACCCGCGCACTGACCAGGCACCTGCGCGAGCGGGGGGCGATGCGGGTGGGCATCTCCACCGTCGAACTCGACCCGGAGAAGCTGCTCGACCGGGTGCTGCAGTCCCCGCAGATGGCCGGGGCCAACCTCGTCGCCGACGTGACCGTCACCGAGCCGCAGGTCACAGCGCCGGTGGGGGAGAAGCGGTTCACCGTGGCCGCGATCGACCTCGGGATCAAGGACATGACCCCGACCCGGATGTCCGAACGCGGCATCGAGGTGCACCTGCTGCCCGCCGGCGTGGACATCGACACCGTCCGCGAGCTGGCTCCTGACGGGGTGTTCTTCTCCAACGGTCCCGGAGACCCGGCGGCGGCCGACGATGCCGTCGCCCTGCTGCAGGAGGTGCTCGACGCCGGCCTGCCGTACTTCGGCATCTGCTTCGGCAACCAGATCTTCGGCCGCGCGCTCGGCTTCGGCACCTACAAGCTGAAGTACGGCCACCGCGGGATCAACCAGCCCGTGAAGGACCTGACCACGAACAAGGTCGAGATCACCGCCCACAACCACGGCTTCGCCGTCGACGCCCCGCTCGCCGCCGCCACCCCGACCCGGTGGGGCGAGGCGAGGGTGTCACACGTCTGCCTCAACGACCAGGTGGTGGAGGGCCTCGAGCTGCGCGGACCGGACGGCGAGCTGCGCGGCTTCTCCGTCCAGTACCACCCCGAGGCCGCTGCCGGACCCCACGACGCCGGCTACCTGTTCGACCGGTTCACCGAGATGATGGCCGCCCGCCGCGAGCAGGCACCGGCCGGGGGAGAGGACGCCTGATGCCGCGCAGGACCGACATCGAATCGATCCTGGTGATCGGCTCCGGGCCGATCGTGATCGGCCAGGCGTGCGAGTTCGACTACTCCGGGACGCAGGCGTGCCGCGTGCTGCGCGAGGAGGGCTTCCGGGTGATCCTGGTGAACTCCAACCCGGCCACGATCATGACCGACCCCGAG
>DAINOM010000313.1:1115-1596 GCA_036735445.1 Propionicimonas sp.
CTACATCGAGCCGATCCAGCCCGAGTACCTGGAGCAGGTGATCGCCGCGGAGCGTCCGGATGCCCTGTTGGCGACCCTCGGCGGGCAGACGGCGCTGAACGCCGCGGTCGCCCTGCACGAGTCCGGCGTGCTGGCGAAGTACGGCGTCGAACTGATCGGCGCGTCCTTCGACGCCATCCAGAAGGGTGAGGACCGGGAGAAGTTCAAGGAGATCGTCGCCTCCCTCGACGTGCCCGGCGCCAACCCGGAGGTGGCCCGCTCGGCGATCTGCCACACGATGGACGAGGTGTTCGCCGCGGCGGGCAGCCTGGGCTACCCGGTGGTGGTGCGGCCGTCGTTCACGATGGGCGGCGTCGGCTCCGGTTTCGCGCACGACGAGGACGAGCTGCGCCGCATCGCCGGCCGCGGCCTGCAGGCGTCCCCGGTGACCGAGGTGCTGATCGAGGAGTCCGTGCTCGGCTGGAAGGAGTACGAGCTCGAG
>DAINOM010000314.1:0-1593 GCA_036735445.1 Propionicimonas sp.
GGAGTACCAGGTGGTCAACGTGGCCCGGATCGCCGACCTGTTCCCCGAGGGCGGCGCGGTGACCCCGGCCGACCTCGTGGCCAAGGGCGCCGTCCGCGACGGGCAGCTGGTCAAGGTGCTCGGCAACGGAGACCTCTCCGTCGCCGTGCAGGTCAGCGCGCACGCGTTCTCCGCGTCCGCGAAGGCCAAGATCGAGAAGGCCGGCGGTACCGCCACCGAACTCTGATCGAGCGAGCAACGCGGACGGCCCCGGCGGATCGCCGGGGCCGTCCGCGTTTCCGCGTTTCCGCGTTGCCGTCGCCCCGCAACCGCCCCGGGTCCGCCCGTCCCTCCGGCCCCATCAGCCACCCCCCGCTCAGGCGGCTGCCGAAGGTTGCCGCGGCTGCCGAACCTTCGGCAGCCGGGGCAACTTTCGGCAGCTTCTGTGGTCGGGTGCGGGGGGAGTGGGTGGGGTTTCGGGCTGATTGGGCCGGCGGAGGTGTTGTCAATTCGGCCTGAGGTGTTGTCAATGTCGTCGCAACGGTTGCGTAGCCGGTCAGCTGGCCGTCGACTCTATCCGTGGACGTGTACAGGACGGCTCGGTTGGCGAGCACGGGGCAGACGCACAAGGACCGCGCACGGCTCAGCCGAAGCGGCGAACTGGTCAGGGTGCGACACGGTGCCTTCGCGGAGAGTCACGCGGACGGCGCGGTCGGCCGCCACCGGCAACTGATCGCGGGAACGGCACCCATCCTCGGCCCGGACACCGTGCTGAGCCACAGCAGTGCCAGCGTCCTGCACGGACTGCCCGTCTGGGAGCCGATGCTCGGACAGGTCACGGTGACCCGACGCTCCCGGGCCCATGGGTCGAAGGGCCGCCACCTGCATGCACACCGGGCGCCGTTGGCCCCTGAGGAGATCGTCCTCCTGGGCGGGCTGCCGGTCACGAGCCTGGAGCGGACGGCGATCGACCTGGCCCGCGTCTTGCCGTTCAAGCGAGCCGTGGCCGTGCTCGATGCCGCCCTGCACCTGAAGGCCGACAAGGACCTCATGGCCGACAGCCTGGTCGCCGCACACGGACGGCGTGGCGTCGGCACGGCGCGTCGGGCACTCGCCTTTGCTGACGGCCGTGCGGAGAGCGTCGGCGAGTCGGTGAGTCGGGTCGCCATGGCCGCGGAGGAGGTTCCGGTCCCGTTGCTCCAGCTGAACGTCTACGACGAGTTCGGCAACTGGCTGGCCCGCACCGACTTCGGGTGGAAGGAACGCGGAGTCCTCGGCGAGTTCGACGGGAAGGTGAAGTACACCGGCACGCCGGAGGAGGTTGCCGCGGCCGTGATGAGGGAGAAGCGCAGGGAGGACCGACTGCGTCAGCTCGGTTGGGTGGTCGTCCGCTGGGGCTGGACGGATCTCGCCGACCCGGCCACCCTCCGGCGCAGGCTCGAGGACGCCTTCGCCCAGGCCCGTCCCGAACTGATCAGGGGCCACGCGGAGCTCGCGTGAGCATCGTCCCCGGCCCACCGTCGACAAAGGCTGCCGGAAGTTGCCCTGGCTGGCGAAGCTTCGGCGGTGGGCTCAAGTGGTCGTGGCAACACCTGATGGTGGGAGGTGTTCGAT
>DAINOM010000315.1:0-1553 GCA_036735445.1 Propionicimonas sp.
TCGCCATCGCGATCATCACCCGCTGCCGCATGCCGCCGGAGAACTCGAACGGGAACGACTTCACCCGCACCTGCGGGTTCGGGATGCCGACCAGGTCGAGCAGCTCGATCGCCCGGTTCCACGCCTTCGACTTCGGCACGTCGTAGTGGGCCTGGATCGCTTCCACGATCTGGTCGCCGACGGTGTACACCGGCGTCAGGGCGCTCAACGGGTCCTGGAAGACCATCGCGAGGTCGCGGCCGCGGATCTTGCTGAGGTCCTCGTCCGTCCGGCCCAGCAGCTCGTCGCCGTGCAGCTTGATCGAGCCGGTGATCCGGGTGGTCGGCGGGTGCAGGCCCATCACGGCCAGCGAGGTGACCGACTTGCCGGAGCCCGACTCCCCCACGATCGCCAGCGTCTCGCCGGCGGCCAGGTCGAAGCTCAGCCCGCGGACCGCGCGCACCAGTCCCGCCTCGCTGGGGAACGTGACGTGCAGGTCGCGGACGCTCAAGACGGTCTCGCCGGCCTTGGTGCGGCGGTCCTTCACCTGGTTCTGCAGGCTCATGCCTGGCCTCCCGAAGCGGAACTGGGGTCGAGGGCGTCGCGCAGGCCGTCCCCGATGGCGTTCACGCACATCACCAGGAAGACCAGGATGGTCGCCGGCCCGAGGAAGATCCACGGGTAGGTCGTCGCCATCCGGGCGCCCTCGCCGATCAGGGTGCCCAGCGAGGTGTCCGGGGCCTGGACGCCGAAGCCGAAGTACGACAGGCCCGTCTCGGACAGGATCGCGTAGCCGACCCCGAGGGTGGCGTCGATGATCAGCAGCGAGGACGCGTTGGGCAGGATGTGCCGGACGATGATCCGGAATGCCGACAGCCCCATGAACTTCGCCGCCAGCACGTACTCCCGCTCGCGGATCGACAGGGTCAGCGACCGGACCACGCGGGCCGACAGCGGCCAGGCGAACGCGGCCAGCAGCACCACCAGCAGCATCCACGCCGCGTCCCCCTCGGGAGCGCCGCGGGAGGCCACCGCGATCAGGAAGAAGCTCGGCACGACCAGCAGCAGGTCGATGATCCACAGCATCGCGCGCTCGTACCAGCCGCCCAGATAGGCGGCGGAAGCGCCGACCAGGGCCGCGATCGACGTGGACATCAGCGCGACCAGGAAGCCGATCAGCAGCGACTTGCCCAGGCCGCGGACGGTGAGCGCCAGCACGTCCCGGCCGGCCTGGGTGGTGCCCAGCAGGTGCGAGGAGTTCGGCGGCGTGAGGAAGGAGTAGATGTCGATGTCGTCGAACTTCCAGTACAGGAAGGTCGAGCCGAACAGGGCGAGGAAGACGAGGAATATGATCCCGGCCGCGCCGAAGACGGCAGTCTTGTTCCGCAGGAAGCGGCGGAAGACGAGCTGTCCGCGCGTCAGCCGCTTCGTCCGCCGTCCGCCCTTGGCCTTCTCGACCAGCTTCGCGTTCGGCTGCTCCATGCCGGGCTCGACGGGCACGGTGGTGAGCTCACTCATTCGGGGTCCCCGCGGAGTTGTTCGGGGGAGCGCAGCGGAGGAGAAGAACTCCGTGG
>DAINOM010000316.1:0-1544 GCA_036735445.1 Propionicimonas sp.
TTCGCCCAGTCGTCGGTGGTGGCGGTCGGCATGATGTCGAGCACGTCGCGCAGGTACTGGACGGGGGAGGCGATCACGTTCAGCTGGGCGAGCAGCTCCCCGGACTCGTCCAGTTCCAGGGCCAGCCGCAGCCGGTCGGCCATCGCGGCGGCGGTGACCCGGTCCACCTCGTCGACCGGCACGGCCTTGGCCAGGTCGGTAAGCGTCTCGCGGTCGAGCCGCGCGCGTTCGGCGTAGCCGTCGGGGGAGAGGTCGGTCATCTGGTGGTCGTGGCCGGGGATCCCCATGCTGGTGGCTTCGAGCGGATCGATCTCCGCGAGCCGGTTGGTGTAGGTGTCGGCGATGGCATCAATGGCAGTCGGCTGGCGTACAGTCACAGTCCGACCCTAACCCGCTGAGGAGCCTGATGACCCTGATCTGGGCGCACCGGGGCGCACGCGCGGACGCGCCGGAGAACACGCTGCCGGCGTTCGAGCTGGCCGTGGACCAAGGCGCGGACGGGGTGGAGTTCGACGTCCAGCTCACGGCGGACGGCACGGTGGTCGTCCTCCACGACGAGACGCTCGACCGCACCACGGACGGACGCGGTCCGCTGGCCGCGATGACGCTGGCGGACGTCCGTACCCTCGACGCGTCCGGCGGCCGGGCGGGCTTCGCCGGCGTCCGCGTGCCCACGCTCGCCGAGACCCTGGACCTGCTGGTGCCGTCCGGGCTGAGGCTGAACATCGAGCTGAAGAACTCGGAGGAGGCATACCCGGGGCTTGAGGAACAGGTCCTGGCCGCGGTCGCCGAGCACGGCATCGCGGACCGGGTGGTGGTGTCGACCTTCAACCACTACTCGCTGCGGCACCTGCTGAAGCTGGGTGCGCCGACCGAACTGGCGATGCTCTACACCGATCCGCTGTACAAGCCGTGGCGCTACGCGGCGAAGCTCGGGGTGACGGCGCTGCACCCGCCCGTCCGCTACCTGCTCGGCCCGGGCTACGTGCGTCGCGCGCACGCCGCGGGTCTCGCGGTGCGTCCGTGGGTGGTGAACAGCACACGCGGTCTGGCGCGCATGTTCGCCTGGGGCGTGGACGGGGTCTTCACGGATGTGCCAGGGGTCGCCGTGGCCGTGCGCGATCGCTCCGGAGCCTGACGACGTCCCCGCTACCCTGAGCCCATGACCAACCCCTGGCAGCCCGAGCGGTGGCGTCCCGTCGACGGGTTCGACTTCAGCGACATCACCTATCACCGGGCCGTCGACGTACCCGCGGTACGGGTCGCCTTCAACCGACCCGAGGTGCGCAACGCCTTCCGTCCGCACACCGTGGACGAGCTGTACACGGCCCTCGACCACGCCCGGATGAGCTCGGACGTGGGCTGCGTCCTGCTCACCGGCAACGGCCCGTCCCCCAAGGACGGTGGCTGGGCGTTCTGTTCGGGCGGTGACCAGCGGATTCGGGGCCGGGCCGGGTACGAGTACGGCGAGGGCGGCAGCCCGGGCCGGCTGCACATCCTGGAGGTGCAGCGGCTGATCCGGTTCATGCCCAAGGTGGTGATCG
>DAINOM010000317.1:0-1540 GCA_036735445.1 Propionicimonas sp.
TGTAGTTGTTGTAGCTCATCTCCTTGCCGTGCAGCTGCTGCGCGGTCGCGATCCCGCCGCGGCCATCGCCCCTGCCGTACAGCGCCGCGCGCTGGTGCGCGTTCTCGCCGTAGCGCAGCGTGCCGAGCTTGTCCCAGGTCGCGCCGACCCAGGCGGGGAAGCCGTCGCCACCGGAGGAGTCGGTGAGCACCGAACCCATCCACGACGCCACCGCCACGTCGTAGGTGGCGGTGTGCACGAACGCCGCCGCGGCCAGCGCCTTCCGCTGGGCGAGCGTGAACCCGCCCGCGGCAAGGGCGTCCCGCAGCGCCGGGTACTGCGAAGGAGACGTGATGATCGCCACCGACGGGTGGTTCTTGGCCGCGGCCCGCACCATCGACGGTCCGCCGATGTCGATCTGCTCGACGCACTCGTCCTCGTCCGCGCCCGAGGCCACGGTCTGGGTGAACGGGTACAGGTTCGACACGACCAGGTCGAACGGCGCCACGCCGAGTTCCGCGAGCTGCTCGCGGTGGGACGCCAGCCTCCGGTCGGCCAGCAGGCCCGCGTGGATGTGCGGGTGCAGGGTCTTCACCCGGCCGTCCAGGCACTCGGGGAAGCCGGTCACCCCCTCCACCGGCGTCACCGGCACGCCGGCGGCGGCCAGCGTCGCGGCCGTCGAGCCGGTGGACACGATCTCCACCCCGGCGCCGGCCAGGGCCCGGCCGAGGTCGGCCAGACCCGTCTTGTCATACACCGACACCAGGGCGCGGCGGATCGGCAGCAGGTCGTTCATCTGTCCCCTCGGCTGATTCGGTTGACGGTGTCGACCAGCAGCTGCCGCTCGACGATCTTGATGCGCTCGTGCAGCGTGGCCTCGTCGTCGCCGGGCAGCACGCGCACCGGCTCCTGGGCGATGATCTCGCCGGAGTCGACGCCCGCGTCGACGAGGAACACCGTGCTCCCGGTCACCTTCACGCCGTGCGCGAGGGCGTCGCGGACGGCGTGCATGCCCGGGAAGGACGGCAGCAGCGCGGGATGGGTGTTGATCATCCGGCCGCCGAACCGCGCGAGGAAGGCCGCCCCGACCAGCTTCATGAAGCCCGCGCTGACCACGAGGTCGGGCTCGTGGGCCGCGACCAGGTCGGTGAGCTCCGCGTCCCAGGTCGCCCGGTCGGCGCCGGCGGTCAGCGGATGGACGAAGGTGGGCACCCCTGCCGCGCGGGCGCGTTCGAGGCCGTAGGCGTCGGGACGATCGGCGCCCACCGCGACGACAGCGGCGTCCAGTTCACCGGACGCGCTCGCGTCCAGCAGGGCCTGCAGCAGGGTGCCGGAGCCCGAGACCAGGACGACCAGGCGCAAGGGCATGGCCCAGACCCTACCGAACCACCCGGAGCTCAGGACGCGGGGCGCCGGTGGCGGACGAACCAGGTGACCAGGCCGCCGAGCACGCTACTGAGCAGCAGCAACGGCATCGAGACCGCCAGCGTTTCGAGCAGCCGCGGGCCGAGGCCGACCAGCCGCAGGCTGCCCAGTCCGCCGCGGCTGACCACCGCCCACA
>DAINOM010000318.1:0-1539 GCA_036735445.1 Propionicimonas sp.
CCTGCAGGCGATCGGGGACGCCTTCGACGCGCGGGTCGTGCTGTTCCCCGTCCCCGCGTTCTTCGACTACGCGGCGACCAAGCAGGCGATGTGGCGGGAGCGTTCGGTGCAGAACGTGCTGAAGCTGCACGCCAAGCTCGACCTCGCGGTGTTCGGCGTCGGCTGCCTGGAGGGACGGGTGCCGTCGCACGTCTACACGGCGGGCTACATGGACGCGGCCGACATGCGCCAGCTGGCTTCGGACGGCGTGGTCGGAGACGTCTGCACGGTGCTGCTGCGCGAGGACGGCTCCTACGCCGACATCTCCTACAACGACCGGGCCACCGGCCTCACGCCCGCGGAGCTGCAGACCGTGCCGCGACGGATCTGCGTGGTGGCCGACCCGTCCCGCGCCCCGGCCGTGATCGGCGCCCTGCGCGCGGGCACCGCGACCGACCTGGTGCTGGACGAGGGGACGGCCCGCGCCGTCCTCGACCGGATCCGGCCCTAGGTTCCCACCCGCAACCGGGGACGGTTCCCCTTTCGGTCCACCCCGGGCCGACCGACGACCAGAGGCTGCCGAAGGTTGCCGAAGCTGGCGAACCTTCGGCAGCTTCGGCGACTTTCGGCAGCTCCGGCGGCCGCCGAGGGCGATTTCCCATGTGTGCAGGGCACCTCTGCACGTCTGGGCGACCTTGGCCGCCGATGCTGAATCCCGTCCCCGTCCGTGGTTAGCCTGAGCCACAGGAGGCGCATGTGCGCTGCCCGGACGTCGACGGTGAGTCAGGGGCCGACGGCGCCCACAGGTCTTTCGGGAGGTCTACGTGAGGAAGCTGGCTGTCGACGTCGTGGTCATCGGTGGCGGCTCGACCGGGGCCGGAGTGGTGCGCGACGTCGCGATGCGTGGCTACAGCACCGTGCTGCTGGAGCGGGCCGACCTCGGCCAGGGAACCACGGGACGGTTCCACGGTCTGCTGCACTCCGGCGGACGGTATGTGGTGAGCGACCCGCTGTCCGCGACGGAGTGCGCGCAGGAGAACGCGATCCTGAGCCGGATCCAGGCCTCGGCGATCGAGACCACCGGCGGCTACTTCGTCACCGGACCCGACGACGACCCGGCCTTCGCCGACAAGTTCCTGGAGGGCGCGAAGGCCACCGGCGTCCCGGCCCACGAGATCAGCGTCGCCGAGGCGCTGCGCAACGAACCCCGGCTGAACCCGCGGATCCTGCGCGCCATCGAGGTCGAGGACGGCTCCGTGGACGGCTGGCAGCTGGTCTGGGGCGCGGCGAACTCCGCGAAGGCCTACGGCGCCGAGATCCTGACCTACCACAGGGTGACGAAGATCGACACGGCGGACGGCAAGGTCACCGCCGTGCACGCCACCGACCTGAAGAGCGGCGAGGACGTCGTCATCGACTGCTCGTTCGTGCTGAACTGCGCCGGTCCGTGGGCGGGCCAGATCGCCGCGATGGCCGGTGCGCACCCGGTCGACGTGGTCCCCGGCCGCGGCATCATGATCGCGATGAACCACCGCCTGGTGAACCGGGTGGTCAACCGCT
>DAINOM010000319.1:0-1525 GCA_036735445.1 Propionicimonas sp.
CGTCCCACCTCCGCATCCAGCCGGGCTGTGCACGAGGTAGGGACCGTTGGTCGCAGGGCGACGGTTCTGAGTGGGCGAGCCCCACCGCCCGACTCGACTCTAGTCGCCCCGGGACGATGCCTGCTGTCGCCTGCCGGGCGACCACGGACCGAGGCGCCGTTCGGCGGCTGTGCGCGGGCCCACGGCGTCCGTAGCCAGGTCCGAAACCCGCTTGGTCGCGGTCGCCGATCACGGTGCAATGGACGCACACCCGCGAAGGAGACCGACGCCCATGCCGACGCCCTCGAACCGGATCGACGCTCGAACCGGTGCCATCCTGGCCCCGTACCTGGCGCTCGCCCTCACCTGGGGGATGAGCTTCCTGTTCATCAAGATCGGTCTCGAGGGGCTGGTGCCGGGCCAGGTCGTGCTCGCCCGCATGGCGCTGGGGACGATCACCCTGGCCGTGGTGGTGGCGATCAGGCGGCAGCGCCTTCCCCGGGATCCGGCGGTCTGGGGTCACCTCGCCGTGGTCGGGCTGCTGCTGTGCGTCCTGCCGTTCCTGTTGTTCTCCTGGGCGGAGCTGCGCATCCCCTCGGGCCTGGCGAGCGTCCTCAACGCCACCACTCCGCTGATGACGATTCTCGTGTCCAGCGTCGCGCTGAGAACCGAGCGGCTGGGACTGGCCCGCGCCCTCGGCCTGGTCGTCGGTTTCGCCGGAGTCATCATCGTCTTCCTCCCCTGGGGCGGGGACGCCGCCGGCGTGCTGCTCGGCGGCGACCTGCTCGCCAAGGGCGCCTGCCTTGCCGCCGCCCTCTGCTACGGCATGGCGTTCACGTGGCTGCGCCGGTTCGTCGCCCCCCACGGTCTACCGGCGATCCCGACCGCGTTCGTCCAGGTCGGGCTCGGCACACTCATCCTGCTCCCGCTGACACCGTGGCTGGCTGCCGCTCCGTTCACCCCGACCCCACGGGTCGTCGGGTCGATGCTCGGCCTGGGCGTGCTCGGCACAGGGCTCGCCTACATCTGGAACACCACCGTGGTGAACCACTGGGGCGCGGTGCGCGCTTCGACCGTCACCTACCTTGTGCCGCTGGTCGGCGTCGTCGCCGGGGCGGTCGTCCTCGGCGAGCGGGTGACCGCGTCCAGCGTCGTCGGCGGCCTCGCCATCATCACCGGTGTGGTCACCGGCAACGACGGATGGAGGCCCCTTCTGTGGGTCCTCAGGCGCGCCTGCGGGGCGTCCCGCGCGCCCGCCGACACCCTCGCTTTCGACGACCGAGGGCCCGGAGCCGGTGGGGCTCAGGAGCAGCCGAGCACCGTCCCTGTGGAGGACTGAGCCCTCCGGCCAGGGCGGCCGCGTGGTCGCTCGACCGTCGTTCGAGGCGCGTCTGGACGCCTCATGGCTTCGGCGGGAGTACCCGCGCCGCCACCACGCTGAGCACCATCCAGCCGGCGGCGTAGGCGAACGCCACCTCTGGGGAGAAGAGGGTCCACAGGATGCCGGCGACGACGGTGGCGCCGAGGTCGCCGACCGACTGAGTGA